>JANYBM010000016.1 GCA_025361125.1 Holophagaceae bacterium | reverse complement strand
CGAACGGCGCTTGCGCCTGAAAGTGAATGAGCAGAAGAGCGCCGTGGCCCATCCAGAAGAGAGGCACTTCCTTGGTTTCCGACTTCGGCGCGACCCGCTGGAGGGAGAGATCGAAGTGCTGCTGTCGAAACGATCGAAAGAGCGTCTCGCGGTTCGGATTCAGGAACTGACGCCAAGAGGCTGGGGGAAATCGCTCCGAGAGTGTATCCGCCGGGTGAACGGCTACTTGGTTGGCTGGATCGGGTTCTTTGGAATCTGCACGACCGGAGAAGAGAGGACGCTGCATGCGTTGGACGCCCACATCCGGCGACGGTTGAGGGCCATCCAACTCAAGCACTGGAAGACCAAGCGGACAGCCGTGATTCGCCTGATTCGTCTGGGAGTGGGAACCAAGACCGCGTGGGGCAGTGTCTATGGTGGCCGAAAGTCCATCTGGGCACTGAGTCACTGCGCCGCCGTGGACCGGGGACTCCGCAACGCGTATTTCGCCGAACGGGGGCTCGTGTCCGTGCTGGACCGGTGGAGGCTCAAGCAACCAGTCATCGTTGCCCCAGGACCACAACCAGTGGCCCCGGGATAGGAGAGGTCGTAAACCGGCCGGTGGCGGGGGTCATAACCCGTTATCCCGAAGAGCCGTGTGTGAACAGCACTTGCACGGTTCTGTGAGAGGTGCCCCCGGGTAACCGGGGGTGCCTACTCGAGAGGGCACCCCCTCTGTGTTTATTTGAGTGTCAATGCCTTCTGACACCCCGGGCATAGGCCATAGATCTGAAGCTGGTGGCGGGTGACCTTGTATCCGCACTGGCGCTCAAGCTGGGACAGGGCCTTCGTCATGGCACAACCGTCCAACTCCGTCGTGCGTTGACACTTCTCGCAGTGAATGTGGTGATGATGCTCGGTCGTGCTGCAGCGGAGGAACCGCTGGATCTGGTTCTTATCCACGAATGACTCGGCCCAGCCTTCCTGGATGAACCGTTCGAGATTCCGGTAGATCGTGGGCCGACCTGGGCGCGGTTGGGCTAGACGGTCGTATATCTCGTCCACGGTGAGGGGATGGTCGGAGGCTTCAAGGACCCGCAGCAGGACCTCCCTTGCCTTGGTGACTTTCATTCCCACGGCGTGAAGGGAATCCTTTGAGGTATGGCAACTCATGGATCTCCTGATATTGAACAAGATCTATTTTACAGAAATAGAACTTGATTCTGTTTTGGATTAAAGCCTTAATAGAAATTGGTTCTAACAAGAGGTAATTAAATGCGACGAATTCTCAATTTTACCCTCGCGATGAGTGCCATCCATGTCGCCGCGCTCGCGCAATCGGCGAGCGGTACGGTGAGTGGTCTGGTGATGGATGAGCAGAGCAAGCCCGTGGCAGCCGCATCTGTGCTCGTAGAGAACAAGATCTCCGGGTTCCGCCGGGTGGTGAAGACCGATGCCCAGGGGCGTTACAGGCTCAACAATTTGCCCTTCAACCCCTACCACCTGGAAGCGGGTGTTCCGGGTCTCGGCACGGTCCACAAGAATTTGGATGTGCGTTCCAACCTTCCCATTGAATTAGACCTGACCCTCCTGGCCACCGCCTCTGCGGTCGTGGAGGTGGTAGAGAAGGCGAACCTCATTGAGGACCACGCCTCCAGTCACACGGACATCGATCAGTCCACCATCGAGAAGATCCCGACAGCCGTGCAGAGCCGGGGGATGGAGAATATCCTCCTCGCCACCCCAGGCTTCATCCAGGACGAGAATGGCCGGTTCCACTTCCGTGGCAGCCACGGGCAGGTGATGTACGTGGTCGATGGTGTGCCGGTGACAGATCAGGTGCAGGCCACTTTCTCCAATTCAATGGACCCTTCCCAGGTGGAGAGCATGGAGGTCATCACCGGCGGCATTTCGGCAGAATTCGGCGGCAAGCCTGGCGCGGTCGTGAATCTCACCTCAAAAAGCGGGTTGGGTTCATCCAACGGATTTGGAGGCGATGTGTCTTTTGGGGCTGCTCGCTTCAACACCAGCGAAATGGGATTCAGCGTGCGCGGAGGGGGTGACAAGTCGGGGTACTTCGTCACAGGGGCAACTTCCCAGAGCGACCGTTTTCTCGATCCCGTTAATTTTGACAACTTGCACAACCACGGGAATACGGAGCGCCTTTTCAGCCGCTTCGACTGGCTGCTTTCGTCAACTGACACCTTGCGCGTTTCCATCAGTGGGGGTCAGACCAAGCGGGATGTGGTGAACCTCGCCAGCCAGGAACTTGCGGGCCAGAATCAGCGCGTGGAGAACGTGGACGCCAATGTGAGCCTGGGCTGGACCCACCTCTTCAGTGACATCCAGAGTCTGGATACGAGCCTTTTCTACCGCCACAGCACCTCAAAGCTCACGCCCACCCATGACCTGTCGTCGGGCTTTGCCGACGGAGGCCCCGATTTCCCCTTCTGGGCAAAGCAGGACCGCTCGCTTGATAACCAGGGCTTGGTGACTGCCTACACCCAGAAGGATGGCGACAACACGTTCAAGGCGGGCCTGCAGTACGTCCGCTACCCCATCCATGAACGGTTCTCCTTTGCGATCACGGATTCCACCCTGGTCTCCGGCCCCAGCGATCCGCTCTATCCCTATAGCTCCCTCGGGGGAGGAAACCTTTTCACCTTCGACGATGGCATTACACCCACCCTTGCCTCCGCTTTCATCCAGGATGATCTAAAGATTGGTCACTGGAACCTAAGTATGGGTCTGCGCTTCGACAGCTACCGGGGGCGGAATTTCACACAGAACCAGCTTCAGCCGCGTGTGGGTGTTGCCTATACGGTGCCCACCTCCGGCACTCTCTTCCGTGTCATTTACGACCGCCTGATGATCACACCAGAGAATGAGGGGCTTGCCCTCTCCACGTCTCAGCAGGTCTGGACAACGACTTCGGGTCTCAACACCCCCGTGGCGCAGCTGCGCGCTGAACTTCAGGACAGCTACCTCGTCGGTGTCGAGCAGCAACTGGGGAAGGTCGCGAAAGTAAGCCTGGAGTACTGGTGGAAGAGCAGCACCAATGCCGCTGACAACTCCCAGTTCCTGAATACGGGCGTGCTCTTCCCCATAGCCGCTGCAAAGGGCAAGTTCCACGGCATGGATCTCCGTCTCGATGTGATCCCCGTGAACGGCTGGTCCGGTTATCTCAGCGCGGGCACTGTCCGAACCATCTTCTACAACCCCACAGTGGGGGGCCTAGATGCTGCTTCGACCTCAGTTGACACCAGCCCTTACCTGATTGACCACGATCAGAAACTCACCATGCAGGTGGGCCTTCGCTACGAGCACGGCGGCTTCTACGGCCAAGTCATCGGACGCTACGACTCGGGATTGGAAGCAGGTGATCCCACCACCGTGGCGGGCAATCCGGACTACGACTTCGGCATCCCCTACGTCCACCTGGAGCACGACAGCCTGGTGGGGGACAACTATCGTATCAAGTCACGAACCGTGTGGAATGTGAGTCTGGGGCAGGAGTTCAAGTTGGCGGATCGAAAGGCGCTGAAGGTCAGCCTGGACCTCCTCAACGTTTTCGACGAGAAGGGGCTTTACAACTTCCTGAGCACCTTTGGGGGCACCCACGTTATCCCGCCTCGCACCTTCGCCGCCCGGATCAAATACAGCTTCTGAGTGAGTCCATAATCCGCCATTCTCATGCGCCATCACTCGACCTCGTTGGGGCTTCCGCCTCGACCATCTGCGCGATCCACTGCGCAGCACTGCCCCTGGTTGCCGCCGCCCTCCCCACCTTAGGCATCGGTTGGGTGGGCTCTGGAGCCGTGGAATGGGGACTGGTGGGCAGTTCCGGAGTCATTGCGTTTCTCGCTCTGCGGAAGGGGCATCGCATCCATGGGCAGCAGGCCCCGCGCCTGGTGGCACTCCTTGGCTTCCTCGCTGTCGTTGTCAGCATTTTGCTGGAGTCGATGGGAGTATGGGTGACGGTCCTCCGTGTGCTGGGTGGATTTGCCCTGGTCCTCGGTCACACACTCAACGGGCTTGGGTGCCGGGTTTGCGCACTCAAGCGGGGTCTATAAACAAGAGAAGCCAACTCCGCTTTGTAGCGCGTGTGTTGGTCCCTTAGTCAACCTTTTACGCTTAGTCCGACGTGTCTTTCGGCAGGAGGGCTTTGGCGGCCTCGGCGCGGTAGCTGGGGCCGGTGAGTTCGAGGATCACGGCGTGGTGGACGATGCTGTCGATGGCTGCCGCCGTGGTCATGGCGTCCTTGAATATGCGGTCCCACTGGGGGTAACCCCAATAGGGGTAATCCCAACAAACGTGCAACCAGGGATCAAGTAGCGTCCCGATGACGGTGGGCGATTCCCATGACGGTGGTGGGGCTCAGCCCCAGCTCCCGGGCGATGAAACGGTAGGAGCGGCCCTCTTCCAGCAAGCGGATTACCTTGGGAGAGAGACGATCCGACTTCGGGCGTTCCCCTGCTTTGCGCCCTAGGGTGCGCCCCTTGGCTTTGGCGGCGGCGATCCCAGAGCGGATCCGCTCACGCAGCAGGTCCCGCTCAAACTCAGCCAAGGCGGCCATCAGGGATGCGATGAGCTTGCCCTGGGGTGTTCCCAGGTCGAACAGGAGGCCGGTTTGGGCGATTACCCGAACCTTGATCTGGTGCTCGCTTCTCGAAGCATCGACTGGGAGCTGATCGAACAACAGCTCGACGCCATGGTGAAGCACGCCGTGGCCATGAAGCGCGGCATGGCCGACGCGGAAAGCCTGCTCCGGCGCTTCACATCCCGCCTACAAGGCTTTGGCGGAGCTGGGCAAGGCCATCAAGACCCTCTTCCTCTGCCGCTACCTCGCCTCCGAGGACCTGCGCCGGGAGGTGAACGAGGGGCTGAATGTGGTGGAGAGCTGGAACGCGGCCAACGACTTCATCTTTTACGGACGCGGCGGCGAGCTGGCGACGAATCGGCGAGAGGATCAGGAGATGGGCCTGCTCTGCCTGCATCTGCTCCAGTCCAGCCTGGTCTACATCAACACGCTGATGATCCAGCGCGTGCTCGCGGACGACGGATGGTCCGAACGGATGACGCCCAGGGATCTAGGGGCCTTGAGTCCCCTCCTGACCCAGCACATCAACCCCTACGGGCGGTTCGATCTGGATCTGGAAACCCGGTTGGAACTGGGGGCCTGACACCCTCCTAAGGAGAAATGGCCCCTGGTAGCACGTTTGTTGGTAATGCATCTTGTTGGGATCGTCCCTGCTGGGGGTTGTAAAGCGTAGCTTTTGAGCTACACTAGTGTCGTGAACGAGATTCGCCAGACCCCCGAGTTCGTGAAGTGGCTTTCCGGTCTGAGGGATAGGCAAGCGCGAGTCCGCGTTCAGACGAGGATCTACCGTCTCAGCCTCGGCCTTCCAGGCGATGTGAAACCCGTGCGTGAAGGCG
>JANYBM010000124.1 GCA_025361125.1 Holophagaceae bacterium | reverse complement strand
GACTTCCGGTCCCAGTGAAGGCTGATGGAACTTGTGCATTTTTCCTGGCGCTCTTCTCGGTATCGGCAGAGCCGATACACGAGACAAAGGGAAATCTGGCGTCTTGGCGGTGAATTCAATTTTTTGAATGCAACTTGGTATCAAAGGCCCACTGGGCCTAAATCATTTAGACAGAGGGACAACGCATTGCGCAGTGATAACTGCACCCTGCACCCAAGGAAAAATTTGAAGGTGGTTGCCTTCTCGACTCTTAATGCTCGCCGGAGCCCGACAGACCTAGCATTCGTCCCCCTCCAAAGCGGCTGACGTGCGGTATTTCAATTGGGATCATTGCAGTTGGGTGAATCCACTTCAGCTCGCAATGATTCGAAAGCAGATCCTGGATCAACAGAAAAAAAGGAGGACTTCAAATCGAAGTGAAGTCAGCTTTTTTTACCCTTTGCTCCACCATCGCCAATGCGGCCGGAAAAATTTCCAGTCTCAACCCCAATAACGCCCTTCTTCAGGACCGGCTTGGACCAAGGAAGACGTGGGTCAACACTGGTTGGGCCTGGCTTTTCCACACCGAGTTTCATACCCGTTCCTTCAACGGTTCAGTTTAACCTGGAAAACCCAAAAAACTACCGAATCTGTACTGTCCTAGAACCGGTTTAAAAAGAGGCCTGCGTTCAGCCCACGGAGCAGGACACAGAAACATTCTTCATAGGCTGTGGCAGCATTTTGTTGACTGAGGCCCGAGAGGATTTTCAACATCTTTGGCAACGCGAGACACCGGCTCGCGAAGGGGTGGCTGGTGAGGTTTTCCAAGACGGCGATGAGGGCGGAGCGTTCCGCCAGAACTCTTCTGCCAAGGTCCGAAGCCTGGAGGCCCAGAAATCGCGAATAAAGGATTTCGCGAGGCATCCTGCCAGCCATGGCCCTGCGGATGAGCATGCGGTCCTGGCCCCGGTATCGGTATTGGGAATTCGGCAATCGCAGGCAGAATTCGATGACCCGCCGGTCAGCCGTTGGATCGCGGATCTCAAGCCCATGAGCGGCGCCGAGTTCGTGCCAGATTGCCCCGACGTCGTTGCGCCCAAGACCGAGGAGGGCCAGGTTTTCGGGCTCCGGAAAGCTACCAAAGGTCGGGTCATGGCCGCATTCGGCCATTTTCCCGGCCATCCGCAACTCACGCGAGAGCATTGGCGACAGGGCCGACTCTGAAAGCCAAATCTCATCTTGCAAGGCGCGTTGCCGGCGAAAAGCTTGCAAGGGTGGCCTGAGGAGGGGCCTTAACACCTGTTGCCGGAACGCTCGCCAGGCATTCACCTCCGAATTTCCGAGCGCCCGCCATGCCTCGCGGAGGTCGCCTTGAGCCAAGCTCGACCAGAACCACGAGGTCTCGCCTGTGCTGGAAATCGTCGCATTTCCTTGTTGCCCGGTGAGCACCACGCCGAGTCCACGTTCCCGCGCCAAATCCAGAAGAGAGAGCATCCAGTGGTAGTTGGCCCCCGAGTGGCCTGGCGCATCGTGGATGTCCAGCTGGCGCTGCAGGGATTCGAGGATTCCCATGCCCTCGGCGTTCACAGGAAGGTGGGTACCCACCCCCGCGAGGACTGCTGTGGCATGGGCCAGGTCCCATTCATTCCCGATCTGGTGGGGACCAAGGGCGGTTGAATCATCAACTCGGGGGACTGCCGTGAAAGCCTCCAACCCGGAGCTCTGCGCCCTGAGCATGGGCCCTGCCAGGGCCACGACCGAACCGGAGTCCAATCCAGCGCTGAGGGTCGCTCCGATGGGCTTCGCGCTGCGAAGATGTGCCTTCACCGCCGAGCCGTAGACTTCGAGGAATTGCTCCAGGTAGTCCTCGGCCCGGGAGAGCCTAAGCGGTTCCGCTGATTCTGGAAACCAGTATCGGCGTGGCTCGTGACCTCTGCGGGACACCTTCAGGAGGTGGGCGGGAGGAAGGGACTGGATGCCTTCATAGGAGGTTCGGATCCCGTCACCCGACCAGGCCGTAAGGATCTGGGCCAACTTCAATAGATCTGGGTTTTTCGGTGTGTTGGCAAGGGCCAGCAGAGCCTTCAAGCTGGTGGCGAAGACCAGTCGATGGCCATCCTGGTGCCAGTAGAGACCCGTGTTGCCGTGGTGATCCCGGGCCACCAGGAGACGCTGTTCCAGGGAATCCCAGGCTGCGAAAGACCAATCTCCAACCAGGTGGTCCACGCAGGCTTCCCCCCATTTCTGGTTCGCCGCCAGGATCAGGGCGCTATCCGGCATCTGGGCGGCTTCACGCGCTGAAAGCCCAAGGGCCTCGGCGAGTTCCTCCCGGTTGTCCAGGCGGCCCGTTGAAACCAGCACCCGCCCTTGCGCAATTCGGGGCTGAGAATCAAAAATATCCTCCGGTGTCACGTGGCGCAGACGGCTACCCAGGCCGACCCGAGCACCCGAACCACCCTCCTGCCAGATTCCGCCCCCGTCGGACCCATAGAAGGCCATGGCCTCGGACATGCCTTCGAGATCCGACCTCAGCACGGGGGCATCGTCGAAACGGAAGATGCCGAAGATCCCGCTCAAGGTGTGTCCCTAGAGAATTGGCAGAGGACGCGGTAGTCCGCGTGGCCCGCCTCGCCGGTGGCGATGGAAGCTCCGCAGCGCAGCCAGGCATGGGCGCTGAAGGCTGCCCGGGGATCCTTCTTCACGCCGAAGTAGACGGTGGAAGGGATGCCGCGCTTCAGCAGCATCCGGTATCCCGCGATGGCCTGGGCCAGGCAGCGGCTGTCCCAGGGCACCCGGCTCGCCATGGCCTGGACAGCCCAGGAGATGTCCTGGACCACCTGTGCTTGGCCCTCCGGAATCTCTGTCTTGCTTTCGGCACCCATCACCCCCATCCAGGCCGCCATGCGCCGGAAGGGCACGCAGGCCAGGGTGGCTCGGGCCATGAACAGGTGGATCAGGGCTTCCTTCAGCAACCTCCGCTTCGCGGGGGGAAGGGACCGATAGCGACGCCAGTCCATGGAAGGCAATACCATCAGGAATCGGCCGCCAGCAGCCCCTCCTGACGCATCTCCTCGATGAAAGGCAGGATTTCCGCAGCGCACTGCTCGGGGCTCACCTGGTATTCCCTCGCAAGCTGATGGCTGAGATCGGAGAGGCTTTGCGGGCTGGCCAGCAGCTCCCAGATCCGGCGCGCGGTCCCCTCCAAGCCGTAGTAACTCCCGGACTCCAGGCTCATCAGGACTGTCTCATTGTGCAGGTCCGCAGAGAGCGGTGCGGTGGAGCGGGCCAGCGGGGTGTCGGAGTGCAGGGGTCGCATCAGGGTTCCGTGGGCTTGAATAGGCGGGACCGCCCTTCCCAACCATGTTCGAGCCAAAGGACCAAACTGTCGAGGTGGGCCGCATCCCGGCGCCGGGAGAGCTGAAGGACCTCCGCCGATTGGGCGATCTCCCCCGCGAGCTGCAGCACCTTGAACAGCCGATGGACCCGTTTCCGATTCACGAGCCGGTTCTCGCGGCGCAGCTGAATCCACACCCGCCGATAACCGTAGCGTGGGTTTATCTGGGCCAGCACCTGCACGCGCTCCGCGATCCCGTCCCCAGCCAGAGGACGCCTGCGGTACCGCAGGCTGGCACGGCTCCGGCCGAAAAGCCGGGCGCAGCGCCGCAGCGACACGCCCTTCGACAGGAGGAGATCCGCGCCAGCTCTGCGTTGCGGAGCGCTTACCATTTTTTTGCGGTGAGTTCTTTCAACGCCGCGTTATCGAGCGCCATCTCTCCCACAATCCGCTTTAGCCGCGCGTTTTCCCGCTCCAGCTCACGCATCCGCTTCAAATCCTTTACGTCCACGCCGCCGTATTTCTGCCGCCACCGGTAGAACGTCTGGGCCGCGATCCCCCGATCCCGGCACAGTGCCTCGATGGACTTCTCGCCTCTCTCTGCTTCCCGGAGCAAGGCGACCACCTGCTCCTC
>JANYBM010000116.1 GCA_025361125.1 Holophagaceae bacterium | reverse complement strand
GTTTCCTGCCAGGCCGTTCCAAGGGTTTCATCCAGCGCTTCGACCCATTCTTCTTTACGGGGGAAATCCCAATTGGGCATTTCCACGCGGATCGCACCCCGCACGTTGGATTCCCAAAGGCTTTGCCAATGGCCAGGGCCTGAGTTCTGATAGCCGGGAATGATGATGACGGGACGGTTCATGGGCGCCTCGATGGTGCTGGTGGTGGTTCGCGGACTAGTGTGGACCGGTGAGCGCTGTGTCCCTAGCGCGAAGTCAAAAGTCATAAAGTCAAAAAGTCGAGGGTTAAGAGTTAAGAGTCGAGAGCCCATAGGCCAACGCCTACCGCCCACGGCCCAAGGCCGGGCTAAACTATTGCAGAGGTATCCATGCTCACCATTCACGGCCGCATCTTCACCAACCGCCTGATCCTGGGCACCGGAAAATACAAGGACTTTGCCACCATGAAGGCCTGCTACGAGGCCTCGGAAACCGAGATGGTGACGCTGGCGGTAAGGCGTTTTGATCTGAATGCGAAGGGCGAGGAAAACATTCTCAATTGGATTCCGAAATCCCTTGCGCTATTGCCCAACACCGCCGGCTGCTACACCACCGAGGACGCGCTGCGCGTGGCCAGGCTCGCGCGCGAAGCTCTGCAGACGGACTGGATCAAGCTGGAAGTCATCGGCGATCCAAAGTCGCTGTACCCGGACAATGAAGAGACATTGAAAGCCGCGCAGATCCTGGTGAAGGAAGGTTTCGTGGTGCTCCCGTACGTGATCGCCGACCCGATCCTGACCAAAAAACTTGCCGATGCCGGTTGCGCCGCCGTGATGCCGCTCGGCAGCGCCATCGGTTCGGGTCTGGGCGTGCAGAATCCCATGACCCTCATGCTCGTGAAGGAAGTGCTGGAACCTTACGGCCTGCCCATGATCGTGGATGCCGGCGTGGGCACTGCCAGCGATGCCACGCTGGCCATGGAATTGGGCGCCGATGCCGTGCTGCTAAATACTGCAGTGGCAGAAGCAACCGACCCGGTGAAGATGGCCGCCGCGATGGATTACGCTGTTAAGGCCGGGAGGCTAGCGTTCGAAGCGGGACGGATGACCAAACGGCTTTACGCATCAGCCAGCAGCCCGCTGGCGGGCGTGGTTGGAAAATGACCAGCGCAACCCATCCCCACCTCGATCTCATCACGGGCTTCTACACCGCTTTCGTGGCCGGTGACGTGGACGCGATGGTGGCTTGCTACCACCCGGACTGCATGTTCATGGATCCAGTCTTCGGGCGGCTGGGCCACAACGAAGTCTGCGCCATGTGGCGGATGCTCCTGGGACGGAGTAAGGATTTGGCCATCACCTTTGAAAAGGTGGAGGCTGATGAAGGCTCCGGCAGCGCCCATTGGGAAGCGACTTACACCTTCTCGAAGACCGGGCGGAAAGTGCTCAACAAGATTGATGCGCAGTTCGGGTTCCTGGATGGCTTGATCTTGGCGCATCGCGACCGCTTCAATTTTTACGCGTGGACCAAGCAGGCGCTGGGTGTTCCGGGCTTGTTGCTGGGTTGGTCGCCATTCCTGCAGAACAAAATCCGTCGGGAAGCACTGAAGTCGCTGGATGCCTACATGGCGACCTGAAGTGGCGGCAGCAGCCTCGCCTCCACGCCCATGGCCTTGAGGCCTTCCATGACGGTATTGGCGTCCTGGCTTTGCAGCACGATGTGGAAAGGCAGATTGGATTCGGCGGCTTGCATAATTTCAAAAAGAATGCGGCCATCCTCGGGCGGGGCGTCCTGGAGCAATTGGTCCGCATTCATGATGAAGAGGGCCGCACCGTCGCCTTCGAGCCAATCCAGGTCATTCAGGCATTCATCCAGGGCATCCCAGTTCTCGCCGAAGTAGGGAGGAAACTGCAAGACAGCCGAGAACTCATCGAACAACGCCTTGGCCGTGCGCATTTTGGAAGCACGCAGCCAGCGGGTTTCCAGGCCCTGCTCCCGCAGTGTTTCCATGCCCATGACTGCCTCGAATATTTGTTCAGCGCTGCCAGGGATCACGTGGACGTGGGGGGTTTCGGTCTTCAACAGGAATTCCCAGCTCATGGCGCCCTCACTTCATTTCGGTGAATGTGCAGTAGTGGTCCGCCGTGTACCAGGCGCGATTGTCACTGCCGGTGACAAGGCGTTCGACGCCACGGCTGCGGCCCTCACGCTGCTGGTGTATGTCCCATTCCTGGTACCGGATGCGCTGGCCCCGTGCTTCCAGGGGTAGCTTGGTCTCGCCATTGCTGCCGTAGTTGCCGAAGGTGCGGCCACCCTGGAATCCCGGCGGGGCCGCATGGTGGGAACGCACGTAGTCCAGCGTGTCCCAGGCGCGGGCCGGAATGGCCGATAGCGCCACGCGTTTGGGCCGGCAGTCCGCCTGCAGAAGGGGCGTTGCAACGGATGACAGTGAGAGGAATCCCAGAAGAAGTGGGAGGATTGGCAGTGCGCACCGCAAGAATCTGAGGGTCCGTTTGAGCATCATGGCTCCAGAATTTCCTTTCAGTGTGCGCTGGTTTTACAAATCAAGGATTTCCATAGAGAGATCAGCCTAGTCATTCTGGGTGATGAGGTATCCATGTCCACGTCATACCGCTTGATGATGTCCTGCGCGCTGTTCGCGACCATCGTACCGATTGCAGCTAACGCATCCGTGGCATCTGTCGTAGCGACCACGACTATCGCGACGATCGCGATTATCAACGCCCAGGTTACAACCAAGCCCATTCACCGGCCTAAGCTGGTGCTGGTCGTCAGTGTGGATCAGTTCAGCGCTGACCTGTTTCAACGGTATGGCAAGGACCTACCGGGGGGTTTGGGCCTGCTGCAAAAGCGCGGCGTGGTATTCACCGAGGCTTACCACGACCATGCCTTTACGGAAACCGGCCCCGGCCATTCGGTGCTCCTGAGTGGGCGCTTTCCCAGCCACACCGGAATCGTTGAAAATAATTGGTACGACCGGGCCTTGGGGCGCTCTGTCTATTGCGTGGCTGATGAGAATGTCCACCCCATCGGGCAACCAAAAAAAGCCGGAGTCTCACCCTCCAAATTTATCGGCACAACCTTGGGGGACTGGCTCCAGACCCAAGTGAAGGGCAGCCGGGCTTTTTCGCTTTCAGGGAAGGACCGTGCTGCGGTGTTGATGGCGGGTCGAAAACCCACAGCCGTGTTCTGGTTCGAGGGCGCCACAGGTTTCAACACGTCCACGGCCTATGCTGAAAAACAGCCTCAATGGCTCGTCTCCCTTGATGCAGAGCTTCAGCACCGCTTCCTTAGTGATAACTGGACCTGGACCGCCCTGGGCCCCTGGACCGGTGTCGCCCGAACAGCAGCATGGACGTTACCCAGTGGACAAATGGTGCGCAACAGCCTGCCAAGAGTGATTCAAGGCGCCGGAATGCCACTGGATAAAGATTTTGCCGAGCGCTTCCGCCGATCACCATTTTTTGATCAAGTGACCTTCGATGCGGCGCGGGCTCTGGTGGAACAAGAGCAGGTTGGGCGCGGGACCAGCACCGACCTTTTCACCATCAGTCTTTCCGCCACGGACTACATCGGACACAACTACGGCACCGGTGGCGTGGAAATGTGGGACCAGCTCCACAGGCTGGATAGGGAACTCGGCAAGTTCCTGACCTGGCTCCGAAAACGTGTGCCAAACACCTGGGTGGTACTCACTGCGGACCACGGAGGAATGGATCTGAGCGAAGGATTGAGAGAGGACGGGATACCGGCCGAACGATTGTCGGAACCCAAAGTTTGGTTCGCCAAGCTCAATATTGCTTTGCGGGAGCGATTGAAGGTAGAGCTGGATCTGGTAAGGGTTTCCAACGTTCCCACCCAGATCTATTTGAATGATGAGGTCATCAAATCAGCTGGCCTGGAGCGCGGGAAGGTGTTGGAGGCCATCCAGTCGCAATTGAAAACCCAACCTGAAGTCGCTGAATCCGTCACTGCCCAAGCCCTGGAAAATTTTCAGGAGCCGGCAGTTTCAAGCCCGCGGGATTCAAGCCTCTTGGTACTACTCAGCCACAGTTTCATGGCCAGTCGCTGCGGCGATCTGCTGGTGGTTTTCAAGCCATTGACCACCTTTTATGATCCACCTTACGTGGCCAATCACGGTAGCCCTTGGGATTATGATCGTCGTGTTCCGATTATCTTCATGGGGCCTTGGCAGCCAAAATTGGTCAAGCAACCCGTGCGAACCGTAGACATCGCACCGACCTTGGCCAGGGAGTTGGGCATCTCACCAGCTGAAAAGCTGGATGGCAAAGCCGTGGAGCTGGGACCGCAGAGAATAAAATAGGCGAGGGAAAACGCTTCGCGCTTTCCCTCGCCTGAGCGGGAGGCAGGGGGGACTCCCGCCCTGGGGTTATTTCTGGGTATGGGCGTTGTGCTTCTTGTGGAAGATCTTCTTGGAATTCTTGTTCTCTTCCTTGTTGAGCTGGCTCTGCTCTTTCTTGGTGATCTTGCCATCGGCTTCGGCCTTGGCGATGTTCTTGTCGAGCTTGGCTTCACGCTGCTCGAGATTGACGGTTTCCTTGGGTGTCAATTGGCCGCTCTTCACGCCCTGGGCGATGCGTTTCTGCTGGCGATTGGCGCGGTGCTCTACCTGCGCTTCACGCTTGGGCGTGACGGTTTCCTGGGCCAGGATGGCCGCGCCGCTGAGCATAGTGGCGGCGAGGATGAGGGCAAGGCGTTTGGTGGAAAGGGTCATGGTGATGCTCCTTGGGTATGCCGCGTCAGCGGCGGGGTGGGCGATCTGCCCTCCTGGATGTAATCAAGGGCAATGCCAGGTTGCAAGCCCGTTTGAAACGGCGACCTGGCAAAAGGTTTAAGCCAATTTTTAAAGTGTTTTGCAACTGGTGCTTTGAAACCCGTTGCGAAATTCAACCGGTTATTTAAGCGCGGCCTCAATAGCGCTGCGCAGCTCGGTGCTTTCAGGAGTCACGCCACTCTTGAAGGCGGTGATCACCTGGCCATCTTTGCCAACCAGATATTTATGGAAGTTCCAGGCAGGCTCGCCGTGCTTGGCGGTCAAGAAGGTGTATACCGGCGCTTGCATCGGGCCTTTCACGTCGAGTTTCTCGAACAGGGGAAAGCTCACCTGGAATTTTGTGGAGCAGAAGGCCTGGATTTGCGCGGCGCTGCCTGGTTCCTGGCCACCGAATTGGTTGCACGGGAAACCAAGCACCACCAAGCCACGCTCCTTGTAGTCCGCGTAAAGCTTTTGCAGGCCTTCGTATTGGGGTGTGTAGCCGCATTCAGAAGCGACGTTCACCGCCAATACCACTTTGCCTTTGAAATTCGCAAGGGGCTCGGGCTTGCCATTCAGTGAGTTGACGGTCATATCGAAGAAGGACATGGGTTTCTTCCTTTCCGCGGGCGGTGCCGCAAGCAGGGATAGGGTGGCGAGGGTGAAGAGGAAGTATTTCATTGGAACCTCATGACCAGGTGATTTCGAAGACCATCCGACATGGGTGAGCTTTGCCCTCCATCTTTGCAGGGATGAAGGACCACTGCTCTGCCCAGGATTCCAATGTCGAGACTTGATTGAAAGGTGCTCCATCCATTTGCACTGAAACAACCTTGCCCCCCTGATCAAGGGTCAGCTCCAGGCGTACGGTGCCCTTGAAGTCCACCAATACCGGTTTATCGGGCATCTCCAGCAGTTCGGCGGGGGTAGCTTCCACCCGGTTTGGGTCCTTGCCCGCCGCAGCCAAACGTTGGGTCACGGAAGCATCGAACGCTGGCTTCACCCCAGGGGTGGGGGGTGCCGCTCTGGATCCGAAGATGCGGTGAAAAAGGTTCATGTCGCTGAGCATAGCCGCAATGAACCTCATTCGGGCGATACCCGCCGCCTAGCGGAGACACCACTCTCGCCAGGCTTGGCGGTAGACAGTTTCCACGGCTCGAGAAAAACGAGCCGCGTCCAGCAAGGGGGTCAAGCTCAATTCATTCCGTTGGCGCGCCCGTTGCGCTGCCAGCCAAGCTGGCTCCGAGACTAGGGATTTGGCTAGCTCCACGTATTCCACGGGGCTCCTCGCAATCCATTCGGGGTGCCCAGCCTGGGTAAGCAGGCTGGCACATTCACGACCGGCGGGCCGATCGCCGTAAAGGGTGACCACCGGCAGTCCCATCCAGAGTGCCTCACAGGTGGTGGTAACGCCGTTGTACGGGAAGGTGTCCAGGGCGACGTCTGCTCGTTGGTACCAGGCCAAGTGCTCGCTAGGATCGGGACTGAAGGCGTACATTTCCACCCGGGCAGGGTTCACACCGGCTTCTGCAAAGTGATGGTGAATGCGTTCTTGCACCATGGGATCGCCCAACCCTTGGGTCTTGAGAAGGAGCTTGGCAGCAGGCACCTGGCGCAACAGAACGGTCCAGGTTTCCAGTAGGCGGGGAGTGTGCTTACGCAACGCATTGAAAGAGACAAAGGTGGGGCTTCCCTGTTCCAGCATGGGTGGAGCGGAGATCTCCGGGGCTGTGGGGTCCGGGAGGAAACAATGAAACCCATCGGGCAACTTCAATGGTTTTTCAGGTCCGAAAGTCAAAGTCCCCTCTGGATCCACAACCGAATCGGTGAAGCGCCCGTAGAAAGTCTCGATGCCAGTGGTGCCTGGATAACCCAGCCAGAAAATCTGAATGGGCGCAGCTTGTCGGGCCACCACCCCCAGGCGTCCGCCTGAGTTGTGGCCACCCAGCTCCACCAGGATGTCTATCCGGTCCTTGCGGATCCGTTCCGTCAATGCTTCATCCGAGAGGCCAGCCACCTCCTGGAAGCTCTGCACTTGCCTCTTCATCCGCTCCGTGGTGGCATCCTGTGGCGAGCTTGTCGAATAGGCATGCAACTCAACCTGCAGGGGGTCGTGGGCTTTCAGGAGAGGCTCCAAAAAACGGGCCACGGAATGCGCACGAAAGTCCGGAGAGAGGTAGCCAACCCGAAGTCGGCGTTCGGGATCCCGGTCCAGGTCCCAGTAAGGGCTCGAAGGCAGAGGAAGGAAACGCGCCGCCCAGAGCCGATGCAAGGCCTCCAGGTCCGCGGGGGAAATTTCCCCCAAGTACTGGTGGCATAGGATCAACTCGGAAAGGGCTTTGGAAGCCAGTGGATTCAGGATCAGAGCACGCTCGAAGGCTTCGCAAGCTCGTGCAAGCTCACCAAGCATGAGGAGAGTGTCCCCATAATTCATCCAACAGAGAGCTGACTGCTGCCCGCGAACGAGGGCTCGGAGGTGCTCCTGCAGAGCGGCTTGGCCATAGCCCGAGCGCCCTAGGATGAAGCCCTTGAAGGATTGGAGGGCGAAATCCTCGGGGTGCTCTTGAAGGCCCTCATTGACCGAATCGAAGGCGGCCTTGAAGTCTCCATTATCCCAAAGGGATTCCGCCGCACCGAGACGGTTTCCGGTGGATGAAGGTGCGCGGACGACAGACATGGGTTTCCTTCTTTGAGCAGGGAGCCCGGCAGGGAAAATTGAAGCGGTTATGAATAGTGAGCCGACACGAAAAATCAACTTGAATTGGTTGTTTTGGTACTCACCCTAATAATGAAGGGCTTTAGTCGCAACGAACCATTGTCACCGATGGGCGGGTCAGCTGTCCCATTGAGCGGCGAAGGACGCACTTGGAGCATCGAGGGGATATGGTGAAGTCTGGATTGCCTGCGGAGAACAGATGAAGGACCAAGGACGACGGATCGGGAATAAGCCGTGAGGAAAAGCAGCCTGGAAGCCAAGCTCTGGGCTCGCCTGGGGCGGCCCTTTGGCTGGCTGACGATTCTCGCTTTCGCTTTGCCGTTTATGGTGATCCGGTTCTTCTTCTTTTGGAAAGTAGGGATGAGCCACCCCCTGACGCTGGTGGAGGCAGCGCTGGTGCCTGTCCTTGTATCAGTAGGGTTTGCCTGGATCGCCCCCATGGCCTGGCGCTACACCGGGGATGATCGGCCGCGGGCAGGAATGCTGCGCGGCGCCTTTCAATCTTTGCTGGTCAACAGCATCTCTGTGCTGCTCTTCGTGGAAATGGATGTACTGGTTATCGGGATGAGCAAACCCATGCTCCCTTCAGATTTTTGGACCGCTGCGGGTTGGAATGGCACTCTGCTGATACCGCTCATGACCCTGGTGGGCTATTTCATTGCGATGGGTGAAGTGCTGGAGGAGGAACGCAGCCAAGCTGACGCCCAATCCAAATCCGCCCAGGACCGGGCACTCCAACATCAACTTTCACCCCATGTGCTTTTCAATGCTTTAAATGGACTGGCGGAGCTGGTGCGGCAGGACCCCGCCGCCGCCGAACAAGGCCTGCTGGATCTCGCTGAACTGTATCGCATGGTGCTGGATAACGGACGGCTGCAATGGGTGCCATTGAAAGAAGAAGCCCGCCTGGTGGAGCGCTTCCTGGCGGTGGAGAAGCTGCGGCTGGGTGATCGCCTGCATGTGATCTGGGAATGGGATGACGAACTGAATGGCGTGATGGTGCCGCCGCTTGTCTTGCAACCCCTTGTGGAAAATGCCATCAAGCACGGCTTGTCCCAGCGCGTGGGGGCTTCGACTGTGTACATCGTGGCCCGGGTTGTGTTGGGCGAGGTGGAAGTGCGCGTGGACAACCAGGGCGAAATGGGTTTCAAAACCGGACGACCGGGGCGTTCTGGCCGCCAGGGTGTAGGTCTCGAAAATTTGACAGAGCGCCTGAAGCTCAATTTCCCGGGTGAGAGTTCGGTTTTTCTCGAATCGGAAGATGGCTACACCCGCGCGGGATTTCGCGTGAATGCGAGGGCCTTGGGCGTACCCGTCCACAGGGATATCGAAACCCCGCTGGCAGGGAATGAAAGCTGGACCTCATTAAATTAAGTGCGGGAGGAGTCGCAATGAGTGTGTTGAAAGTCGCGTTGGCGGATGACGAGCCCCTGGCCAGATCCAGGTTATCGAGGCTGCTCAAAGAGGCTGGCTGCGAGGTGCTGGCGGAACTGCCGGACGGCTTGGCTCTGCTCGAGTGGCTGAAGACCGCGCCCCAGCTGGACGCACTGTTTCTGGATATCCAGATGCCCGGCGCCACGGGTCTCGAGGTCGTCGCGGAAATCCCCGTGCCGCTGCCTGTTGTCTTTGTCACCGCCTACAGCGAGCATGCCGTCCGCGCCTTCGACATCGCCGCCGTTGACTACATCCTGAAGCCCATTGCAGCCGATCGGCTGGAGCGCGCCCTTGTTCGTCTGCGTGAAGGCCGCGTACCCCGGCGCAGCGGCAGCGACCTGCAACAGCTCCTGCCGGGACCCACGCGTTTCCCGGTCAAAGCCGGCGAGGGCGTGGTCTTCTTGGACCTGCGGAAGACCACGCACTTCGAAGTGGAGGAGGAAGTGGTCTACGCCATAGCCCAAGGCCAGCGCCACCGCACCACCTGGACCAGCCTGGCGGAAGTTGAAAGCGCCTTCCCCGCCGCCGGTCTGCTGCGCATCCAGCGTCACCTTTTGCTACGCCCCGAGGCCGTGCTTGGCATCAAGCCCCTGGAAGGCGGCCGCGCCAGTGTCCGCGTGGCCGATGCCCAGGACTTGGAAGTCAGCCGTAGCGCGACACCGAGACTGAAGGAAATGCTGGGACTTTAGGCCTGGTGGCGGTCCGGGTCGTAAATCAAAAAGGGGGAGGCCCGAAAGCCCCCCCCCTGGAATTAAGCGTGATCCGAGATTAGAACTGGAATTTGACGCCCACGCGGACACGACGGGAGGTTTGATAGTTCAAAACATTTCCGTAGTTGCCATTGGGGACTCCATAGGAAATGTCCAGATTCTGGTCCGTTCGGGTGACCCTGTGAGAGTTGAAGAGATTGAAGACATCCGCACGGAAGGAGATGCTCTTGGTACCGCTCAACTTCATCAGATACTGGCCACTGTAATCGAATGCGATGGTGTTGGGTTGGCGGCCTTCGGCGCCACGGCCACCGGCGGGAAGCTCCCCGGAATTGTCATAATCCTGCAGGCCGTAAAAGGCACTCTTGGGGGAGCCGGTCTGGAACTTGGCCAGGAAACTGCTGCTGAAACCGCTATCCCAGTTGTAGGTCAGGCCGGCGTTAGCGATGACAGCGCGGTCGTTGGGCAGGGGGCCCGTGGCGTACTGTTCCTTGCCGGTGAGGCCACGGGTGTCGGCCAATTCCTGCTTGCTCAGGTACTCGAGGGAGAAGTCATAGAGCGAGGTGATGTTGGGATCACTTTGGCCATTGTCGTTGCGGAACAGGCCTTCATAGTTGCCTTCAAGACGGGACAGGCGAAGGTTGAAAAAAGCCGCAATGTGCTTACTGCTGTAGTTGGCATCCACCTCATAGGCCCAATAGTTGCGAATCGGCTTAGGCCACGAGGCTTTATTACCGCTTCCCGCTAAGGTCGGATCGATGGCGAGGGCTGCGGCGGTGATCGCATCGGAGTTCTCGCCGGGGTTCGCGATGTAGTAGGGCAGGTTATTGCCCCCATCAATGCCCATATCTTCCAGGGCTCGGCCCAGAGAGCGGAAGATCAGGCGATTGCTCACCGTCAAACCTTCACGAACCTGGGTGTCCCAGCCAAACACATACTCGTTGGTATAGGGAAGCTTGGTGCCGGGCAGTACAGGGGTAAGGAACCCAGCGCTGCCGGTGTAATGGCCCATGGCGCCTGACGACGCGGGACGGCGATCTGAAATCGTGCCGGTGTAGGGGTTGGCGGAAATGACGCTGGTGCCGCTCTGGATGACATTCGTGAGGCGACTGCCATCGGCGGAAAGACCAAACCAATCCGAGCGGCTGGCGCCGATTTCCTGGGAGAGCGATCGGACGGCCAGATCGAGGGGCACCTTCTCAAAGTACTTGCCGTAGAAGGCGTAGATTTTGTTCTTGCCATTTCCTTCGGG
Source organism: Holophagaceae bacterium (assembly GCA_025361125.1). Classification (GTDB taxonomy): domain Bacteria; phylum Acidobacteriota; class Holophagae; order Holophagales; family Holophagaceae; genus JANXPB01. Next base: position 4,933 of record JANYBM010000116.1, on the reverse strand, counting down.
ATCCCAGGTGATGGAAAGGCGCGGAGCCATGGCATCGGCGGCCTTGAATTTGTAGGTCTCGGCCTTGCCGAGCATGTCTTCTTCTTCCCAGCGGAAGCCGGCCTTAATGAAAAGGCGGTTGTTCCAGGTGTACTTGGCCTGAACGAAGTAGGCATCCCAGGGGGCCTCAGTTTGAGTGAGGGGCGGGGTGTAGCGGGCCCGGCTGACACGGTAGAAGTAGCCGATGTTGGTAAGGGGCGTGGTGCCCCCATTGCCTGTGGCATTTGCGGTGATGAGCGCCGGGTTGATCACATAACCCAAACGGGAGACAAGGGCGCCAGTAGAATAAGCCCCACCGTTGGCACCGGGGTTGCTTGCAGCGACAAGATCTCCATTCGAGTTGAGCTGTTGCCAGGTCTGCGCGGTGTGTAGGTCCACCTGCCCAGGAAGGCCCTGGTAAGTGAAACCGCCGGCGTGGTGGAGCTTCTCAGATGCATAACCGGCCTTGAACTCAAAGTCGCCAAACGTCTTGGTGACCTTCAAGTTCAACTGCTGGTTCTTGTCCTCGGCATTCTCCATGGAACCAGGACCGCCAAACACCACGGCGCCATTGTTGGAGTCCAGGACACGGAAGTGGCCGTTGGCCCCGGCATCAAGGACGGCCTTGAACTTGGACTTGGCCTGCGAAGCCTGAGCCTCGATCAACAAATCGTTAAAGAAGACGCCGTTGTACTTGAGGCTGTAACTGGTGCCGCCGTACTCCAGCGCGACCCATGTGACCGCATCATTCTGTTGTTCGACCAGCCTTTGGGGGGCTGCGGGATTCTTGCCTGGGTCACCGAAAACACTGAATTCAAGGCCTTGATTGGCGGCGATGGCCCAGTTCAACTTGACGTAGTAGGAGTCGGTCTGGCTCTTGGTAGTAGCTTGACGGCCAAAGTTGGGACGCCTCGAATCAGCCTGAGTGCGCTTGACTTCGCTGCGGATGGGGTTGTAACCCACGAAGTAGAACAGCTTATCTTTGATGATGGGACCAGCAACCGTGAAGCCCAGTTCGGTGCGGCTGGAACCGTCAAAGGACGGGGTGAGAGTCAGGCTGGGATCCTGAATGGGGGGAACCTTGTCCCTGGCCTGTAGGGAGTCCACATCGAAGTAGCCGAAGACCTGGCCCTTGAAGGTGTTGTCGCCGCTCTTGGTCACAGCGTTCACCAAGCCACCGGTGGTACCGCCAAACTCCGCATCCATGCCAAAAGTCTTTATTTGCACTTCTTGAATGAAGTCAGTGTTGATGCCAGTGCCCAGGGAGCCGTAGATGATGGAGTAGCTGCCATTGGCACCATAACCCGTGCCGGTGGTGTTAACACCATCAATGACGTAGGAATTCTCGAGACCAGAAGCACCACTGACTGAAGGATTGTTTGAGTCAATGCCGCTGCTGGCGACGCCAGGTGCCAGATTCACAACCGAGGAGAAGGACCGGCCGATCGGCAGGCTGCTGATGGTTTCAGAATTGAATGAGCTGCCCGAGGTCTGGGTGGTGGTATCGATCGAGGAGTTGGAGGCGGTCACCGTCACCACTGCGCTCGCGGTCTTGTTTAGCTGAATTCGGACGGGAGTCAGGGTGCTGAGGGAAACCGGAACCATTCGTTTTGTAGGGATGTCGAAGCCCGGAGCCGTAACAGTAAGATGGTATTGGCCAGGGATCAGGCCCGTGATGCGAATTGCGCCCTTGGCATCAGTGGTGTACGACGATTGGCCACGGCCGCCATCAACCATCACCCGAGCTCCGGCGACGATTGCACCCGAGGGATCCGTGACCATGACGTTAATGGCACCAGTCGTGAGATCTTGGGCGACCAGGGGTGCCGATGCCCCTGCCACAAGGGCCAGGGCAGTGAAGCCCAGACGGGAAATGGTTCGATTCATGAACGAACTCCTCTAGTTGTGCGGTGAAAACCGCAGTGGAAGATAGAAAGGAACTGCTTCGGCCGGGAATTGGCCCGAACGAGTTATGAAAAATTACGGCATCGTCACAGAAGAGACATGGGACAGTGCCATTGAGAAAGCATCTGAATGCGTCGGGGTTGCCTATTCGTTATGACCGTCCGATGACGAACAGGCAAGCAAAAAGTTTCCCCAGGGCTTTTTTTCGGGAACCTATCCAAATCCTAGGACACCTTGCCCCAGCTAAACCGATGAGGTTTCCCCCAGGGTTCATGGTTATTTTCCGATCAGCCAAGCGTGAAGATTCAATATGAACGATATTCGAGGCCAGACGATTTGTCCAGGAAAAGCCCTGTGTTATGAACAGAATCCTGCTTTATTCGACGGTCTCCAGGAGCCAATCTGTGGGGGCTGGCTTATCTGGACCAAGGGTTATCCAGTCCGGGATCGTGGGGAGGGGGCGCTCGGGCTGTTTTAATAAAGTTAATAGTGTCTGACCTTGGCTAATGCAATTGCCAGTATGCACATGCACCCGGATGCCTACCCCGAAATCCAGGACATCATCTTTACTCTTGCGCCCGGCGCCAAGTTCCATGGCCAGGATGCCTAAGGAACGGCTATCGATGGCCTGAACGTAGCCAGCCCGATCGGCCTTGATCTCGACCTGTTCCCTGGCTTGGGGCAGGCGGCTGAAATCATCCAGGGCGGTGGCGTCGCCGCCGTTCAGGGTCACGAATCGCTTGAGTAGGTCAAAGGCGGAGCCATCCGCCACGACTTGATTGACCTTGGCCATGGCTGAAGCCAGATCGGTGGCGAGACCGCCCAGCAGCAGCATTTCTGCTGCGAGCCTGAAACTCTCCAGGGCCAGGATCGAATCGCCGTGCTCACCACGCAGGATCTCCACGGATTCCATGACCTCCAGGGCGTTGCCGATGGCCCAGCCAAGGGGTTCGTCCATACGTGTGATGAGAGCCTTGATCTTCATGCCGTGGGCTTTGCCGACGTCCACCATGCTGCGGGCCAAAGTGCGGGCATCCTCCAGCGTGGACATGAAGGCCCCACTGCCACACTTCACATCCAGCACCAGTGCATCCGCACCGCCGGCCAATTTTTTCGACATGATGCTGGCGGTGATGAGAGGAATGGATTCAACCGTGGCGGTCACGTCCCGCAGAGCGTAAAGCTTACGGTCCGCAGGGCAGAAATCGCCGGTGGGGGCCGAATTGGCAAAGTTTACCTGGGCCAGACTCGTGATGAATTCCGCTTCGGTCAATTCCACCTTCAGGCCGGGGATAGCGGCGAATTTGTCCACGGTGCCACCGGTATGACCCAGGCCACGACCGCTGAACATGGCGCATTTGAGCCCGCAGGCAGCCACGATGGGACCCAGGATCAGCGTGGTCTTGTCGCCCACGCCGCCAGTACTGTGCTTATCCACCTTGATGCCGGGCACCGAAGAGAGATCCGCGCGATGGCCGGAATCTCGCATATTCAGGGTGAGCGCAAGGGTTTCTTCAGTATTCATGCCCCGCCAGCAGATGGCCATGAGCAGGGCGGAGCTCTGCTCGTCGGGGATGATGCCTTCGGTAACGCCCTTCACCCAGAAGGCTATTTGCTCAAGCGTCAGGGCGCGGCCTGATTTCTTCGCAAAGATGAGATCGTACATCCGCATGGATTCCATGGCAGGCCCCTGAATACATATAGACCAGCTTACCGGATTCTGCTTTTTGCCCAACCTTGGCCGGTGGGGCTGGCCCAATGGTGTTTGAAGGGGTGCGCCACCCTGGAAAGGAGTTGGACACAGAAGTTTCAGAACAACCCGCACCATCGCACCCGCCTCCTGCCAGCGGCCTCTGCGCGATGCGACACGCCGACTTCGGCGCCTTCCTTTTTAATTTCTGCGCTTTCTGTTTTCAGAGATTTCAAGCTGGGTACGGCTTAGATTCCCTGCAGGGTGCGATCCATTATCGTCGTAAGCGCACGAGTCTTGAATCGTTCCTTATACTCAGCGTAATCCTTCCAGGCCTGGTCACTGTTCCCGGTCAGCCGATCCGCTTCCACCAAGGTGTTCCAGTACAAGTTCGCCCAGTCTTCTCTGGGCACGGCGCTTTTCCGCAATGGAGAAAGAAGCGCAAGGGCTTCGGGCCCTTGGCCAAGAGCCAGGGCGCGCTCTGCCTGGGCGATGCGGGCCCATGGCTCTTTGGCGGGTGCGACGGTCGCGCTGGATTTGCCTTCCAGGGAGAGCTTCCAGGTGGCGAGCAGACCTTCTGCCAATGCCTTTCGCGAACCCGGAGCTGTTTTTGCCAGGTTTTCAAGTTTGGGCAACCTGTCCCGCATGGTTTTTTCGATCTGGTCGGCGCCGAGGGGGATGGGTCCCGCTCCATCAAGGCCTTGAGTGATCTCCGACAAGTTGGCTTCGAATGCCTCAACTCGAGTGTCACGCCAAGCACCGAACCCGAAATAAGCACCCACGAGAATCACCACCGTGCTTGCGCCGATGAGCAATGGCTTGAGGATGCCCGTCTGCAAATCTTCCCCCTGCGCCATTTTCTGTTGAAAATGGGCAAGGCTCTGCGCGGGTTTCTGGACTTGGATTTCTTTTGCCTTCGGCGTCGCCATGATGACGGCCTCCAAACCTTCAGTTTGCCTCATCCTTGCCAGACTTCCCACTTGAAATCCTTCGGCCCTCTGGTAGCCTGATGAATCCTGCCTGGGTAGCTCAGTTGGTAGAGCAATGGATTGAAAATCCATGTGTCGGCGGTTCAATTCCGTCTCCAGGCACCAACAAGAAATGGCCCCTTTTCGGGCCATTTCTTGTTGGCGGAGACGGAATTGAATCTCAGCAGTCTTGGGCCGCGCTTCGAACGCGGCGGAACGCATGCGTTCCGCAAGTGAGGCGGCCCTAGACAGCGAGCGGCCGAGCCAGCCGCCAAGGCCGCGCTGGGAGGAATTACATCCTCAGAATTTCAGTTCCCGCCCAATTGGGTGGGCTGGTAGCCATCCCCATAAG
>JANYBM010000108.1 GCA_025361125.1 Holophagaceae bacterium | reverse complement strand
GGCCGCGCCGCGGGCGGCACCGTGAACGTAGTCACCAAGAGCGGCGGCAACCAGTTTAGTGGCGCACTCTTCTACTTCCGCAGGGAAGGCAGCCTGGATGCCAAGCGCCCCTTGAGTTCCGGAGATCAGAAATTCTCCCAGAGTCAGTTCGGCGCGACGGTCAGCGGTTCCATCGTCAAGGACAAACTTTTCTATTTTGTCAGCGTCGAGCGCTTTGAAAAGAACGACACCAATAATGTGACCATCAGCGCCGCTAACGCCCAATCCATTCTTCAAAACACGGGGTTCCAGGTATCCCAGGGCCAGATTCCCTACGTCGAGACTGTCACCACCGGGATCATCAAATTGGATTGGAACCAGAGTGATGTGAGCCGCTGGAGCCTGCGTACAACCTGGGCCAAGGAGTACAATGAGAACCAGCAGGAGTGGGGTGGCCTTATAGACCGCAGCGCCGGTGGCGCACGGCGCATCGAGGACAAATCGGTTTCGCTGTCGAATCTATTCAATGCTTCTTCAAGGTTCGTGAACGATTTCAGAATTCTCTACAGCCTTCGTGATCACGAGCTCATCAGCCTTGACAATACCCACGGCCCCTACGTTGAGATTCTGGGCGCTGCCACCTTCGGCACCCAGCGATTCCTCCCCCAACCAAGATCGGAAAAGAGCTACCAATTGGTAGATACCGCCAGTTTCTTCATGGACAAACACAGCCTGAAGCTTGGTGTTGATGTGATGCGCACGAGTCTGGTTGGAACGTTGCCATTGAATTTTGCGGGGATCTACCGTTTCCAGCAAATTCCTGGTTTTGCCAACGGTATTGCCGCACTCAACGCAGTGAATCCCAACGGTGGTCACGGTTTGCCCGCGGCCTTCGTGCAAGGATTCGGCGACGACTACCTGGACTACAGCGCAGATTACCAGAGCGCCTACCTACAGGATGACTGGCAGATCACTCCCAAATTCACCCTGAAGATCGGTGTTCGCTATGACCGTGAGGTATTGCCGCCCTTCAAACACACGACTGATTACGATTGGCTGAATGGCGGGGCACTTGCTGCAGGATCTGTAGCTGGTTTGGGTCCTGTCATGCTCGGCACAGGCAGTATTGGCGCGATCCCAGGCGCAACCGGCGCCACCGCCACAGGCAATGGTCCTTATGATTTCGCAGCGAATTTCAAAACCAGCACCGACTGGAGCAGCAGCAAGGTTTCGCCTCGACTGGCCTTCACCTGGCAGGCCACACCCATCACCCGCATCTATGGCGGCTATGGAACCTTTGTGGGCCGCACCCAGCTCGGACCCTATTCCGCAGTCTTCCTGAGCAATGGCACGGACTTGCAGACCGTGGGCCGCCGGGCTCCTAATGCTTGGGCCTCATGGGCCAGCACAGATGGTGGCTCCAACCGCCGCTACAATAATTTCACGACGGCCGTCGGTAGTGCTCTGGGCGGCAAGGTGATGCTCCTGCCGGGTGAATACAGCGCTCCGGAAACCAATCAGGCCAATCTGGGCTTGGAGTACAGCCCGAGGCCAAATTTGAAACTCACCTTCGACACTGTCTATTCCAAAGGCAAGAACTTCCTAAATGTGCGGGATGTGAACGCCTCCATCCCAGTGCCCGCCGCCTATCGCACCAATTCGGCCAGCCAGCCGGATGTGCGCACGCCGGTGCTTTACGGCCCAACGGGCATTCCCTACTCCGCTATCTACCGCTATGACTCCAGCGGTGAGAGCAAATACATTGGCGGCACCATGGGCTTTGCCTGGCAGATGCGTGACACCGTCTCCATCAACGCCAGTTACACCTACAGCAAGGCCGAAGACAACTATATTGACTGGCTAACGCAGTTCGCCTCACAAAACACTTTTGATCCCAAGGCCGAGATGAGCCTCAGCAACCAGAACCAGAAGCATCGCTTGAATTTCAGCGCGGTATTCAACACGAAGAATGCTTCCAGCATCTGGGCCAAGAACTGGATCATCTCCTTCATTGGTCGCTTCACCTCTGGGCGTCCCTACTCCCTATGGACAGGTGTGGATGCGGACTATGGTTTCAAGAACGGCGCGCCCATCGGTAATGGGGAAGGCCTTTCCGCTCCCGCCGATCGTCCAGCGGGCGTGGGCCGCAATACGGAAACAACACCGAACATTTACAACATGGACATGCGGCTATCCCGTACGTTCCACCTCGGCAACCGGGTGAATCTTGAGGGCATCATCGAAGTCTTCAATGTTTTCAACCACTACAACATAAGCAAGGTCCAGAACTTCCAGACGCCGCCTCCCGGCGCCCCGGCTTTCGGATCACCCATCGTCACCAGCAGCGATTTCAATCGGCAATTCCAAGTGGGCGCCAAGCTCACCTTCTGATCCGGTCTTGTTGCACGACGGCCTTGCCATCTCCAATGGCAAGGCCGGTTTTTTGCTGTTCAGTAGAATCATCCATAGAGGTGGCCATGAGACTGGTGACATTCATTCATCACGGGGTTGAAAAAATCGGAGCCGTGCAGCCGGACGGCACCATTTTGAATTTTCATGCGGCGGATCCACGTCTGGCAGTGGATATGCTCACTCTCATTTGCCAGCAGGACACACTGATCCCCACGGCCAAGGCAGTGATCGCCAACGCACCGGTCTCAGCACTGCTTGCGGCGCAGGACATCAAATTGCTCGCTCCGGTGCCGCGGCCTATCTCCATGCGTGATGGCTACGCTTTCCGCCAGCACGTCTCCACGGCCCGCCGCAACCGTGGCCTGGAGATGATTCCAGAATTCGATCTGTTTCCTGTCACTTACTTCACGAATCATTTAGCTGTGACGGGCCCCGGCGAAATGAAAGTCCAGGACCACCAGCTCACGCGGCTGGACTTCGAATTGGAAGTCGCCATCGTCACCGGCCGCTCCCTCCACAACGCCACGCTGGAAGAAGCTGATGACGGGGTTTTCGGCTACATGATCATGAACGACTGGAGTGCGCGGATGCTTCAGATGGAAGAGATGAAACTGAACCTGGGGCCATGCAAGGGCAAGGATTTCGCTACTAGCCTCGGCCCCTGGCTGGTGACCAAGGACGAATTGAACCTTGAGAAGACGGATCGGGGCCAAATCCTGCACGCTTCCATGAGCTGTGAGGTCAACGGACGCAGGCTATCGAACGGTAATGTGGATTCGATGAACTGGACCTTCGCCCAAATTCTCCAACGTTCAAGCTATGGCATCCACATGCAGCCCGGCGAAGTCATCGGCAGCGGTACCGTGGGCACCGGCTGCCTGCTGGAACTCAACGGCAGCAAGGTCACGGACAACCTCTGGCTCAAGGCTGGCGATGACGTGGTGATGGAAATCGAAGGTCTGGGGCGGCTTCAAAACATCATTGTGCATATGCCAGAACGATTGGTGAACATGCCTTCTACGCTCGTGGGTGGCTCCCTCCCTGACCTGTACGCTGGCAGCCCCAGCGGCGAAGCCGGGGATTAGGCGCCCTAAAAGAACCTCCAGAAAAGCGCTGGTTATTCTATAAGGGCGCCTACGTTGTCCTTCGTCCGACATAAGGCGCCCTAAAAGAACAACCAGAAAAGCACTGGTTATTCTATAAGGGCGCCTAACATCTGAGTAGTCTGGAGCAACCATGGACTTCACCCAACCCTGCACCGAGAACAGTTTCTTCCTCATCGCTGGGCCTTGCGTCATCGAGTCCAGAGAGCATACGCATTACATGTCCACGCAGTTGCGGGATATTGCTGAAGAACGTGGCATACCCTTCATCTACAAGAGCAGTTTCGACAAGGCCAATCGCACTTCCAAAGACAGCTACCGTGGCGTCGAGATGGAAGAGGGGTTGGACATCCTGGCGGAAGTCCGGCAGAAGCTCGGTGTGCCGGTGCTTACGGATGTGCACGAGAGCTACCAGTGCGCACCCGTGGCCGACGCCGTGGACGTGCTGCAAATTCCAGCCTTCCTTTGCCGCCAAACGGATCTGCTGGTGGCCGCCGCCAAGACCGGCCGCACCGTGAACCTGAAGAAGGGTCAGTTCCTGGCGCCCTGGGATCTGAAAAACGCCGTGGACAAAATCCGCAGTGTCGAAGGCCATGGCGACCTCTGGGTCACCGAACGCGGCAGTACGTTCGGCTACGGCCAGCTGGTAGTGGATTTCCAGAGCTTCCCCTATCTCCGTAAGACCGGCTGCCCGGTCATTTTCGACGCAACGCACAGCGTCCAGAAACCCGGCGCCCTGGGCGACAAGACCGGTGGGGCACGGGAGATGATTCCCACACTCGCGCGCGCGGCGGCCACGGCGGTGGACGGTTTCTTTTTCGAAGTCCACGATTGCCCCGAAAAGGCCTTCAGCGACGGTCCCAATGCCATGCGCCTAGAAGACTTCGGGCCGCTGCTGGACCAGTTGCTTGCCATCTGGAGAACGAGCCGGACCGCGGCCCTGGAGGATGCGGCGGGGAAGGGATAACCCTCCGGCTTTGCAAATGCCGATTTGGTTCGATCTGCACCCTGGATGAGGATGCCTGTACTCCGCGGGCTTGGAATGCTGAACTTATTTCTTTGGTGGAACTAGCTCGGGCTTGCCCGCTTTTCCGGGAACGGCCTGTGCTGGTTCATCCCGTGTGAGATTGGAAAGCACCAGTGGCAGGATCTTTCCCCCAGGGCCTGCGAATAGATCCCCCGCGCCTTCAGATTGTAGAAACATCAGTACCTTGTTTTTTGAACCACGGGAATCTGGATTTTCCCTACACAAGCTCTTCACCCGTTCAAGGGACTCGGTACGCATGGTTTTAGCTTCGGGGTCAAACTTGAGGAGGATCGCGGATCGGACGCCAGTGTCATACATTTTTCCATCTTGAAAGGGATAAAGACCCTTGGCTTTCCATACCCGCCTCCCCTTTTCGTACATGGGCTCCTGTAATAATTCATTCAGCTCGGAACCTGTGATCAGTTCTGACCGAAATCCCTCCAATGCCAGGAGAATTCCACCATCTGAATCGAAAAAGGGGTGTGATCTGTATCGTGGAAATTCTAGGTGTTCAAAGAACGGGGGGCCCGGACAAAGGTCGACACCGGAATCCTTCCAGAAATCCTCCTCAATGGATTGGAGAGTCTGGGAATCAAGGGCCAACTTATAAATCTGCCCCGTATTCAAGAACAGGAAGGCGTTGCCCATATGCAGGGCAACGGCGCACTGTAGGTTAAAAGGTTCGATTTCCCGGGTGAGGAGCTCATTTCGATCGCCATGGATCAGATCCACCAGCGCCAAGGTCACTTTGGAAGGGCCTGGAACCGTGGGGGCTCAACCGGGTTTGAGCTTGCTGCCGGCCGAATAAATGTCTCGGCGGGTCAGGGCCTTGTCATTGAAAATGCTTAAGACGCGTTCATCTTCAAGAAGGTCGACCGGGGCCCTCCAGAACCAGTGGCGGCCCGTGCTGGTCATTTCGTCGAAACCACTTTGGAGTATGCGTTTTTGATGCCAGCCTACGATTTCTCGATAAGCATTAAAACCATCCCAATAGCCGACCACCTGCCCCGGCACAGGGAGGTATTCGGTGAGAGGGGGAAGCCCAGGAACTGCCTCTCGCCAGGTACCCTTCAACGGATCTTGGGCGAGGATGTGATTCTCAATGACGGCTTCGATCCTGTCACCCAGATAAACCAAACGAGGGTTATCGGGTTCCCGGTTCACTGCTGGAACCGAGGCCACCAAGGCGAAGCCAGCGGGGCATAAAACAGAGTAGATCAAAGTCTGAAACATATCGGCCCCACCATCACCCTGATCAGTAGTGTGTCTGGTACAGGAAAAGTTTTGATCTATTGAACAGACACCCATCCGGGGCCTTGGCCTAGCGCAAGATTTCAAGTAACGCAGACACGTTTCTCACAGATCAAGTTCCCTCTAGAAGGAGGGATAGCAGCAAATGAGGTAATTGCGTTGCGCGAATCACACCGCCCTTGCCATCCATGCACACACGACATTCGCCCGGCGTCTCTCTCGATGGAACGCACTCACAACCCTCTCAGCCGCCCGTGCCGAGCCCGCTCCTCTTCTATTCCGGCGTCTTCTTCGGCAGCCTCATCTTCCATGGCGCTCACCGTGACCGGTCGCCCTTCCAGATTCCAGGTGAGGCCGTCCTCTTCAAAAAATATATTCCGGGCTTCATCCCACCGGCCCTTCATGGTTTCCTCACCATTGAAAAAGAGGGCGCTCTTCATTTCCGGAAACACCGCCACCCATAGCGGATCCTCATCCTCGCGCACCATCACTTGAAGCACCCACCAGGATTCTCCACGCTCCGCGGTGGTTTCCACTGCGTCCATCATGACCAGGGGTGGCGTGGTCGCTTGGCCCCGTAAAGCATCCAGGTCTTTGATCCGCTTCACTCGCCACATGAGAATCTCCACTCCGCCAGCACCGTCATCATTGTCTCAGTGAATCGAACGTGCCATGACGCAAACCGCAAATGCGTGCCAAGACTGAGGCAAGGGTCTGAAGCCAGGGGGAAATTTTACGGTAATCGCCTGGTGGCACACCACGTCCGCCAAAGAGTTCGCAAGGCGACCTCCAGCTCTCGCGCGAAGCCTGGGCCATCCAACAACGAAGAACGCCGCAGCTTCTCCCGTAAGCCCGCTCGCAATTCGCTCAAGCCCTCCAGGTTCTGGCTCCAGCGCTCGGCGAGCCTCAGGTAATCCTCCAAATCCTTGGCGATGAAATCCGTCAACCCAGCCTGGGTAAGCAGGCTCGCACCGTAGCGTGCCGTGGGGCGGTCGCCGAGGAGGGTGAGTACCGGAACCCCCATCCACATGGCTTCACAGGTGGTGGTGACACCATTGTAGGGAAAGGTATCAAGGGCGATGTCCACCCGGTTGTACCAGGCGAGATGGTCGGCGCTGGACTCGGTACGCCCGAGCAATTCGAGGCGCGAGGAAGGAATGCCTTCGCGCTCAAAGGCCGCGAACACCCGCTCCATTGGATAAGGATCTCCAGCCTGATTGGATTTCATGATCAAGCGGGACCCCGGAATTCGATTTAAAAGGATGGCCCAGGTCTTCAGGACCAGGGGGCTGTGCTTGGCCAGATTGTTAAAGGATCCGAAGGTCACACTGCCGCGTTGCAGCGCCGGAAGACCGGAGACCGGCGGGGCGGCGGAGTCGGGCCTAAAACAATGGAAACCCTTGGGAAACCGCACCGGCTGCTCTGAGCTGAGCTGGGCTTCTTCGGGGGGGTCCACAATGGCGTCTGTGAAGCGCGCATCAAAGGAGTCCAGTCCCGTCGTTCCTGGATAGCCCATCCAGAAGACCTGGATTGGCGCTGCTCGCGAGGCGATGACATCGAGCCGCGCACCCTCGGAATGACCCGCCAACTCCACCAGGATGTCCACCTGGTCGGCGCGCAGAATCGCGACAAGGGCCTCTGTTCCCAACCAAGCCACATCGCGCCAGGCATCAGAAAACGGCCTCATCCGCTCGGATACACGATCCAGTGGCAACGTGGAGGCTGAGTAGACGAAAATCTCCACCTGGGAACGGTCCAATGACTGCAGCACTGGTTCCAGAAATTTCGAGACCGAATGTTCTCGAAAATCCGGTGACAGGAAACCGATTCGCAACCGGCGTTCGGTCTCGGGGACATACTGCCAATCGGGTTCTGGACGAGTGGGAAGAAAGGTGTTCGCCCAGGTCCGGTGCAGCTCGGCTTGTCCCTGATTGGAGAGGTCGCCCAGGTATTGGTGGACCAGCAGCATCGCCTGTCCCACCGAAGCTGTTTGGGGCTTGATCTCCAGGCAGCGTTCGTAGGCTTGCCTCGCGGCTTCGGGATTTCCGAGCTTGAGATAGGTGCTGCCAAGGTCGCCCCAAATGGCCGCATTCCCAGGCTGCAGTTTCAAAGCAAGCTGATGATAAGCGATGGCCTGGTGCCCATTCCCGAATTGCCCCAGGATTTCTCCCAGGTAGGAGACCAACTCTGCATCCTGCGGCGCGGCCTGAACGCCTGCCTCGATGGCAGCCAACGCCGCTCGGAATTCACCCGAGCGCCAGAGCAGCCTCCCCAGATTGAGATGGAAATCCCCATTGGTGGGCTCCCTGTGGATGGCTGACCGGTAGGCCGCGATGGCTTCGGGCACGCGTCCCTGCAGGCGCAAAGCGGTACCTAGATTATTGTGGAATCCACCCGCCTGGGGGAGGGCCAGGATGGCCTGGCGATGTAACGCTTCAGCCTCCATGAGCCGCCCTTGGGCTTTCCGCAGGAGACCCATAAGATTGGCCGCATTGGGTTCTTCAGGTTGAATGCGCAGAATTTTCAACAAGGTAGCTTCTGCTTGGACCAGCTCACCCTTGTGGAGTTGCTTCGCCCCTTCCTGGATCAGGGCGTTCATAGCCATGTTGAATACCCAGTGCGACCCTTCATTCCACCCCCGCCGCGTAAGTCAGGTTCAGTAGCGCCATGGCTCGGGTGACTTTACCGATGCTGTTCTTGGTGGTGTCGGTATAGTGGATGCCCCGCACGTCCAGGGCTTCGTAATCGAAATTGCCCTGGCCGCTGAGGTCGAAGCAGAGGGCGCCGTCCTTGATCCATTCAGTGCGGATCAGGAAACCCGGCGCGGGCACAGCGCTGACGATGACATCCGCAACCTTGATGAATTGTTCCAAGTGCTCTGGATTGGTGTTCTGGTGGCAGAGAATCGGAGTGGCTTTCAGGTTCGCCACCATGGCCGTGAGCGGTCGTCCAATGCGGAGCGAATCGTTGATGACGAGCACGGTCTTGCCGCTGAGGTAGGTGTCGCCGAACCCTCGTTTCAATGTCTTCACCATGGCGCGGGCGGTGCAGGGCGTCATGCAGCGGTGGTCGCTGCCGTCCATGCGCTTGCGGTACTTGTTCAGGTAGCCAATGTTGGTCGCGTGCAGGCCCTCGATGTCCTTTTCCGGGTCAACGAGGTCCATCACTTCGTCGTCCTTGATGTCCGCGTAGCGTAGGGGATAGAAGATGAAGATGCCGTGGGTATTGTCGTCCTGATTGAGCCGGGCCACGGTCTTCACCAGTTCCATGCCGCTGTTCACTTCGATGTCCTTGGCGTCAATGCCCAGATCCTCGCAGTCTTTCATCAGCCATTTGTGATAGACGACGCAGCCCATGTCGTCGCAGCCCAGAATTACAGAGAGCCCTGGTGAAAAGTCCAATTTCTTGATGTTCTGCCGGATGAGTTGCCGGTAGTGGGCGGCGGTTTCCTGGCAGTCGAGTTTTCCTGTGAGCAGTAAAGTCATTGGTACCTCAGCCTTCATTCTAGACGGTCGAAGAACGGCACGCGCCCTTCTCCTTCGATCGTGCCATCGCGTTTCAGCACCACCCAGGCTACCGTATGGCCTGAGACGCAAGCACAGGGAGGATCCATGCAAGCATTGTTCAAACGCGCTGTCCAAGTTTGCTGGGCGGTTGCGTACGTGTCGCTGGCCGCCCAGTCACCCGCGCAAACCAAAATGGCACCTCAAAAGGAGTCATCCATGACCACCCATATCAGCGGCGTCTTCGAGGTAAAACTCGTGCCTCTCACTGGCGAGCCCGGCTCGGACGTTAGCCTGGGGCGCATGTCCATCGACAAGCAGTTCCATGGCGAACTTGCTGCCACGAGCCAGGGGCAGATGCTGATGATCGGAACGGCCGTGAAGGACTCGGCGGGGTACGTGGCCATCGAAAAAGTGACCGGCACACTGCAAGGCCGCAAAGGCACCTTCGTGCTGCAGCACAGCGGCACCATGACCCGCGGCGTGGGGCAGTTGACGGTGGCGGTAGTGCCGGATTCGGGCACTGGCGAGTTGAAGGGCCTTGAAGGAAAAATGACCATCGAAATCCGCGACAGCAAGCATTTCTACGCCTTCGACTACACACTGGCGCCTGGGCCATGATCCGCAGTTCCAGAATTGTGAAACGGAATCCAGAGTGAGCCATCGCTAGACTGGATTCATGCGATGGTCGATAGCGAAGCTGAAGGATCTGCAACAACGCCTGGTGCGGGCCTATCCCGATGCCAAGTGCGCGCTCGATCACCGCGATCCCTTCCAGTTGGTGGTGGCGACGGTGCTCAGCGCCCAGTGCACGGATTCGCGGGTGAACATCACCACGCCAGGCCTCTTCGCCCGCTATCCAGATGCAAGCAGCCTCGCCAAGGCCAAGCCCGTGGAGTTGGAAGCCCTGATCCGCAGCACGGGCTTCTTCCGCAATAAAGCCAAGAACTTGTTGGGCCTCGCCAATGCGCTGATCACAAGGCATGACGGGAAAGTGCCGAATGACTCAGTCCAACTCGCGGCCCTTCCTGGCGTGGGTCAGAAAACCGCGAATGTCGTGCTCGCCAATGCTTTTGGCGTCCCGGCCCTCGCGGTGGACACGCACATCTTTCGTGTGGCCCGGCGCCTGGGGCTCTCCGCCGCGAAAACGCCGGAAAAGGTCGAAGCGGACTTGTGCCGCCTCTTTCCGCGCGAAGATTGGATCGAACTGCACCACCAGTTTATTTTTCACGGTCGCCGCTGCTGCGATGCCCGCAAACCCGACTGCGGGAATTGCCCGGCGCTGTCGCTCTGCGATGTGGGGCGGGGCAAGGTCGTGGATCCGCATTCGGGGACGAAGCTTGCAGTGAGGGGTGGACAAAAAAGGGAAGCCGCACTGAAGCCTGAGCGCACAGCTTATGCCCCATTACCCACCTCCGGCCCCTTACGGATCATTTCACTTGTGCCAAGCGTGACGGAGCTGCTGGTGCAGTGGGGATTGGCGGCGCAGCTGGTGGGGCGAACGCGCTACTGCATTGCGCCGAAATGGATCCGCGCCACGGTGCCCGAGGTGGGCGGCACCAAGGATCCGAATTTCCAGCGCATCACGGATCTGAATCCAGAACTGGTCATTCTCGAAAAGGACGAGAACTCCAAATGGGTGGCGGACACGCTTACAGACTTGGGCATTCCATGGATGGCACTTGAAATCCGCACGGTGAAAAGTTGCATGGCAGCTTGGCTTGCCCTTGGCAAGCTTCTAGGCGCTCTGGATCAGGCGAAAGCCCGTGTCGTGGGATTAAAAAAACTGCTGAGCCCCATGCCCAAAACGGGTCCGCGAACACTCACACTCATCTGGAAGGATCCCTGGATGAGCGCTGGGCCGGATACATACCCGAGCGACCTGGCTCGGTGTGCGGGTTTCAAACCTATCGGCCCGGAGCGATGGCCGCAACTCTCGGAGGAAGCCCTTGCTGCTCTGAATCCAGATGTGATCCTGCTTCCCACCGAGCCCTTCCGTTTCTCTAAACGACACGCCGCAGAGCTTGAGCGGCGCTTTCCGCTTGCGAAAATCCATATCGTGGATGGGCAGGCCATGACGTGGTACCTCAGCCGCACAGAGGAGGGTCTTGTGATGCTCCGTGAGACCCTGGGAAGATGAAAGTTCGGAGTTTTTGTGTGTCTGCTTCCTGCTTTACTCGCTCTTTCCACAGCCCTGGCCATCGCAGGTGGGGAGGACACAGGTCTCATCCCCAAAGCTCAGCGAAAAGATGCGTCCGCTTTCGGTTTCACCGACGGTAAAATCATGAAAACCATCGCCGAGTATCGCGGAAAAGTCGTGGTGGTGGACTTCTGGACCACCTGGTGCCCACCCTGCCGCGCGTCCCTTCCTGAGGTGGCCCATCTTCAACGTCAGGAAAGCAAGGCGCCCATTGCCATCATTCCTGTAAATCAGGATGAAGATGGCTGGTCGGCAGTCACGCCTTTCTTGATGAAGAACCGCATGGCCCTGGAAGGCTTCAGAGTGTTTATGCCGGGTACGGGAAACCACGGCATCTCGATGCTTGGCACGGTGAGCGCTTTTCCAACCACCTTCATCGTTGGTGGTGATGGCAAGGTGGCCTGGATGTGGTCCGGCTACGGAAAAGGTCTGCTGCTGGAACGCCTAAAAATACTGTTGCAGGAATTGCCCCCTCCAGTGCCCCACAACAATCCCTGAAACCCGCTTACTGCTACAAGGATGCTCATGTTTCACGTCCCCTTTCCTGCCGCCCAAACAACCCCAACCCCAGCTGCTTCCGTGGATGCGGCCAAGGATGCCAAAGCGGTCTTGAACGAGGTTCAGACCCGCATGAAGGCGGTGCAAGAGGCCTATACCCTCCACATTTCCTTCGGGAAATCGCGCGCAAGCTTTGACCCCCATCTTTTGCCGATGATGGAATCCTTTGATGCCCGGCTCAACACCGAGAAGCGGCCCGAAGTAAGGCACTCGCTGCTGGTGGCCAAGCTTTATTTGGCTCCCCGGGCTGGCACCAAAGTCACGCCAGAACTTCGGCAAGAAGTGGTAGGAGAAGTACCGCCGACTTCACCTGCATGGTCCCTGGAGCCCTCGTTACTGCTTTCGGCGGTGGGCGCACTCATGGCTGAAAAGGCCGCTGAGGACTATCTCACCGAGGCCCGGGAGCATCATGCGGACCCAAGGGTGCGCGGGCTTTTGGTCTACAACCAGTTTCAAGAAGGATTTTACGGAAAGAACGAGAAGCTCTGGATGGGCGCGTTGGCCCAGCTCGACAAGGAATACGCCAAGGAGCCCTACACCAAAGAGGCCCACCGGATGCTGGAATATGCCGCGAAAACCGCGGTCGGTATAACGGCCCCCGCCTTCAGCATCAAAAGCCTGGATGACTCGAAGCAAACCTTCACGAACGCATCCTTTGCCGGTAAGTATTTGCTCGTTGATTTCTGGGCCACCTGGTGCGGACCCTGCCGCAGCGAGATGCCAAGCCTTCATGCCGCTTACGGAAAGTTCAAAGGCAAGGGACTTCAGATTCTGAGCCTGAGCTTTGATCAGAAGCCCGAAGACATCGCACCCTATCGCGCGGATCCGACCCATGCCATGCCCTGGAATCACGCTTTTGTGGAGGAAGGATTCCAGAATCCCTTGGCTGTAGCGTATGGCGTGCGAGGCATTCCCAAGCCCATCCTGGTAGGCCCTGAAGGAAAAATTCTTGCCACCGAAAACGACCTGCGTGGCAACAACCTGGAAAAGACGTTGGAGAAATTTCTCGGTAAACCGTGAATTAGGAAATGGGCTGTAGGCAAAAAAGGGCGCCGCTTTCCGCCCACACCCTATTGCTTCAGCCACGCCAACATTGAGGCTGCCTTCTGGAAGCCCAGGCTGCGCTTCTTCTCCTGGCCGTTCGCATCCAGCACAAGCACCGTTGGATAGCTGCCGATCTTTAGACTCACGGCGAGATCCGGGCGCGCTTTGTCAGTGTCTATGCGAACGGCGATGGCATTCTCGGCAATCCATTTTTGAACAGCTGGATCCGACCAGGTCTTCTCATCCAGTTCATGGCACTGCGCGCACCATTCCGCGTAGATATCCACCAGCACGATTTTGTGTTCGGCCTTGGCCCTGGCCAGGGCGCTTTCCAGGTCCTGGCTGATCCAGGTAGATGCCGTGGCTTCTGCCTTCCCAGGGTCAAGTTGCGGCAGCAACTGAACGTGTGTAAATAATTCAACAGCGCGAATCCCCAGCAGCAAGCCCAGCGCCAGGGAAAGAAAACCGAGTGCCCTGAACACGTTTTGGACGAGCCCCACGACAGCTTCAAAAGCGCCAAACACAGCCGCGCCGACCAAAGCCACAGCGCTCCACATGACCAGGTTCGCCCACTCGGGAACGATGTAGCGCAGCGTCCATACGGCGAACGCCAGAACCACGAGGCCCATGAGATGTTTGAACTTCGTAAGCCAGTCGCCGCTCTTGGGAAGACTCGCGGTGAAGGTTCCAACAACAACGAAGAGCACGCCCATGCCCAGGGCGAAAACAAAGAGCTGCAGCGCGCCTGTAACCACGTTGCCCTTCTCTGCGATGCGCAACAGGACCGCGCCTATCACAGGCCCGACGCAGGGCGCCGAAATGGGCCCGAGCACCATGCCCATGACGAACGCGCCACCATATCCTTTGCGTTGGCCATCACCCTGTAGCTTGGCTTGCAACGCACTGGGCAGTTGGATCTCGAAGGCACCAAATAGCGAAAGCGCAAGGGCCGCGAACAGGATCGCCACAGGGACTAGAAAGGCGGGTTTTTGTGCGAACGCGCCAGCAGTTGCCCCGACCTTAGCGGCTACCACACCCAAAAGTGTGTATGTCAGGGCCATGCCTAGGACCAGCATCAGACTTAAGAGCAGGCCCTTGACCATTGCGCCCTTTTCGTTGGCGGAACTTCGCGCGCCAATGACGGCCATAGTGATGGGGATCATCGGGTAGACGCATGGAGTCAGGCTTGCCCCCATGCCTAAAAGAAACACGGCGAGCAGCGTCCAGAAGAGTCCCTGTTCTCCTCCCGATTCAGGCTTGGAAATAGTGGGAGGAGGCGATGGGATCGAGGTGGTGGATTCGGTTTTTACCGGTGCCGCAACAGGCTGGATGGCGGCTTCTGAGGCTGTCTTCGCCACTGGGATATCCGACGCCTTCACTTTGAGGATCTGGGTCGTGGGCGGGTAGCAGACGCCGCCTTCGCCTTCGGTGCAGGGCTGATACCGGACCAGCAGTTCCACCGTTCCGCTCAGACCCGACCCTCTCACGGGAATGACCACATTGTCGTGCCACACGCCATCGCCCAGTTCATCCTTGTCCACGGTCGGCGGCATCGGTCCCACATCGAGTTTCCCGGCTGCGTCAGGAGCCAGTTTGATGCCCATAAAAGCAGCTTTGAGATGCGCCCCTCCGGGTACTGTAACTACCACCTTGCCATCGTGGAGTCCCATGCCAATGTTCTTCACGGGGTCGAAATTTTTCAGGCCCTGGGCAAAAGCCCCCAGAGAGAATAGGGCGCATATCAGGGCCAAAGGCCGAAATCCAAGTCTCATTTGCACTCCTGAATTTAGGATGCCCGAAGCAAGCCAATCGTCTCACCGGTAAGCTTGAAGCATGAATCTTTCCCATCTTCAATCTGCCTATCCCTGGTTCAATCCGCTGCTGGTCAGGTTCCGGGCTGATTTGGCTGCTGAAGGCCTTTCCCGCGACTCAGCCCACGATCTGTCCCACAGTCTTCGTGTGGCGCGTTTGGCCCACCGGATCTGCGAGGCTGAAAGCGCTGATGGGGATGTAGCCGTGGCAGCGGCTTTGCTCCACGATCTGGTGTGGGTCCCCAAGAATCACCGGGATTCAAAGCGCACCGCGGAGATGAGTGCGAAGTTGGCGCCCACACTCTGTTCAGGGTTGCCTTTGATAGACCAGAAAACCCAACGCATCGCAGAATGCATCCTGACCCACAGTTTTTCCGGCGGCGGTGTGGCGGCTAGCTTGGAAGCCCAGATTCTCCAAGATGCGGATCGCCTGGAGGCCATTGGCGCGATTGGATTGGCGCGGGTCTTCGCCACCGGCGCCAGTTTCGGCGCGGCGCTCTGGCATTCCGGCGACCCGTGGGCAGAAAGGCGGGACCTGGATGACAAGGCCTTCAGCCTGGACCATTTCGAGAGAAAGCTCTTGAAGCTGGCGGCAGGCATGAACACGGCCTCCGCGAAGGCCTTGGCTACAAGCCGCCAGAACGTGTTGTTGGGCTATCTCGTGGCCTTGCGCGAGGAACTGGGCTGAGGGCGGGGCAGGAGGCTAGGCCCAAGTCCCAAATCCTAAGCCCTGAAACAGTCTGGAAGTGCCTTCGGCGCACCCAAGGCGGCGCGGCCTTCAGCCGCTTCAAAATTGAACCACGGGGGCCAATATCCATGATTCAGGACTTATTTTTCGACGGCACTTCCTGCTGACCGACTTAGACTGGCAATGTGGATTCCTTCCTGCTCACCCTGCGCCGCCCTTTCGTGGCGGATCACTTTCACGATCTGCCTGGATTCGTGGAGGCTCGGCATGGCCACAATTGGGAAATCGCTGCCACGATAGTTTTGAAAGAGCCGATGAATCCGCAAATCGAAGCTGCGTTTGTCGCTTCCCTGGATGACTGGATCACTGAAGTGGATTACACACTTCTCAACGAACAGCCTTCCCTCGCAGGCCGCAACCCTACGGCGGAATCGCTCGCTGGATGGGCCTATCTGCATCTCCAAGCTGATGGTCTAAACCCAGAATGCGTTCGCATCCGCGAAAAGGCCAACTATTGGGCGGGCTGCCGGCGTGCCGCGTGAAAGCCAGCCGCGCCTTGTGCTCCTTGTGCTTCGCCTTGTTGGGGCTCACGGCCTGCGGCAAGAAGCACGTTCCGCCCACGCCAGCCATAGTGCCCACCACTGCCCTGAAGCCTTGGAACTGCCAGATCCTCAACGGTGTGCTTGTGGTTCAGGGGGAAGTGGATCACCCCATGGACCTGGTACTGGAAGGACGCTCCATTCGCGAGACCCACCATGCAACCTTCGGCCCGGTGCGTTGGGAGATGTTCCGGCCCCCCGCCGGTGAAGTGGCCCAATTGCGGACGGCGGAAGGTCAGGTTTTGGCGCGATGGCGTTTCGGGGCTGCGCCGAAGCTGGCTGCCCTCACCCGACAACGAGGCGGCCACAGCCCTCAACAGTCCGCGCGCTTTCATTCCAATCCTTCGCCAGAACCAGATGCACTCGAAATATTACGACGACAGTTGGCTTCGACTCCAGCGCTAGCCCCTGCTGCCGCTCTCGCCATCAACGATCCTCCGGCCCCTTCCAACCTACCCACCGAGATCCCAACCATCGTGCCTGTGATGAGAGCCGACCTGGCGCCGCTGCCTAATCGTCGCTGGATCCCAGAACCAGCCAGGCCTGGGGTTCCCGTGGTCATTGATCACCAGAATCTTCAGGATCGCTGGGAGAGTCATGCCTGGCCTCAACCTCAGCCTCTTCCGATTCCGGCGGTTTCGCCAGCCATCAAGTCCACCCTTCCAGACGCTTCTCTTTGGGTGGGTGCAGGAGAAGGCTTCAACCTGGTTCGTGGCCCCAAGGCCCTCCAGTCAGGTCAACGGCGCATGGTGCTTAGTTTCGATGGGGGTTCCTCGGATGAAAGCGCCGAAGAGATCCTGGATACGCTTAAATCACGAAACGTGCACACTACGATTTTCCTCACCGGGGCTTTCATACAGAAATTCCCCGAGCTGGTGAGGCGCATGGAGCGAGAAGGCCATGAGTTGGGCAACCACACCATGAACCACCCCCATTTCGCACCCGGCATGCGGCGCGATGCGAAGTGGACCAAGGAAAAATTCCAAGAGGAATTGCTTTCCGCCGACCGTGCGCTCTACCAACTGCTGGGACACCCAATGGACCCGTATTGGCGCGCACCTTACGGTGAACAGACCAGGGAATTGAGGACCTGGGCCGAAGAAATTGGTTTCCGCCACGTAGGCTGGAGTGAAGGCGCCGATACGCTGGATTGGGCCACTTCCTCTGAAAAACGCCTTTACCGTAATGGGGGTGCGATACTGGAGCGGCTCCACGTCCGGCTTGCCAAGCGGGATTCCGATGGTCTGATCGTGCTCATGCACTTGGGCAGTGGCCGGATGGAACCGGATCGCCCCTCGAAAAAACTCGGAGCCTTTATGGATCGCGCCAAACAAGAAGGCTGGCAATTCGTAAGGGTGGGCGACTACCTGCAAGACCTGCGCAAACACCCCTGGAATCCCGCCGCGCGCTTAGCGCTGCTCGAGCAAAAAAGCCCACGGATTGGTGGTTCCGGCGGACGGGCAGCGATGAAGAAATAGGCTTCAGATACACTCAATTCCGTATCCATGGAGATGATTTGAAGGGGTTGGGTCCAATCTTGGCGAAAGCGATGGCATCGGTGTTCGCACTGATTTTATTGCTATCGCTTTTCAGCTATTACCCCACGGACCCCATGCCTTTTTCTTCGGGCAATCTCGGGCAGCCTGTCCACAATCTAGGTGGCACTTTCGGAGCCATCCTGGCAGGCGTCTTGATGACCCTGGTGGGCTCAGGTTCATGGCTGGTGCCCATTTACATCCTTTGGGAATGCTGGGTCCCAGCAATCCAAGCTGAAGGTTCCCAATGGTTGGCCCGGCTTGCGCCGAGACTCGCCTGGCTGGCATGGGCCTTCGTGTTGTGGACTTCTCTTGGCGCCTTGGGCATCCGAAAATTTCCCCTCGGGGATGGCATGAGCCCACTGGATCTTCGTTGGGGCGGTTGGCTTGGCTCCATCCTTTTCCCGCCCCTGCATCGCCTTTTGGGTTGGGGCCTGCCGCTTGTGCTGGGGTTGCTATTTCTTCTGTCTGCACTCATTCTCGCACCAGCGCTCACCCGGGCCGTGGCATCACTCTTGGCGAGGTGGATGGGTGAAAAAGCATGGCCGCTGCTAAAGCCGTTGCCCATGCGCAGTGCCAAGGGCGTTCATACAGGTGTACGCGGCTTCATAGGCATGGTGAAGCGGCCCTTCTTGAAAAACGAGGGGGCCGACAATCTGCCGGATTTCGATATCCATGATGCCCAACAGTTAGCCTTCATTGCAGAACAACAACGATTGTTGGAAGAGCAATCCGCATCCCTTTCCAAAGCCGAATGGGAGTCAGCGGAATTCCGCAGGCAGCATCCGAAGATTCCCCAGGAACTCTCGTACCCAGTCATTCATTCGGTGAGCCTGGAAGGCTTGGATTTGTCGCCTTCAGACATCCTGATGCCGCAGACTGAGGAGCCACAACGGCGCCTGACGCATCCCCTCAAACCTGCATTGCTCCGCAATTTACCACCACCCCAGCCGCCCAAGAAACCGCTGATGGAAGCTCGAACCGTAACCGACAAATACGGCCGCGTGTCAGAGCAACAGCCATTGCCATTGATGGAACCCACACCAGCTAAACCATTGAATGGGCTGCCTGGACCAACCGGTGTTCCGCCCACCATCCATTCCCTTGCAGCTACCGGAAAAGTAAAGCCCGCATTGGATTCCATCGCGGACCGCGTGGAGCTTCCACCAAGGAGACTGTTCGACCCACCGACCCTTCATCAGAAATTGAAATCTGAGGATTTGGAAGCAACCCGTGATCTCATCGGCCAAAAGCTCACCGAATTCAAGGTGAAGGGGTTGATGGTAGGAATGCAACCAGGTCCAGTGGTCACGGTCTACGAATTTCAACCGGACCCCGGCGTACCCCTCGCGAGAGTGCTGGGCATGGAGGAAGACTTGGCGTTGGCCTTGAAAGCCGAAGCCGTGCGCATTGATCGGATTCCCGGCAAGAACCTCGTGGGCATCGAGGTTCCCAACGCCCACCGGGAAACCATCACCTTCCGCGAGGTGCTGGATTCGCCTGCCTTCCGCGACCCACGAAGCAAGGACGGCACGTCCCTTCTGCTGCTCGCCATGGGCAAAGATATCGCAGGCAATCCGATCGTCGCCGATCTCGCGCGCATGCCCCACCTGCTCATCGGCGGGAGCACCGGCAGTGGCAAAAGCGTCGGCGTTAACGCCATGATCTGTTCCATCCTGATGCGTGCACTGCCTTCAGAAGTGAAGCTCATCCTGGTGGATCCCAAGATGGTGGAACTGGGCGTCTACGAAGATATTCCCCACCTCTGGGCGCCGGTGGTCACGGACATGAAGGAAGCAGGCCGGGTGCTGAAGTGGGTCGTGGCGCAAATGGAGGATCGCTACCGGCGGTTGGCCCTCCTGAGTGTTCGCAACCTCGAACAGTTCAACGCGAAAATCAATAGCGCGGGTGGCTTCGTGGATCTGGGGGACCGCACGCCGAACCCGCGCTGGTTGGACCGCCCGACCTTGCTGGAGCCGTTGCCCTTCGTCGTCGTGGTCATTGATGAATTGGCAGATCTCATGATGGTGGCTCGCAGCGAGGTGGAAGACAGCATCGCCCGCATCGCCCAAAAAGCCCGCGCCGTAGGCATCCATTTGGTTTTAGCCACGCAGCGTCCCAGCGTGGACATCGTCACCGGTGTTATCAAGGCCAACCTGCCTTCCCGCCTCAGTTACCGCGTGAATACCAAGATTGATTCCCGTACGATCCTGGACAGCAGCGGCGGCGAACAACTTCTTGGCAAAGGCGATGCGCTTTTTCTGGCCCCAGGCAGCGCCCGACCCCACCGCATTCACGCGCCTTTCCTCACCGAAGAGGAGACGTTGGGACTGGTGACCTGGCTCAAAGAACGGGGCCGCCCGGACTTCAACCAGGCGCTCATCAACGCCATGGAAACTGATGAAGAACAGATCGCCGAAGATGGTGGCGAAGTCCCATCGAACGGCGACAGCGATATCTACCTCCGCGCCGTGGCCGTGGTGAAGCGCGAGCGCAAGGCCAGCACCAGCCTGCT
>JANYBM010000114.1 GCA_025361125.1 Holophagaceae bacterium | reverse complement strand
CGATGCTGCATCGCGCCGTAGGTCAGGATGGCGGCTCGGGTTCCATCCTTGCGCAGCGTGGCCTCGCCAAGGCGCGCTGTGGGGGCTTCGTCCCAGGTGTCCTTCAAGCGACGGTACAAATATTTGTGTTCGAGGAAAAGCACCGGATCGGGATCCTCGATGCTGGCCCTTAGCAATGCGTAAGCATCGGCGACGGTGCCCGGCGCCACGACTTTGAGACCCGGACTGCCGAGGAAATGGTGCTCGGGATTCTGGCTGTGATAGGGTCCGCCACTGACGCCCGCACCTGCGGGCCCGCGAAAGACCACGGGGCAGGGCTGACCCCAGCGCCAGGAAGTCATGGACGCGAAATTGCAGATGAGATCCGAGGCCAGCAGCGCGAAATCCATGAATTGGAATTCCGCCACGGGGCGCTGGCCCATCAAGGCCGCACCGATGGCTGTCCCTGCGATGGCCTGCTCGGCGATGGGCATGTCCATCGCCCGATCCGTGCCGAACCGCTCGAACAATCCGGCGGTGGCCTGGAAAGCCCCGCCATAGCTGCCCACGTCCTCGCCCAGACAGAACACCCGGGCATCGGCCTCCATGGCGTCGTGGAGGGCGCGGTTGATGGCTTCGAGGTAGGTACCGGTGAACATAAAATAGAGCATCACCACCTCCGGCCTGCTTGGCCAGTCTGAATGCCGATTAACGGTATCCTTGTGCCATGTTGTCTTCTTTACGCATCAAGAACCTGGCCCTGGTGGAGGATCTGTCTTTGGATCTGGCCTCGGGTTTCACGGTGCTCACGGGCGAAACCGGCGCGGGAAAATCGCTGCTGGTGGACGCCTTGGCGCTGTTGGTGGGCGCTCGAGGGGATGCGGACACTGTACGCCGCGAGGCGGATCGCGCCATGGTGGAGGGTGTCGTTGAAGAGAACGGCGCGGACTGGTTGAGTTTCCTGCATGAACATGGCCTGCCGGAAGAACATCCCGTGGTGCTGCGCAGGGAAGTCAATGCCGCCGGGCGTTCCCGGGCCTGGATCAATGGCGCGCCCTGCTCTCTGGCGGATCTGAAAGAGGCGGGTCGCATCTGGATGCGCCTCACCAGCCAGCACGACCATCAATCCCTTTTGGGTGAAGACCGGCATCTTGCCTTGCTGGATGAAGTGCTGGGAATCGAAGGGAAATTGGAGGTCGAAGTCGCTGTGTTGCGGGAAGCGGAAGGTGCCTTGAAAGCCCGAAAACGCAGCGAAGCAGACCGTGAGCGCCGATTGGAACAATTGGCGGAACAACTGGCGGACCTACAGAAGCTCGCGCCCAAACCTGGCGAATGGGCGCAGTTGCGCGCGGATCGTGAACCTTTGCGCCACGGCGTGCAATTGGAAGCGGCCTACCGTGAAGCCGCTGATAGTTTGCGGTTGGTGATTCCAGAAGCTGAAGGTGCCAGCCGTGCCGTGGCCCGGGCAGCAGTGGTGATGCCCGCGGCACAAGATCAGTTGGATCGCCTGCGCTCTTTACTGCTGGAGTTGGAAGATCTTCAGGCCCTGGCCCAAGACCAGGCCATTCATTTCGCCGAGCACGGAGCTGACGCGTTGGATGCTTTGGAAACGCGGCTGGCGGCTTTCGAAAAGCAGGCGCGGCGCTATCATTGCGAGCCTGAAGAACTTCCGAAAAGGGCTGAGGATTTGCGGGAAGAACAACGGTTGTTGTTAGGTGGCGAAACCAGCATTGCGGAGTTGGAACTGGCCTTGAAGCGGGTCGCCGAGGCCTATCGCATCAAGGCTGAGGCCCTTCACCAGCGCCGCGCCGATGCTTTGGCGAAGCTGGAATCCGAAGTGCATCGCCGGCTCGCGCAATTGGGCATGAAGGGCGCGCGCCTACAAGTCCGGCTTTCCATCTCCGAAGATTCCGGGAGTCCTGTATTACATCAAGGTATCGCCGTGCGCGTGGCTTCAGCCGGGTTCAGCACTGTGGTTCTCTGGATCGAATCGAATCCCGGCGAGGGTTTCAGACCCCTGGCCAAGATCGCGTCCGGAGGGGAATTGAGCCGGTTGATGTTGTCATTGCTGGGCGCGGGCATCGCGCTGCGCAAGGGTAACGGGGTGCCCGCCTTGACGCTGGTTCTGGACGAGGTGGATGCGGGCATCGGTGGAGAGACTGCGCTGGAAGTGGGGGCGGCCATTCAGGCTCTTGGCGTGCGGCACCAGGTTCTCGCGGTCACGCATTTGGCCCAGGTGGCTTCCAAGGCTGATCATCACGGTCTCTTGAAAAAATCCACGGAAGCTGGTCGCACCCGCAGTGATCTCACCTGGGTGGATGGCGACCTGAAACTTCGCGAATTGGCGCGGCTGTTATCCGGTCATCCAGATCGCCCAGAAGCCTTGGAACACGCGCGGGTGCTGGTTTCTGACTAGTAATTCGGTAGCTGGATGCTTACTTCGGTGTCGCCACCCGGGAGGTTTTCTGCTTGCAGTTTGCCTCCATGCAGCTGTGCGATGCCTTTGACGATGGCTAGTCCCAATCCTAGGCCTGGCCCTCGGGAAGCTGGTGCTCGAACCCATCGCTCCCCAAGGCGCGCCAGGACTTCCAGGGGCAAGCCCGTGCCGGTATCCCGGACAAAAAGCAGCAGGCCAGAAGCTTGAGCGGTTGCGCCAAGGAGGATGCTTCCACCCGCGGGCGTATGCCGCAGGGCATTCGCGACCAGGTTGTGGAGGGCCCGCTTCAGCAGGGGTTCATCCCCGGTGATTTTCAGGCCCATGACGGCTTCAACGCCAAGGACCACCTGGGCTTCATCGGCTTCGGCCTCAAAAAATTCGGCGACGCTCTGCAGCAGTGCAGCCACGTCCAACGGTTTTCTCTCCATCGCCGCGGAAGGATTCTCGGTGCGGGCCAGAAACAACATCTGCTCGATGAGTCTCGCCAGGCGGTCACATTCTTCAAGCACCGAACCAAGCGCATCACGGGAAGCCGCTTCATTCTTCGGATCCAAGACAATGCCTTCGACTTCGGCTCGAAGGTTCTGCAACGGCGTTCGCAGTTCATGGGCCAATTCGGAAGCCATGCGACTTAAACGATCAAAGGCCTCCTGAAGTCGCGCCAGGGTTCCATTGAGTGTCGAAACCAGTTCGCCCAACTCTTCCGGGAAATGCGCTTCCTGGAGTCGGCGATCCAGGTTGGAAGGTTCGATATGCGCTGCCTCTGTGGCGATCAAATGCAGAGGGCGAAGGCCTCGTTTGGCCACCCATCGGCCCAGTAGGGCCGCCAGCAAAGCCGCAAAGCCGATGGCAACCCCCAGGGTGCGACGAAAGCTCGCTACCAGGGCCTGTTCGTGGCTGCGGTCCATGGCCAGCTGCAAGGTGCCTTCGGGAATGGTGCGGATCAAGATTGAGAAAGTCTCCCCATTCGCTGCCTTGATTTCCACTGGGGACCGGGCCTCTGAGGGCCAAGCAATAGCAGGTAATTTTGCCATTCCTGCACTTTGGACCCGCACCAGTCCCTGCTCGTCCAACAAGCGCCAGTCAGCCTTTTCGGGCCTGCGCTCTGGATCTCCCCCGGGAAGTTTCCGGGTGGTTCCAGGCCGGGTAAGCGCACTGGCCTGGGCTTCCATGACCATGGCATCTTCAGCTTCGAAGCTGTGCCGCAGAGCTGCATCCATGAAGATGGCTAAAAGACCTACTACCGCCAGCGTGGACAGGACAAAACTCACCTGGAGGCGTCTCAGCAGCGACCCACTGTGGGGTTGGGAAGTCATGCGTCCGGCGCTTCCAGCACGATACCCACCCCACGCAAGGTGCGGATGAGTTTGGTCTCGAAGGGATCATCCAGTTTTTTTCGAAGGCGCAACACCTGCACATCTACGCTATTGCCTTCCACCGTGGTGCGGAGCCCCCAGACCGCCTGGATGATCTGGTTGCGGGAGACCACTTCGCCCAGATGGTTCAAGAGCAAGGATGCCAGGGCATATTCTTTTGGCGTGAGATCCACGTGCTTGCCCATACGGCTGATGCGACGACTCCCGGGCTCCCATACGAGGTCTGCGACTTCGACCCGCTGGGCGTTTCCGGTCTGGCCGCCACGGCGTAGAAGGGCACGCAATCGAGCTACGACCTCGGGCAGGGAATAAGGCTTCACCAGGTAGTCATCGCCGCCTTCATTCAGGCCTTTGATGCGGTCTTCGGTGGCGTCTTTAGCGGAAAGGAAGAGCACCGGCGTGGCAACGCCGGAACTACGCAGCTGATGGACCAGGGCAAGCCCATTCATCCCGGGCAGCATCACATCGAGCACCAAGGCGTCGAATCTATGCGCAGCGCAAGTGAGGAGTCCTTGCTCAGCGGAGGCACAAGTCTGGACTTCGAAGCCAGCGGCTCGCAGGCCCCGATCAAGATGCCGGGCGGTTTTGAGCTCGTCTTCCACTACCAGGATGTTCATGGATTAAAGTTTACGAAGGTATGGCCTCACCTGACATAAAAAGGACCGCCCGGAGGCGGTCCTTTTTATGGATTTTAAATAAATCAGAAGGTGGTCTTCAGGGTGTAAGTCCCAGTGGCGCCGGTCTTACCAGAATAGTAGATGACCTTGGCATAGCGGGTGAAGGCGGAGGTCCCTGTGTTCTTGACGCTCACCGAATCCACGGCGCCAGTTCCATTCGTGGAGGAGCCGATTTGGGTACCGTTGCTGTTGTACAGGTACAGGTCATAGTCGGAGGTGCTGTTGGGGGTCAGGGTCACAGCAATGGTGCGACCGGCACCCACCAAGCACTTGTAGTAGTCGATGTCCGTGGTGCTACCGATAGTGGCGCTGATGGTGGTGCCGCTGGTGGCGATGTTCTGGGCGGTGGCCTGGGTGTTGTTGGGTTCCACCTCAGTGTTGCCAGGTGGTGGCGGGGTGCTAGTCACGGTCAGTGTGGCACTGTTGCTGGTGACGCTACCCGCGGAATTGCTGACGACTACCGAGAAGGTGGAGCCGTTGTCGGCGGTGGTGGTGGCTGGGGTCGTGTAAGAGGCGGTGGTGGCGGCGGAAATGGCGGTGCCGTTCTTGCGCCATTGGTAGGCAAGTGTCGCGCTGCCGCTGGCTACCACAGTGAAGGTGGCGGCAGTACCGACGCCGACGGTCTGGCTGGCAGGCTGGGTGGTAATTGCTGGGGCGGTGGGCGTGCTGCTGGTCCAGGCGGCACCTACGTTGATGCCATGGAAGGCGTTCCAGACGGCCTGCTCAGCCGCTGAACCGGCACCGTAGAGTTCCTGGGCCGCTGCGATGGCACCGGTACGGGCTGCAGCGTAGTTGGAACTGGCCGTGAGTTTGGTAGTCAGGGTGCGGTACCAGATGCGGGCGGCCTTGTCATTGCCGATGCCGGTCATGCCGCTGGGCAGGTAGGTGGTGCTGGTGTCACCGGACGTTGTGGCGCCTCGCGCCATGAAGTAGAAACAACGGTTCATGGGGCCGGAACTGTAATGCACATCCAGGTTGCCCACGGTGCTGGACCAGGCATCGGCGGAGCCTCCGTCAAGACTGGGTTTGTACATGTAGCGCAGGGCTTGGCCCGCATGTCCCCAGGAATTCTCGAACATGGTGTAGTTGGCCGTGACAGCACCGGAACCTGGGCTATCGGGGACCACGCTGCCAATCCCACCCGCGCCCAAAACGTAGAATTCCACGCAAGTGCCAAAGATGTCCGAGTTGGATTCGTTGAGGCCCCCGCTCTCACCGCTATAGGTGAGGTTCGCGGTGGCGGCGCAAACGCCGTGAGTCATCTCGTGGCCTGCGGTGTCGAGATCAGCTTCGCCGTAAGAACCGCTGGGAGGCGCACCATCGCCGTAGGTCATACAGAAGCAGCTGTCCTGCCAAAAGGCGTTGTCGTAATTGCTGCTGTAATGCATGCGGCTGTAGGTAGCCTTGCCGGTGTTGTCAATGCCATTGCGGGTGAAGACGTTCTTATAGAAATCCCAGGTAGCCTGAAGACCTCGATGGCCGTCAACAGCTGCGGTTTGGCCATTGGCAGTGGTTGTGGTGCCCGCGAAGGCCAAGCCATCGCCCCAGGCATTGTCCGCATCGGTATAGACCGTCCCGTTGCCCGTGGTTCCTTTCCCCAAGTCCGTGGTCACGTTGTTGCCAAAGGTGCCGCCGATGCCACGGGTCATGTCGCGCAACTCGAAGCCGCTCGCGGTAGTGTTGGTGCTCAAGGGCACCGTACCGTACCACTGGGACTTGCCGGTGCCATTGGCGGCGGCGGTGTGCAGGGTGTCCCAGCTCTTCAGAATTTCGCCGGTGTGGGCGTTGATCAGGTAATCCTGGCTGCGGGTTTCTTCAGCACCGTTCAGCAGCGTGGCGTGAACATGGTAGGCGAGGATGTAGCGGGTGACTCGGCGTTCTATATCGCTGGCGTCTATATCGCCCTCGCTCTTGGAGCGCGCATGGGGGGCCAGCACGCTGACTGTTTGCGGATAGATCACCAATTCCGCGCTGGGCTCTTCGGTGTAGGCCCCCCTGGGCGCGATATCCGCATGGGCCACGGCCAGTGCTTCGCGAGGCTCCATGGAGGGATTTGTGTTGATGTGGAGGTTGCGCATCAGCGCGTCGGTCATAGGCAGTTCGCGGCCATCAGCATCCATGTGCATGATGGCTTCGCCGCCCCATACTTTGACACCGTTGAAGGACTGCTGGAACCGGGTGTGAACCTGGCCGAGCTCGTCGCCGATGTGATTCTTCATGGCGAAAGCATGCTGGTCATTCAGACCCAGGGCAGGTATCTTTGCTGCCAGGATCTCAGCGGAGAACTCGGCCACACGAAGAGCCTGGGCCTGCTCTGGCACGGCCGTGAGTGAAGGCAGGGCCACCAACGCGGAGGCCAGAATCGAAAGGATTGAAGTACGGCGTTGCATTGCCACTCCTGAAGGAAGAAGGATTTTGGAAACAGCGAACCTCGGCAGCTCATAAGCTTTGGAGGACCTGCGAAAAAATATGCAAGGAACGGGAAGTCACTTTCAGATTCCATCGTTTCCAGCGTCACTGACAGTTAAGCTTTGTTAAATTTTGTTAAGTTTTGTGAAGAGCTTGGGGATCTATTTCCACGCCTGCGCTTGACAATAAAAAGGGCCACCCGAAGGCGGCCCTTTTTTGGACTGAAATGAAGCTGGA
>JANYBM010000040.1 GCA_025361125.1 Holophagaceae bacterium | reverse complement strand
CTTGAGCAGCACGCCGCCGATGCCTTGGTTGGGGGTCGGCACCCCCGTGAGCTGGAACATCTGCTCGTATTCGGGCAGCTTGCTCGCCATCTGGAAGGCCTGGTCCGCGTACTTTTCCATCTGCTGGGGCGTGGCGTTGGGTGGCCCCACCAACTGGCCGATCACGATGCCCTGGTCCTCCTGAGGCGCCAGTTCCGATTTGGAAGTGCGGAACAGATAGCCGGTGCTGAACAACAGAATCAAGCCCATAACCACTGTGACCGAGGGTGTGGTCAGCGTGCTCCTGAGGATGCGCTGGTAGTGATCGCGGAACCATTCGAACTGGCCATCAATGAAGCGGACAAAGGGAATGCTGTCTTGCTCGGGTTTGAAAAACCGGGCGCACATCATGGGCGAAAGCGTCAGAGCCACCACGCCGGAGACCGCCACGGCGCCCGCCAGGGTGAAGGCGAATTCGGTGAACAGGCTGCCGGTAAGGCCGCCCTGGAAGCCGATGGGCACGTACACCGCCACCAGCACCACGGTCATGGCAAGGATCGGGCCGGCCAACTCCCGTGCGGCCATGATCGAGGCTTCCAGCGGCGCCTTCCCCTCCTTCATATGCCGGTCCGCGTTTTCCACCACGATGATGGCGTCGTCCACCACCAGGCCGATAGCCAGGACCAGCGCCAGCAGCGTAAGCAGATTGATGGAGTAGTTCAGGATCAGCATCACGAAGAAGGTGCCGATGAGAGAGACGGGCATGGCGATGACCGGGACCGCCACGGCGCGGAAGGTGCCCATGAAAAGGAAGATCACCACCGTCACAATGAGCAGGGCTTCTAGGAGCGTCTTGATTACCTCGTCGATGGAGGTGTTGATGAACTTGGTCGAGTCATAGACGATCTTGCCCGAGAGGCCCGTGGGGAGCTGGGCCTGCAGTTCCGGGAACGCGTTCCGGACCCGCGCGGCCACCTCGAGGATGTTGGCCTCCGGCGCCACCTTGATGCCCACGAACACCGACCGGCGCCCGCTGAAGGCCACGTTGAAGGAATAATCGTCGGCGCCCAGCACCACATTGGCCACGTCCTCCAGCCGAACAAAGGAGCCGTTTTTCTGGCGCACGACGAGTTTCTTGAATTCCTCCACCGTATGAAGATCAGTGGCCGCGGTGAGATCCACGCTTACCATCTGGCCCTTGGTGGCGCCCACCGCCGACAGATAGTTGTTGGCCGCCAAGGCCTGCTGGACATCCGCCGCGGTCACGCCATGGGCCGCCATGCGCTGGGGATCCAGCCAGGCCCGCAGCGCGAACTGCCGACCGCCAAGGATTTCAGCGGTCTGCACGCCTTCCAGGGAATCCAGCTTGGGCTTCACCACCCGCACCAGGAAATCCGTGATGTTGTTGGTAGGCAGCACGTCGCTGTAGAAGCCCATGTACATGGCGTCGGTGGTCTGGCCGATCTGCACGGTGATCACGGGAGCCTGGGCCTGGGGCGGCAACTGGTTCTTCACCGCGTTGACCTGGGTGGTGATCTCGGTGAGTGCTTTGTTCGCGCTGTAGTTCAGGCGCAGGGAGGCCGTGATGACGGACACTCCATTGAAGCTGCTGGAGGAAAGGTAGTCGATGCCCTGGGCCTGGGCGATGGACGATTCCAGCGGCTGGGTGATGAAGCCCGCCACCGTGGCCGCGTCCGCGCCGTAATAGGCCGTGGCGATGGTCACCACCGCGTTCTCGGTCTTGGGGTACTGATTCACTGGCAGGTGGAAGGCCGAGCGCAAGCCGAGCACGAGGATCAGTAGGCTCACCACGATGGCGAGCACCGGCTTCTTGATGAAGAGATCGGTGAATTTCATCGCAGGAGCCTCACTGTTCCTGGGGCGCCGGGTGCGGGTCGTTGGCGGGCTGGATCCGGTTGTCAATGATCAATGGCGTCCCGTTCCGGAGTTTCAGGCCTCCACTGGTGATGATCTTGGCGCCCGGCTCGATGCCCTTCAGGATGGCCACCTGGTCGCCCCTGGAAGGACCCGTGGTTACGAAGACCTGCTGCGCCGCGATCGTTTCCTGAGCTTTCCCGCCAGGCCCTTGGACCTGGGATTTGATGGCCATAAAAACCACCGCGCCGTAAGGATTGTAGGTAATGGCGGTCTGGGGCAGCGTCAGGTACTGATTCTTGGTTCCCACATCCATATGCACATTCACAAACATTCCAGGAATCAACACACGGTCAGGATTCGGGAAAGTGGCCTCCACTTCCACATTCCGTGTGGACAGATCCACCTTCGAGTTCACCGCGGTGACTTTCCCCGTGAATGTGCGGTTGGGATAGGCGTCCAGGCCCAGCATGACCTTTTGCCCGATGCGGATATTGGACAGCTCCTTTTGAGGAAGGAAGAAATCCACATAGACCGGGTCGACTTGCTGAAGCGTGAGAACCGGAGCGCCGGTCTCGAGATAGGCACCGGGACTAGGGCCCACCAGGCCTACGCGGCCCGCGAAGGGCGCCACCAGGTGCTTTTTGGCAGCGAGGGCGGCCAGGGCTCCAGCCGCCGCAGATTTGGCTTTGAGATCCGCCTCGGCCGCATCAAACTCCGCCTGGCTGATGATTCGGGCGGCCATCTGGTCTTTGGCGCGTTTGAAGTTCAATTCAGCCAAGGCAGAGGCAGCCAGGAGCTGCTGAAGCTGGGCCTGTTCCGCGGTGTCGTTCAAATGGACCAGCGGTTGTCCTTTCTTCACTTCGGCGCCAGGAGTCACGTCCACTTCGGTCACGGCACCCGCGACTTCAAAGGCGAGATCCGCACCGTGGATGGCCCGCACGGTCCCGACCGCGCCGAGGGATGGCTGCCATTCCTCCAGGTGGGCTTCCGTCGCGGTGACGGTCTGGGGCGGCTCGAAGGGTCCCATTGGTCCCTTGCCGAAGAGACCCTTCAGGGCGCCAAACCCAGTGATGAGGCCGAGAAGGATCGCCGTCCCCACCAGCATCAACACCATGCGTTTCTTGGTGTTCTGCGCGGCGCCCTCTCCTGGATCCAGGTTGTGTTTCAGTTCCATGGCCAGGACTCCTTGGAAAGTTGTTCAGTCTACGTGATCAAGGGCAGTAGGGAAGCAACCGCGTGGGAACACCCTTCCATCAACCGGTTGGCGGATGGGAAACCACCACTAGGCGATCGTTCTGGGAGCCTATGCATTCTCCAACCGAGGACCCTGTTTGTCCATGGTTGGTCAGTGGATGATGTGGGCGCTCCACAGGATCAGCACCACAATACCCAGCAGGATCGGCAGGAGCAGGAGGCCAAACAGCGCGATCGTGGCAATGGCCAGACCCCGGCCTTCCTTGGCGCCGCTGCGCCGCATGAAGCGAAGCGCGGCGAGGGCGAGCAGAAGCGAAGTCAGCCACGCTGCCACGGGGCGGATCCACTGGGTGGACAGGTCGAATCCGCCCTGGCCGAAACGGCCTGCCACCAGCATCAGTACGATCAGAATGGGCGTGACCAGGACGAAAGCGAAGCCCACCTGGCCAAGGCTGCGGCCCTTCAAGGTTTCGTCGCCACCCTCAAACCACTCACCTTTCGTGGCTTCTGAGGGACGGCGCAACGCCTCCCAAGCCACCGCCATCAGGGGATGCCCGTCAATCAACGCGCCGAAGGCCAACAGGAAAGGCCCCAGGAAGCCGAGCCCGCCCAACATCGCCAAAGCCGCGACGGAAGCATCAAAAGTTCCGCCGCTCTGCTCCTCGCGGGAGGCCATGAGCAGAATCAGCGGCACCGCCGCAAAGACCGGGGCCACCAGCGGCTCAACGCGCAGGTAGGTGTACCAGGCGTCGCCGAATTGAATGTGCTGGAATCGAAGGACCAGCCCGATGGCCACCTCGATCACCCAGATGATGATGGCTGCCAGGAATGCGCCGCGCCGAATCCCACTTGGATTTTCTGTCTCCTGCCCTTTGAATCCAAGAGCAATGGCGCTCCCGCCCAGGGCCCAGAAAACGGCTGTGAAGACCCATGACACGGCTTTGGCTGCGGATCCCAGAGGCAGCAAGAACAGGAGGCGATGAAGCAGCCCCGACACCACAGGCCAAAGCAGCACAACCCAAAACAACAGGTGCGCGGGCCCCAGCGGGACCCAAGGCGAAGGCCCTTCAACGTTTGGGGCATTCTCAAACAAAGGAATATCGAGTTCGGAAGCCATCAGAAAGTCTATCGCTTCACCGTCACTATCGAAACGATTGCCTAGCAGGAAACGAAATCCCTATTCCAGCTTCAGGCGGTAGCCGACACCTGGCTCGGTAATAAGATGCTTGGGCCGAGCGGAATCTTCTTCCAGCTTCTGCCTGAGCTGCGCCATGTAGACGCGGAGATAGTGGGGCTGGGCTCCCGCCGAAGCGCCCCAGACTTCCTTCAGCAGCATGTGGTGGGTCAGCACCTTGCCGGCGTGGCGGATGAGCGTCGTCAGCAGCTTGTATTCGTTGGGGGTGAGATGGACTTCCACGCCCTCCACCCGCACCTGGCGTTTTGCCAAATCAACGCACCATCGGCCCAGCTCGAAAACAGGTTCTTCCGCCTCACCTGAACGTTGGGAATGACGCAGGGCCACGCGGATGCGCGCCAGCAGTTCACCAATGCCGAATGGTTTGGTCAGATAATCGTCGGCCCCGGCATCCAGCGCCTTCACCTTGTCCTCTTCCTGGCCCCGGGCCGAGATGACGAGGATGGGGCGATCCGTCCACTCGCGCAGCCGCCGGGTCAGTTCCAGGCCGTCCAAGTCGGGAAGTCCAAGGTCCGTAAGGATGACATCGGGCTGGTGAAGCGTGGCCAAACGCATTCCCTCTTCTGCTGTGGTGGCCTCCAACATGCGGTAGCCATGGCTTTGCAGCGAAGCCCTCAGGAAACGCAACATCTGGGGTTCGTCCTCCACCACCAGGAGCGTGATCTGGTTGCTCATGCGCCCTCCGAAGGCGTTGCGGGCGGGGTGCCTTCCAAAGGCAGGCTGACCAGGATCTGGGCGCCGCCCATGGGCCGGTTGGCTGCCTGGATTCGTCCGCCGTGGGCTTGCACAATGCCCCGGCAGATAGCTAAGCCAAGCCCTGCGCCAGGGGCGCTGGTGCCAGGCAGGCGCACGAGTTTCTCAAAAATACGTTCCTCTTGACCTTCGGGAATGCCCGGGCCGAGATCCTGTACCACCAAGGTGAGGTTGTGTTCCGTGGCCCAGGCTTTGATTGTGATGGGTTGATCAACCGGCGAGAATTTTGTGGCGTTCTCCACCAAGTTGATCACCACCTGCTCGAAGAGGACAGGATCCAGCGGTACCAGCGGCAGATCCGGTGGCAGTTCGACGCGGACGTCCCGGTTGAGGAGTTGCGATTCGATGCGGCCCAGAGCCGTCCCGACCACCTCCTCCATGGGTGTCCATTCCTTGTGCACCTCGAGCGCGCCGGATTCTAGCCGGGTAAGGTCGAGCAGGTTCGTCACTAGGCGATGGAGGCGGTGAGCCTCTTCCTGGATGGTCTGCAACATCTCGCGCCGGGTGCCCTCCACCATCTGCGCAGACTCGTCCAGCAGCGCGGAGGCCGCGCCTGTGATGGTCCCAAGCGGAGTGCGGAGATCGTGGCTCACGGAGCTGAGCAGGGCATTGCGCATCTGTTCGCGTTCCATCTGCACCTGGGCCCGGCTGCGTTGCGCCGACAACTGC
Organism: Holophagaceae bacterium; assembly: GCA_025361125.1. Taxonomy (GTDB): domain Bacteria; phylum Acidobacteriota; class Holophagae; order Holophagales; family Holophagaceae; genus JANXPB01. The sequence goes on along the minus strand of JANYBM010000040.1, from coordinate 5,750 downwards.
GCCCGCTCCAAAGCCAGGGCGGTTTGATTGGCGAAAGCTTCCAGAAGATGTTTTTGGCCCGGCTCCATCCAGGTCGCGGAGCCCTCGGGCTGGATGCCCAGCACACCCACGGGTCCTCCGGTTCCCTGCATTGGCAGGTACATGGCCTTGGCTCCGGGCAGCGTGTCGGTCCCGAGCCCTGCGGGTTCGCCGTGCTCGAAAACCCAGCGGGCGACTCCCAGTTCCTGGTCGTGGATGGGGTAGGCGGGCTCGGCATCCGAAGGCTTCAGCCGCCCATCCTCATCCGGGAGCAGCACGACGACCTGGCTATGGAATTGCGAGGCCAGGTTGCGGATGGCGGAAGCGACGAGCGGCGCCGAATCAGCCCCCCTGGCGAGTTCCCGGCTCAGCCGATACAGGGCCTGGGTGCGCTCTTCCCGGGTACGGGCCAGCGCAGCTTGCTGGCGGATCTGCGCTGTCAGATTGCCGATGATGAGACCCACTGAAAGCATGACACCGAAGGTGCCCAAGTGCCGGAAATCCGAAACCGCGAATGTCAGATAGGGCGGCACGAAAAAGAAGTCGAAGGCCAGCACGCTAAGCAAGGAAGCCGTGAGCGATGGCCCGCGCCCGAAGCGCACAGCCACCACCACGATGCCCAGCACGAACACCATGACGACGTCTTCCAGATTCACGAGCCGGAATACCAGGTGGGACAGGCCTGTGGAGACCGCGACGGCCGCCGCCGCCCAAAGGTAGTGATGGAAGGGGCTGTGGTCGCGCCGGCGAAGGCTGGGTTTCGCCACATCGCCGCCCGATTCACCAGTGATGACATAGACATCGATATCGCCGCTGCCCCGCACCAGTTCATCCACCAGCGAGCCTGCCAGCAGCTCCAGCCAGCGCGAGCGGGTGGGTTTGCCGACCACCAGCTTCGTGACATTCCGCGAACGGGCCAGGTTGAGGATGTCCTCGGCAAGCGCCTGGCCGCCCTGCAACACCACGGTCTCGGCACCCAATCGTTCGGCGAGCCTCAGATTCTCGTCGATGCGCGCCCGGTCCTCCTCGCCATAGCGGACATGCCGGGGGGTTTCAACGTAGACCGCCATCCACTCGGCGCCGCCGAGCGCCTCCGCCATGCGGCGGGTGGCGCGGATCACCCGCCGGGACATTTCGTTGGGGCCCACACAAACCAGCAGGCGGTCTCCCGCCGCCCAGGTTTTGGCGATGCCTTCGGACGCCATGTAGCGGCGCATCTGGGCGTCCACGTTTTGGGCGGTCTGACGCAGCGCCAATTCTCGCAGGGCAAGCAGATTGCCCTTGCGGAAGAACCGGTCCAGCGCGGCCCGCGCCTGGTCCGGCACATACACCTTTCCATCCTTCAGGCGCTGCTGGAGCTCTTCGGGGGGGATGTCCACCAGCTCGACTTCGTCCGCACGCTCAAGCACCGTGTCCGGCACGGACTCGCGCACGATGATGCCGGTGATCTGGGCGACCACGTCCCGCAGGCTTTCCAGATGCTGCACATTGATGGTGGTGTAGACATCGATGCCAGCGTCCAGCAGCTCCATGACGTCCTGCCATCGCTTGTCGTGGAGGGCGCCCTTGATATTCGTGTGGGCCAACTCGTCCATGAGGATGACCGCCGGGTGGCGCTTCAAGGCGGCGTCCAGATCGAATTCAGGATAAAAAACACCCCGGTAGGGGAGCTCGCGTTTCGGTATCTCTTCCAACCCCTCCGCCAGGGCGGCGGTTTCGGAACGCCCGTGGGTCTCCACTACGCCGATGACGACATCTTCACCGTCCACCTTCCTGCGGCGCGCCTCCGTCAGCATCGCGTAGGTTTTTCCCACTCCCGGCGCCGCTCCGAAGAAAACCTTGAGCTGCGCGCGCCGCTTCCGCGCCTCCTCGTCCTGCACCTGGCGGAGCAGCGCATCGGGATCCGGACGTTGGGCATTCATGGGGATAGCTTATTCCCCGGACCCGCACATGGCCCGCAAAAGCTTCGGCTCAGAAATGACACGGAAGTTGTCAGGAAAACAACTTGTGCTTAGCGAATGCCGAGTGGTCCACGAGGTCTCCTTCATTCAGCGCGATGTGGTTTCAACGCAAACCATCAAGATCCATGTTCAGATTCAGCACATTCACGTAGGCATCCCCCAGCACGCCGAATTGCAGTTGTTTCGTATGGGCCACCACCAGAGCCTGCACCTTCGACTGATCGAGCCCTCGCGCCTTGGCCACACGATGAACCTGGTAAGCTGCGGCCGCAGGGCTGATGTGGGGGTCCAGCCCGCTGCCGGAGGCCGTCACCAGATCAATGGGCACAGGTCCCAGCTGCTCTGCATCTGCGTTCTTAAGGGTTGCGATGCGCTCCTCCACTGCCTTCTTCAGGTCGGGATTGCTAGGCGCCAGATTGCTGCCGCCGCTGTTGCCGCCGTTGTAGGGGAGCGGTTTCCCGTTGGGGGTCGTGGTGGCGGAAGGGCGTCCCCAGAAATGGCCAACGTCCGTGAAGGATTGGCCGATGAGTTCGGAGCCGATCACTTTCCCGTCTTTGCGGAGCAGGCTCCCTGCGGCCTGATGGGGAAAGACGAGCTTGGCCAGGCCTGTGACGAGGGCGGGATAGGCGAGGCCGGTGAGCACGCTGAGTGCGACGAAGGAGACCAGGGCGGGGCGGAGTTGGAGGTTCATGGGAGATCCTTAAACCAAGTGCGTTGCGACGAGCAGCCAATCGATGGCCTTGATGCCCGCGAAAGGCACCACAAGCCCACCCAGCCCATAGATCAACAAATTACGCTTGAGCCGTTGAGCGGCGCCCACGGCGCGGTATTTCACGCCTCGGAGGGCCAGCGGAATAAGCACCACGATGATGAGGGCATTGAAGATCACCGCCGAAAGGATCGCGCTCTCCGGGCTGTGCAAGCCCATTATGTTCAACGCGCCCAGGGCCGGGTAGGTAGCCGCGAAAGCCGCCGGCAGGATCGCGAAATACTTGGCGACATCATTGCTGATGCTGAACGTTGTCGGGCTGCCCCGCGTCATCAGCAATTGCTTGCCGATCTCCACGATCTCGATGAGCTTGGTCGGATTGGAGTCCAGGTCCACCATGTTTCCGGCCTCTTTGGCCGCCTGTGTACCTGAGTTCATGGCAACCGCAACATCAGCCTGGGCCAAGGCCGGAGCATCATTGGTGCCATCCCCGGTCATGGCAACCAGGCGGCCACCCGCCTGATACTCGCGGATGAGCTTGAGCTTGTCCTCGGGCGTGGCCTGGGCCAGGAAGTCGTCCACGCCTGCCTCGGCGGCGATGGCCGCGGCGGTGAGCGGGTTGTCTCCGGTGATCATCACGGTCTTGATGCCCATGCTGCGCAATTCGGCGAAGCGCTCCTTGATGCCGCCCTTCACGATGTCCTTGAGGTGGATGACGCCCAAAGGATGCGGGCCTTCCGCTACGACCAGGGGTGTGCCTCCGGCCTTGGAGATGGCGTCCACAGCTTCCTTGAGTTCCTTGGGAAAGCGTCCGCCTTTGGACTCCACGAAGGTTTCGATGGAGGAAGCGGCGCCTTTCCGGATTTCCCGCGCGCCCAGGTTCACGCCGCTCATGCGGGTCTGGGCGGTGAACGGCACGAAATGGGCGTCGAGGGCGTGGAGGTCCCGTTCCCGCAGTCCGTACTTTTCCTTGGCCAGCACCACGATGCTCCGGCCTTCCGGAGTCTCGTCCGCGAGGGAAGAGAGTTGCGCCGCATCCGCCAGGGCTTCCGCGCTCACGCCATTGGCGGGGATGAAGGCCACGGCTTCCCGGTTGCCCAGGGTGATGGTCCCGGTCTTGTCGAGCAGGAGCACATCCACATCGCCCGCGGCTTCCACCGCGCGGCCCGAGGTCGCGATGACGTTGGCCTGGATCATGCGGTCCATCCCCGCGATGCCGATGGCGGAAAGCAGGCCGCCGATGGTGGTCGGGATGAGGCAGACCAGCAGAGCCACCAGCACGGTGAGGGTCACCGGCGCACCTTGCCCCGCAGCCTTTACGCTGAAGATGGAATAAGGCAGCAAGGTAGCCGTCGCCAGAAGAAAGACGATGGTAAGGCCAGCTAAAAGGATGTCCAGGGCGATTTCGTTGGGCGTCTTCTGACGCTTGGCGCCCTCCACCATGGCGATCATCCGGTCGAGGAACGTTTCGCCCGGATTAGTCGTGATGCGCACCACCAGCCAATCCGAAAGCACCACGGTGCCACCCGTGACGGCGCTGCGGTCGCCGCCGGATTCCCGGATGACCGGCGCGCTCTCGCCCGTGATGGCGCTTTCATTCACCGAAGCCACGCCTTCGATGACTTCGCCGTCACCAGGAATCTGGTCGCCAGCTTCCACCAGGACGATGTCGCCTAGCCGCAGGGACGAAGCCGCCACCAATTCAGTAGGTCCATCCTTATGCGTGTCCTTCAGTTTCTTGGCCTGCACATCCTTCCTGGATTTCCGTAGGCTATCCGCCTGCGCCTTGCCTCGGCCTTCGGCCATGGCTTCGGCGAAATTGGCGAACAGGAGGGTGAACCAGAGCCACAAAGCGATTGCCAGGATGAAGGTGGGACGGGCTTCCCCGTGTCCACCCAGGGCCTGGAGCCAGAGTCCCGTGGTGGCGGCGCTACAGACCCAGACCGTGAACATCACCGGATTCCGAAGCTGGTGAAGCGGATTCAGTTTCCGGAAGGCGTCACCCACTGCGCGCCGTACAATCCCAGGTTCGAACAAGGGGCGGGCTTGGATGTCCTGCCGGGAATGGGATGTCATCGGATAACTCCGCGAAGCGACAACTGTTCGGCGATGGGACCCAGCGCCAATGCCGGAAGGTACGTGAGCGCGCCCACCAGCAGCACGACGCTGACCAGCACGCCCACGAACAAAGGCGTGTGCGTGGGCAGCGTGCCCAAGCTTTCAGGCGTGTACTTTTTGCGTCCGAGGGAACCCGCGATGGCGAGCACCGGAAAGATCACACCGAAGCGCCCCACGAGCATCACCAAAGCCAGGCCGTAATTATAGAATGGGATGTTGGGGTTCAAACCACCGAAGGCACTGCCATTGTTCTGGGTGGCGCTGCTGAAGGCATACAAAACCTGGGTGAAGCCATGCGGACCGGGATTTGAAATGGAAGCCGTGGCCACGGGCAGAAGCACGGCCACGGCGGTGCCGAGCAGGATCGCCACGGACGGCAAGAGGATGGCGATGGAGGCCATCTTCAGCTCAAAGGCTTCGATTTTCTTCCCCAGGTACTCAGGGGTTCGCCCCACCATCAGGCCGCCGATGAAGACACCCACCAAGGCGAACATCAGCATTCCATATAGGCCTGAACCGACGCCGCCGAAGACGACCTCTCCAAGCTGGATCAGCCACAAGGGCACCAACCCACCAAGGGGTGTGAAGGAGTCATGCATGCCGTTGACGGCGCCACAGGAAGCAGCGGTCGTGATGGTGGCAAAAAGGCTGGTGGCACCGGTGCCGAAACGGACTTCCTTGCCTTCCATGTTGCCCCCGCCCTGCTGGATGGAAACGACCTGATCCACGGGCAGAGCCTTCAAGCCCGGATTTCCCTTGGCTTCGGCCCAGGTGGTGACAGCCAAAGCTCCCACAAAGATCACGGTCATGGCCGCGAGGAGCGCCCAGCCTTGGCGCTTGTCCTTGACCATCCGGCCGAAAGTCAGGCAGAGACCTGCTGGAATCGCAAAGATCGCGAGCATGTGGATCAGATTGCTGAAGGCGGTCGGGTTTTCGAAGGGATG
>JANYBM010000103.1 GCA_025361125.1 Holophagaceae bacterium | reverse complement strand
CGGGCGAAATGGCTTTGATGGATCAGCCGGAAGAGGGGGAACCATCACCGTGAGCTACGATCCCCAGGCCAAACCCTTCTTAGGTTCGATCCATCTCTCCAACCGGTCTGGCCCGCCCCCGGTACTAAGGGAAGAACCCGTGGCGCCCCTTTGGTGAGCGGTCAGCATTGAGCACTGCTGGATCCGGGTCAAGACGTCCCTTTGTGGTCCAAAAGCCAGGCCACGGCCTGTTCTGAGGTCCAATAGCGGCTGCCTTTGACCAGGATGTTCGAGCCGTCTGGAATGGCGCCGAGACCCGATGGATCATCCCGCATCGTGTCGAAATCCGGGAAGGCCAAGGCGCCCGTGCCGAATCCTGCAGCCATGGCCGGTGCGAAATCACCGTAAATCCAGATGCGCTTCAATCCCCTGGCCCGGAGTCCTTCGCCCACTTCGCGGTGCATTCGCTCGGCGTTCTCGCCCAATTCGCGGATGCATCCCAGCACGGCCATGGGTTCTCCACCTTTCAGTTCCAGTAACGATTCAGTGCAGGCCAGCATCGAATCGCCACTGGCGTTATAACTCTCATCCAGCAACCAGCCGCCAGCGGCCATAGCATGAAGGCGACCACGGCCTGATTCTGGTTCCACGGAGCCCAACCCGGCCGCCACTTGTTCCCTGTCAAAGCCCGCCAGCAAGGCGATGACCGCCGCCAGGGACGCGTTGCGCACTTGATGGGCACCGCGAAGCCTTAAGTCAATGGGCAGGTCGTACTCAGGGCAGCGAAGGATGAAGCGTTCTCCTCGCGGGCCCAAAGATTCAATGTTCTGCCAGCCAAATTCTTCCCCGTTACCCACCGGCACAGCCATCTCACGAGCCGCCCAGGGTTGCTCGGAGATCCAACGGCACCATGGATCCGTGGCCAGATGAACCCAAGCCCCACCCATGCGAAGGCCTGCGATGAGTTCCCCCTTGGCGCGAGCAATTCCCTGCTCTCCATCGGGGAAATTCTCCATATGCGAACTGCCAATGAGGGTGATGACTCCGAAATCCGGTGGCGCGATTTCCGTCAGGCGTTTGATCTCCCCGGGCGTGCTCATGCCCATCTCCAGCACCGCCGCGGATTCACCCAACGGCATGGTGGCCAGGGCTTGGGGCATCCCTAGTGTGTTATTGCGGTTTCCTGGTGTTTTCCAACCGCCCGTGGCCGCAGCCAGCAGATCTTTGGTGCTGGTCTTGCCCACGCTGCCGGTGACACCGAACACGGCGTGTGGGCGCACCGCCTTCAGGCGTGCCTGTCCCCAAGCTTGTAACGCCGCTAGAGTGTCCGGAACTCTGAGTTGGGGAACCGGCAGGTTTAAAAAATGGTCCACCAACAAGCAGGCCGCACCCTGTTCCACGGCTTTGGCGGCATAGGCATGTCCGTCCCTGCCGGCATGAAGCGCCACAAAACATTCACCGGGCTGAAGCGTGCGGGTATCCAGGGACAGCGCCGGAGGAAAGATGGACCCGTCGCCCCGCAATTCCGCGTGGATCAGTGAAGCCACTTGTTGAAGGTCGAACAGCATAGGAATCACACGCTCTTGTTTTAAATTTACAAGGAAATTAGCAAGATAGAAATTAGGGATTACCCCTTGATGATACGTCGTTGTGGCAAAAATGCCCGGTCGCTTGGATTGCAGACCGACCGTATTGAGATTTGGGAATTGCGCCTGGTTATTTGATCTTGGGAGTTACCTTGGCCGCGGTGATGGCCGCGATGGCATTGCGGGCCTGGACCGCCTGCTGGCTCGTGGGATCCAGTGCGATGATGCGATTCCAGGCTTTGATGGCTTTTTCATCCTGCTTCAGGTCTTGGGAATAGACGATGCCCAGATTGAACAGGCTCTGCGTGTGTTTTGGATCGAGTTTGGACGATTTCTCGAAATTGGCGATGGCTTTGTCGTAGGCCATCAACTCGCGGTACATGACGCCTTGATCCGTAAGAATATCGGCGTTGTTCGGCTCCATCTCCAAAGCCTTGGCATAGGCATCCACGGCCTTCTGTGGCTGGTGCGTGTCGAAATAATCGTTGCCAAGCTGCTTCCAGGCAGACAGGTTCTTGGGTTCGCGAGCCACGATCTGAGTATTGCTGAAGATGCGCGCCTGGGCTTCCATGGCGCTGGGCGGAGCGGCAGGCATGGGCATGGGCATCGCCCCTCCATCCGGGGGCATGCCCGTTTGGGCGGTGCCAGGGGTAGGCATGGGAACAGCAGCGGCGATGGTCGTTGGCTGACTGGACGAATGGCTGGCGCCCGTGAAATACCCAATGATGAATCCCGCAAGGAGACCGATCAGAAGGGCGATCAATAGGTTCTTGTTCATGATTCCAACTCCATCCCGACCAGGCCACGCGGGTAGGAAAATTCTTGCATGGATACGGTTCAGAAGCTGTGACCTCCGTCTCAGATGGAGGCGTTCTGTGGACCCGTGCTTTGTTAATCCGCGAACCGTACGGCGTAGATGGGCGGCAGGTGCTGGGAAACAGTCTGCCAATGGTCTCCTCCATCTTCTGTGACCCACAGGGACCCGGTGGTGGAACCGAAAGCCAGGCGTGAACCGCTTCGATCTATGTCCAGAGCATGCCGGTATACCAGGTCGTAGGCATGGGACTTGGGGAGCCCATTACTAAGTGTCTCAAAGCTGTGCCCACCATTCCGCGTCCGAGTCACCACCACAGCGCCGCCCACGGGAACACGCCGTTCATCCTTGATGGCCGGCACGAACCAAGCAATCTCTGGGTCGGCCGGATGCACGGCCACCGCGAAACCAAAAACGGAGGGCGGAACATTCCTGATCTCTTCCCATTGTTGGCCTCCGTTCGTGGTCCGAAAGATCCCGTTATGGTGTTGTGCCCATAAAATGTCCGGGTTGGAAGGACTCTGCACGACGCGGTGGGGATCCTGAATGTTTGGATCATAGGCAAGCTCTGGCGGCATGTACTCGGCGCGCATTCCATCGGCCTTGCAGGCCCATGTGCTGCCACCATCCGAGGTCTGCCATACGCCACCACTGGAAACACCAACCGTGACCTTGTTTCCATCCCGAGGATCCACGCAAATGGAATGGATGCCCGGAAAATCCGCGCCCCCACCATTCCACTGCTTGCGCAGTGGATCGTCCCAAAGTGAGCGCACCAGCGTCCAGGTCAGGCCGTTGTCTTCAGAATAGAAAAGCCCGCCCGGAATAGTTCCGCACCAGAGCAACCCCGGCTGGGTGGCAAGGCCGGGTTCCAAGGCCCAAATGAGCTTCAGCTTCCACGGAACGACCCGTCCCATGGAATCTATTTCTTCCAGGCCCTCAGGTGGTTCGGGATAGACCGGGACGCCCACCTCCTCCCAAGTGGCGCCGCTATCCATGGAACGATGCAGCTTCACGCCGAAATGACCGTGATCTAGCGCAGCGAACCAGGTGCCGGTGCGGACATCCGCCAGGGCCAACGTCACATTGTCACCAAGAAAAGAAACGCTCCCGATTTCCCACATCCCAGCCATAGACCGGCGAATAATAAATAGGCCTTTGCGAGTGGCAACAAGCAGAGTGTTGGCCATGATCAGCCTCCGGAAAGAGCCTGCATGACGAAGATTTCAGAGTTCTCTTCTACGGCATCGCCCAGGCACTGGCGATCCGAAATAGCTTGGCCATCCACAAAAACCACCATATGAGCACGCAGTGCCCCGTGCTCGTCCACCACATAGCCTCGGGCCCCACCATAAAGCTCGAACGAAGCCTCCAGGCACTCCCTCACGGTGTGACCCACAACCTCGCAGGGCGGGCACTGGACGTGTCGCTGGAGATTGCCCGTGAATACGACGTGAGGCATGACCGGACCTATTGAAGTCACTCGGATGGCAAGAGAAAGCGTCGCAGAATCTCGCAGGCAAAGACGCTTGTCAATCTTTTCCCAAGTCCTTCACCACCTGTTCGCCACCCAACTGCCCCATCTGCCGAAGAATCCAGGCCTGGCGGCCGCGGACATAGGCGCTTGGGGCATCCACGCGGTATTTGTGGGGATTTGGTAACACCGCTGCCAGCAAGGCCGCTTCGCTAGGGCGCAGCTTGCTGCTTCGTTTGTGAAAGTAAGTGGTTGAAGCCGCCTCCACGCCATATACGCCATCGCCGAATTCCACGATATTCAAATACACTTCCAGGATCCGCCGCTTGGACCATCCCAGTTCAATGAGCATGGTGAAGTAGGCCTCAGCGCCTTTTCGCAACCAGGAACGGGATTCCCAACAGAACAGGTTCTTGGCGGTCTGCTGGGACACCGTTGAAGCGCCTCGCTTGCGCTTGCTGTGTTCGTTGTGGGCATAAGCTTTTTCGATGGCGTTCCAATCAAACCCGAAATGGTCGGCGAAGTTCTGGTCCTCGGCCGCAATTACAGCAACGCCCACTGAAGGCGACATTTCATCCAGCGAAACCCAGGTGTGGTGGGAGGAATAAGGTTCATGGCTGAACCACGACGCAATGCGCCGCTCCACCATCAACGCCGAAAAAGGTGGATGGATGAAGCGGAGCATCAGTACCAGCAATCCACTGCTGGCTAGGCTTCCAAGCAGACCGATAACGAGCCACAACACGGCCCGCCGCCGCCAGGCTTTCTGTCTTGATAGCTTTCCCAGAAACCGCCCCTCTTCAAATTGCGATCAAGTCACTCGTTGTTTCAGTACCGGTAGCTGTCGGTCTTGTAGGGACCGGCCTTGCTCACGCCGATGTAGGTGGCCTGGTTATCGCTGAGTTCGGTGAGTTGCGCGTTGATCTTTCTAAGCTGCAGACGCGCCACATGTTCATCAAGATGCTTGGGCAGGGTGTAGACACCGATGGGGTACTGGCCGCTGTCGCGCTTGGTCCACAACTCAATCTGCGCCAGGGTCTGGTTGGCGAACGAGGAGGACATCACATAGCTCGGGTGGCCGGTGCCGCAGCCCAGGTTCACCAGGCGGCCTTTGGCGAGCAGGATGATGCGCTTCCCATCCGGGAAAATGATGTGGTCCACCTGGGGCTTGATCTCTTCCCAGGTGTACTGCTCAAGCGATGCCACTTCGATTTCGCTATCGAAATGTCCGATGTTGCAGACGATGGCCTGGTCCTTCATGTGGAGCATGTGGCCGTGGTTGATGACATGGTAGTTGCCTGTGGCGGTGACAAAAATGTCGGCCTTGTCCGCGGCATAATCCATGGTCACCACGCGGTAACCCTCCATGGCGGCCTGTAATGCGCAAATGGGATCAATTTCCGTCACCCACACCTGGGCGCGAAGGGCGCTAAGGGCCTGGGCGCAGCCTTTGCCCACATCACCATAGCCGCAGACCACCGCGACCTTGCCGGCGATCATCACGTCCGTGGCGCGCTTGATGCCGTCCACCAGGGATTCGCGGCAGCCATATAAATTGTCGAACTTGCTCTTGGTGACACTGTCATTCACGTTGATAGCAGGGAATTTCAGCTCGCCTTTGCGAGCCATTTCGTAAAGCCTGTGTACGCCGGTGGTGGTCTCTTCGGTCACGCCCTTGATGGCGGCGAGTTGTTTGGCATACCAGCCGGGCTGCGCAGCGATGCGCTGCTTGATGGAGGCAAAGAGCACGTGAGCCTCTTCGCTATCGGGGTGATCAAGAACACTCAAATCCTGCTCGGCGCGAGCGCCCAGGTGGATCAGCAGCGTGGCGTCGCCGCCGTCGTCAAGGATCATGTTGGGCGCGCCCTCGGCGAAGTCGAAAATGCGGTGAGTGAATTCCCAGTAGGATTCAAGGCTTTCACCTTTATATGCGAACACAGGAGTGCCACCTTCTGCGATGGCTGCCGCGGCGTGGTCCTGGGTGCTGAAAATATTGCACGAGGCCCAGCGCACCTCGGCACCGAGGGCTTTCAGAGTGTCAATGAGCACGGCCGTCTGGATGGTCATATGCAATGAACCCGCGATGCGCGCACCTTTTAGGGGTTGCGAAGCGGCGAATTCATCCCGGATGGCCATGAGCGCTGGCATCTCGCTTTCAGCAATGACCATTTCACGGCGGCCCCAGGGGGCCAGGGAAAGATCTTGGACATGGAAGTCCTGTTGGGTTCCTAAAGACATGGGATGCCTCCTCAGTAACCGGAGGGAATGGTTCACTCACCATTCACCGACCCGGCAGGGTTGTGAGGTGAGCGCAGTTGATCACATGCATCCGAGCCTGGGACCAGTGCCTCGCAGCGCTCCTCGGACCTTCCTATTTTACGTCAGACTTCGAGCAACTGCCTATCGAAATCCTTGACAGACTCCTGCCTACACACCCCCTTGGGTTAAGGTGGAGCCATGGCAATAAGCCTCCAGGCCCCAGCTAAATTCAACAGGTTCCTCGGCATTCTGGGGCGCCGGGCGGACGGATTTCATGAATTGGAAATGGTGACCACGGTACTGGATGGCGTTCCGGAGTTGACCGACACGCTCCAGGCAGAACCTTCGGAAACCATGAGCCTGACCCTTTCAGGACCCATGTCCGAAGGCCTAGCCGTGGACGAATCCAACCTCGTGTTGCGAGCGTGGCGCCTGCTGGAGCAGGAGGCTCAAAGATCCCTTCCGGCTTCGCTCCACCTTGAAAAGCGGATTCCACAGGGTGGTGGTCTCGGCGGCGGCAGCAGTGACGCGGCCGCAGCTCTGAAACTGGGAAATGAACTGTTCAATTTGGAGTTGTCGCAACGGGCGCTGTTGCAACTGGCGGCGAGGTTAGGTTCAGACGTACCCCTATTCATCCTAGGTGGCAGCGTGCTGGGCTTAGGCCGTGGGGAACGGGTCTTTCCGCTTCGAGCCATTCCATTGGAGCCGCTGCTCATCGTCCACCCGGGCCTCCATGTTGGAACTCCATCGGTATATCTGGCGCTCTCGGCCGTGGGCTATCCCTTCCCGGAGGCGTTGCCAAGTCGCGGCAGTGGTGAAGCCCCACCTTGGCGCAACGACCTTTCCGGCGCGGCTATTTATGCCTGCCCAATGCTCTCAGAAGTCAGGCAAGCGCTCGTGGAAAGCGGTGGAGATCCCCTGCTTTGCGGCTCTGGCTCCTGCTGGGCGGCCCGCTATAGCACTGCGGAGAACCGTAATAATGCCACTGGCGCAATTCGCCATACTCACCCATCCTGGGGTCTCTGGAGCGCCGGAGCCTGAATGGTCGCACCTTTGGGTTGAATCCCAGGAAGGATTTCCATGAGCCTGAATCCTAAAATTATTGGTGCTGCCGTTGTGCTAGTAGGCATCGTGGCTTGGTTCGGTCTGAAGGATCGTGCCTCCTCTGACCCCGCCATTGCTACGCAGCAAGCAACAGACACAGCGCTCAAGGAACTCCTTCCCCTACTGGAAGACGCCACCAGCAAAGCGCAAGGGGCAGGAAGGCAGGATCAGGTTGATTGGAATCGCGTGGCGGAAAATGCCATCCGGGCCCTTCAAGGCAAGTCCGGTATCGCAGGTCGCAACAATCCCTACGAACCGGCGGCCCCGGCCTTTGTCATCGGTCCTGCGGGAACCCGGGTCGGGACTGTATATCTGGATGGCAGCCATGCCACGACGGAAGGTGTAGTGCTGGTGACAGGCATCTATCGGGACAAAGGAACCAACAGCCTTCATGACAATCCCCAGACCGTTCCAGTCAGCCCTGCGTGGAAGCCTAAGCCAGGCCGGGAATTCCACGACTCCACCCTCATTCAGGGGCTATAAAGGCGCAATCCTGCCCTGGCGCGTGTGGCCTATTGCACCCATCTTGGTGGTGTCTGGAGCGCCCATGCATCCACTGCTGCTGCCGTTCATCGCCCTTGAGGTCCCGGTCCTGTTCATCTTTTCGGTCAGCGTGATCCTGCTTCGACAGCGCCACCCGAAACAGTGGCTGGCCATGCTGCTGATTTTTGAATTCCCACTGCTGGCGGTCGGTGGTGTCGGGTTGCCTTTGTGGCTGGCCTGCCGTTTGGTCCTCCTGCGCTAGGACCCGTGCGGTTGGGGTGCGCTTGGGTTGTGGCACAGTTCACCGGCTCTTTCAGCCCACTCGCCGATGCGAATGCGTCTGATGCTCCCCGGGATGGCATCATGGATTCCATGAGGCATTCATGAGCGACCTGGCCCTCCGCATACGCGGCTTGAAGAAACAATATCCAAACGTGCTGGCCGTGGCGGGCGTGGATCTGGACGTGAAGCGGGGAGAAGTGTTTGGCTTGCTGGGGCCCAACGGCGCGGGCAAAACCACCACGCTTGAGATGATCGAAGGTCTGACGGAAGCAGATTCTGGCGAAATGGAAATCCTCGGCCTCAATTGGAAGCAGAATGCTTCGGAAATCCGCGCTCGCATCGGGGTCCAACTGCAAAGCACATCTCTGTTCAACAAGATCACACCCCGTGAGGCTCTCACCCTATATGGCGGCTACTACCCCAAGGCCCGGACCGCCGACGAACTATTGGAGTTGGTGCAGCTCACGGACAAAGCAGATGCTTACCACATCACTTTGAGTGGCGGTCAGATGCAGCGGTTGGCCTTGGCCATGGCGCTGGTGAATGACCCGGAACTGGTGTTTCTGGACGAACCCACCACTGGCCTGGACCCCCAAGCCCGGCAGAGCCTTTGGGCCGTGGTTCGAAAAATCAAATCTGAAGGCAGGACCGTCATTCTCACCACGCACTATATGGACGAAGCCGAAGCCCTCTGTGATCGCCTTGCGATCATGGATCACGGGCAAGTGCTTACCTCTGGAACCCCGGCGGAGCTTATCTCGCAGTTGGCCCTCCCCAGCGTGGTGGAACTGAGTTTCGAGGGCCGGGCTCCCGCGGCGGAAAGCTTCGCAACCTTGCTGGGAACCCCCATAGACGTGCGTGGCGATCTCTGGGAAATCCCAACCCCGGATCCGAAAACCCTGCTTCCAAGACTCCTGGAAGGAGCTGAAACACACGAGATCCCCTATCAGCAGGTACATGTCCGAAGAGCAACGCTTGAAGATGTTTTTCTGCACAAGACCGGTCGCAGTTTACGGGAGTAAACCTTTTTCTTTGGTGGTGAAATGTTGCTATGGCGCCAGTTTGCAATGGAATGGAAGCTCTACAGCCGTGATCGGGCGGCGATGTTCTGGACGTTCGCTTTTCCCATCCTGATGCTCTTAGGATTTGGCGTGATCTTCCGCGGCGGCGATGCTCCCAGACTAAGCGTGGTCTGGGTTAAGCCCAGCCAGATGGCACCGAAAGATGAAGCACTGTTGAAGACGCTTGAACAATTTCCCACCAAACTCATCACCCTTTCGCCCTCAGAGGCCGAAAGCAGATGGTCGAAGGGCGAGACCGCGGTACAGATTGAACCTATAAATGACTCCTTCCGCATGAAGGTAAACAGTTATCTCGTGGCTCAGGGTCAAATGACCGCGCAAGTGGTACAGCAGGCCTTTTTGATTTCCCAATCACAACTTCAAGGACAGCCCATGCCCAAGCTCATTCCCGTGAGCATGGAAAGCCCCGGCCACGCCAAGGCCACCAATTACGCGGCCTTCCTGCTGCCTGGACTGCTGGGCATGAACCTGATGAGCATGGGGTTGTTCGCCGTGGGGATGGTGAATGTGAGCTACCGCGAAAAGGGCAAGTTCCGCCGCCTGGCGGTGACGCCACTCCCCAAGTGGATATTCCTATTGGGCCAGGTCATGCATCGTCTGACCGTCACGCTGATCCAAACCATTTTTCTGCTCATCGTCGGGCGCCTGGTGTTCGGCATTGAGAACCAAGGGTCGTACCTGCTGCTGACCGTCGTAATGGTGCTCGGCACGGCCTGTTTCATGGCCATGGGCTTCGCCCTATCCAGTTTCGCCGATACCAGTGAAACCTATGCGGCGATTTCAAATCTGCTGTTCTTTCCGATGATGTTCCTAAGTGGTGTCTACTTCACGTTGGACGCGGCGCCAAAATGGCTTCAGCAGGCGGTCATCGCCCTACCCCTTTCACCCTTCCTGAAAGCCCTGCGAGCGGTGTTCAACGATGGCGCTGCGCTCACCACCCACCTTCTTGGCTTGGGAATCGTCGTCATCTGGACCGCGCTCTGCTTTGGTCTGGCCGTAAAGCGGTTCCGGTGGGCGTGATCCTAGTCGAGGTTGAAAAGTTGAACAGTTGAAGAGTGAGACGTGAAGCTCTCGACTTCTCGACTTCTCGACTTGCGACTTGGAGCTTAGAGCCTGATGACCGCCACTTAGAAATTGAGGAATGACCATTCCTCAATACGTCATTGGGCCGTTATCCTGAAGGGCTGGAGAATTAGCATGAATGAGCGAAAAGCACGCATGGCCATATTCCTGACGGTGTTTATGGACCTGTTGGGATTTGGGATTGTTATTCCCATCTTGCCACTTTACGCGGAGTCCATCGCGACCCATGGGGAAGCGCCCTGGATGCAGGTCACCACGGGTTGGATGCATCTGCAAGATGTCGGGGCTTTTTGGGCAGGCATGGCCTTCATCAGTTTTTCAGTGATGCAATTCATCGCCACGCCAATATTGGGGCGCATCTCCGATAAGGTGGGGCGTAAACCGGTGCTTTGGATCTCACTTATGGGGTCAGCGGTTGGCTACTTGATGATGGCCCTCACGATGCGGTTTGAGTGGGTGCTGGCCGCACGCGTATTGGACGGAATCACCGGAGGCAATATTGCCGTGGCCCAGGCAGCCATGACTGATGGCTCGAAGCCTGAAGAGCGTTCGAAACTGCTGGGCATGATCGGCGCGGCCTTCGGCTTGGGCTTTGTCATCGGCCCTGCCCTGGCGGGTGTCCTGGCAGGATCTTCGCTAGGAGAATCGCTGCTCAGCAACCACGGCTGGCATCTGCCTTTTTTCGTTGCCGCGGGTCTTTCATTCCTGGCCGCGACGTTTGTGCTGGCCTGGCTGCCTGAAACCCTAACCCCTGAATTGCGCGAAAAAGCGAAGACCAAAGAGAGCCGTGGTCACGCGCTGGTGGTGGCCTTGAAACGGCCTGGGATGCCGCAACTGCTGTTCATTGCGCTCCTGGCCATGTCTGGATTCGCGATGATGGAAGGCACTTTCAGTTTGTTAGCCCATGCTCGCTTCGGCTTCGGCCAGCGGGAAGTGGGCTACCTGTTCGCCTATATCGGCATTCTGATCGTGCTTTATCAAGGGGGCCTGGTACGCACGGTGAGTAAACGGATCCCCGAGCGCATAGCCATCCTTTCTGGACTCGCATTAATGGCCTGCACCTTGCCGTTCCTCCCATCATCTCCCTGGAAATGGCCTTTCTTGCTCTTGATGGTTCCATTGTCATGGGGATCAGGTATGAACAGTACCGCCACCAGCGCCTTGGCCTCGCAACTGACACCCCCTGAAGAGCAGGGCAGCCTTTTCGGCGCCATGGGCGCTATGCAGGGGCTTGGCCGGATCATCGGACCGGCGGTGGGTACTTTCGCGTTCGCGAAATGGGGGTACGCCTCGCCCTACTTCATCGCCGCAGCCACGGTTGGTTTGGGCCTGGTGTTGGCGTTGACGCTTCGCAACGTACATAGCGGATTGAAAAATGCTTGAACTCAATGGTTTGAATCTGACTGCTGAAGCACTGACGCGCATCGCGGCGGGAGAGACTGTTTCGCTTGAGCCAGCTGCTCTGGCTTCCGTCACGGAAAATCGCGCCGTCATTGACCGCATCCTGACCGAAGGCCGCACGGTCTATGGCATCAACACGGGCTTTGGACAGTTCGCCACCGTTGTGATTCCGCCCGAACAACTTCAACAACTCCAGCTTAATCTCATTCGCAGTCACGCCGCGGGCGTGGGTGAGCCCCTGCCCCTGGAGCAAACCCGCGCGCTCATGGCTGCGCGCATCAACTGCCTGCTTAGGGCCCACAGCGGCATCCGGCCCGAGCCCATTCATCTGCTCGCCGCTTGCCTGAACAAAAACGTGTTGCCGGTCATTCCGAGTCAAGGCAGTGTCGGCGCCAGCGGGGACTTGGCGCCGCTGGCGCACATGGCCCTGTTGCTGGTCGGAGAGGGTATTGCCTGGCGGAATGGGAAGCAGGGTCCAGGCGGGGCAGCCTTGAAAGCGGAAGGACTGGAACCCATCAAGTTGCAGGCCAAGGAGGGCTTGGCACTCATCAACGGAACCCAGCTCATCACTTCCCTAGGCTGTCTCGCCCTGCAAAGGCTGCGGGATCTCACGGCCTTGGCGGATGAAATCGCCGCTCTGTCGCTGGAAGCCCTGCGCGGATCCAGAGCGCCTTTTGATCCGCGTATCCACGCGGCGCGGCCCCATCCTGGCCAGATCGAAGTCGCCGGGAATCTGCGGCGCATCCTGGGCGACACATCTGAAATCGCGGAAAGCCATCGCGACTGCCATCGCGTTCAAGACGCCTATTCCCTACGCTGCCTTCCCCAGGTCCATGGGGTGGCCCGGGATACCCTGCGCTTCGCG
The DNA here is from genome assembly GCA_025361125.1 of Holophagaceae bacterium. Lineage (GTDB taxonomy): Bacteria > Acidobacteriota > Holophagae > Holophagales > Holophagaceae > JANXPB01. The sequence goes on along the minus strand of JANYBM010000103.1, from coordinate 82,248 downwards.
GGCGATATCCTTGAACGGGAACTGAACAGCGCCACAGACAACCCGATGATCTTCACGGATACTCAGGAATCCCGCTCCGGCGGTAATTTCCACGGACAGTATCCAGCCTTTGCCTGCGATGTGCTGGCCATCATCTGCGCAGACCTGGCCAGCATCTCGGAGCGACGCCAGGAACGCATGGTAAACCCGGCTTACAGCGATCTTCCTGCCTTTCTGACCGAGCATGGAGGCTTAGAGTCCGGCTTCATGATGGCCCATGTGACCTCGGCGGCACTGGTTTCGGAACTCAAGGGCCTGGCGAATCCCGCTTGCGTGGATACCATTCCTACCAGCGCGGGAAAAGAAGACCACGTCAGCATGGGACCCATCGCCGCGCGCAAACTATTGCGGGCCGTGGACGGCTTAGAGCAGGTGCTGGCCATTGAAGCACGCATGGCCCTGGAAGGCGTCCGATTGGTAGGCCTTGCCCCGGCGGTAGGATTGAAGCCCTTGATGTCCAGACTCTCAGATGCCTGCGCGCCATGGCGTGACCGACCTATGTTCGAGGAAATCAGTCTTTCCCTACAAGCGCTGCGCCTCCATATGCGAGAATTCCAGGCATGATCCCCCCCAAGGCGCAAGCCCAAGGTACACAGCCGAAGGCAACCGACTACGTCCCATGGCGAAGGCGGTGCGAGGCTGATTTGCGTTCTTTCACGGATGCAGATTCCATTCGTTTTTGGGGCATCTCCCACCAGGTTGATGGCGTCGCCAAACCCATCTTCAACTACCGTTTCGAGCACACCCTGGCCGCGGTGAAGCTTGGACATTGGCTTTGTCCGCAAGTTGGCGCGGACCTCGATGTGGTGGAATGCGCGCTTTGGCTTCACGACTGCCGGAAGAAACTGAAAGATCCGATGACAAAAGACACGCACGCGATGGATGCCTCTGCAGAGGTAGTGGATATTCTTCGGGGCACTGACTTTCCCCAAGGGAAAATAGCCGCCGTACGCCATGCCATCGAGCACCATGTCGGACTCCGGCTGACGAAAAGCCTATCGCCCATCGAAACCGCCTGTGTCTGGGACTGCGACAAGTTAAGCAAGCTCGGAGCGGCAAGCCTCATTCATTTTGGCTGTATCAGTGGTGCGTTTCAGCCCATCACCACGGAAGATATCCTGGTGCGGGGAGAAGCCTGGCTGGAACTCTGCAAAGGCATTGTCGCGAGCATGAATACCAGTCCCGGGAAAGCCGAAGCGGGGCGTAGGCTGGCATTTCTTCGCGCCCATTACCAGCAGCTCAACCATGAATGGAGAGAGCCCATGGAGGCCTCCTCTGACTACCCGTTGAAGAGCCCTGTGTCATGAGCGCCCACCTTTCACTGCTTGAGATCTTTCAGCGGACGTTGAAATTTCTCCAGGTCTATCCTCCAGACGACCCGAAGGCTACCCAGGCCCTGCAAGCTGTGTTCGAGGCGCTTTCGGAACAACTCGATTACTCGGGCTCTTTGGAAATAGACGTGTTTCAATCCCGGGGCCGCTTCCAGTTGCTTGCCAATGGCCAACTCATGGATGGCCCGCCTCAGGCCGTGACATCCTTGGCCCAGTCCCTGATTGATCGGCGCATTCATCGAATCAGTTTTGAACGCGGCATGGATGATGATGAGCTCCGCATTCTGTTCTTCTTGCTCCAACTCAAGCCACAAAGGTTGATGGAACTGGGTGGCCCGACCACTTTTTCCTCGGAAATGCCGAACATCCTCCTGAATGAAGGCGTCACCCTTTCAGGCGTGGGGGGGCTAAGTCGTCCAATCCCCGTGGAACCCGAAGAGGAACTCGTTCCTTTGCCACAGAGTCCCCTGACACCCCCTGTTCCTTTCCCAATTTTGAATACCATGCCCTTGGCCAACGTGCCCATGGAGCTTCCAATTACGCCTCCGGCAATGACGCGACCGCTTCCGCCGGAGTTCGACCCATCCGTTTTTGATTCCCCTCCCTCGGATGCGTTGCCAAAACTTCTGACGATGCCCATACCACCTTCGTCGCAGATCACTTCTGCGAGGGATACTCTAAGGGCCTTATTGGGTGATCCATTGCCTGAGCAGGAACTGCCGGCTGAAGAAGCATTGCCATTGCTTCCCATCAAAGTGCTGGAAGCCCTGCCTGAGCCAGAGCCACTGCAGCCTATCGCTCCGGCACCCCCCCCTCCTGCCGTGTTGGCACCCTTGCATGAGAGGCTCGTCGAGCTCTTCGGTCCCATCGCAAATGCGGCCCACTCGGCTCCACCAGATTCGTCGGCCCCTTGGGTCCAGGAGCAGCTGTCTGTGCTGCGAAAATCCGAATTGCGCTTCGCGGATTTGGCATCATTGCAAGGTTCCGGGGAAATCCTAGAGCTCAGTCGCGAAGATTCCATCGCCCTCAGAGACGCTCTCCGACAAGCTCTCTGGTCCCTGCCACCGACCAGCCAAGGCTCGATCCTTCTGGGCTTACCTGTATTCCCCCCTGGCGAGCATGCTTTGCAACGGGCCATGGATTACCTGGCGCCAGAACTGTTGGCGCAAACGGTGGCGGAAGTGGAATTGCGCTTGCGCCCACCCCGCGCGCAACTGGCCCTATTGGTAGCCACCCTGCTGCATTGCGTCAAGGATCGGGAAATGAGTCTCGAAGCCTTGCGAGGCCGCCTTCAGTTCGAGGGTTGGGACATCCTGGACTTGGAGTCTCTATTCGCGGACATCCGTTGGGAATGCCAGGGAACGGACACCAAGCTGAACCTCGCGGTGCAGGACCAAGGCCTGATGGATCTGGAGCCTTCGCAGATTGGAAGCATCTGCCGACAATCCATCCGCAGCGGCCGGATGGATGCTTTTCGCACTTTTTGGAAGGCTCTGGAAGAGTCCCTCTGGGGGCAAGACGCTGCCCGAAGGCGAAAGGCAGCCCAGGTCTTCGCGGATCTCACCGAGTGCATCCTTGAGCCTGGTCTGCCCTTGGGCTACGACCTCAATCTTAGGGAATCACTCGCCAAGCACATCACTTTGGAGATGGATACCGAGGCTCTGGGCTGGATGTGCCAAGGTATCGAATCCCTGGTATCCCAAGCCGTGGTGAAGCCAGATTTGGACTATGCCAGCCGTCAGGTGGAGGCCATTCTTGATCTCACTGTTTCCAGTGCGAGCAAGGCGGGTGGAGCCAAAATCTCCCAGACCTTTCATGATCTGTACCTGCGCATGGCAGGAGCACGCAATGTCACTGCGCTCTTGCCACTCATCTTACAGAAACAATCCGAACCCCTCGCTGCACAGCTCTCCAGGTTATTGAGTCTGCTGGGCCAACCCGCAGCACGGCACTTGGTCTATTGCTTGGGCCAAGAAGAAGATCGAGTCAAACGCTACAAGCTTTTGGATGCGCTCCGCGCCATCGGATCCAAGGCCGAGCTGCCACTGCGAGAAGCCCTTGCCGCTCCCGAATGGTATTTGGTCCGCAACGTTGTTTCGCTCCTTGGAGAAATCGGCGAAGCCTCATCCTTCGAGGATGTAGCGGTGACCCTATTCCATAAAGATGCGCGGGTCCGACGGATGGCTGCCACTGCACTTGGTCAATTGGACGCTGGCCGGGCCGCGCCCCTGTTGATCGAGTCATTGCCCAACGCCGATCTGAATACTTTGCTGGAACTCGTGACGCAACTTGGCGAGCTGAAAGATCCCAGGGCGGTAGCCCCCTTGGTAGAGTTGCTTTTGGGGACCAAATTTTCTGGCATCGAAGCTGAAAAATTACATTTGAATGTACTGGAATCCTTGGGAGCCATCGGGTCTCCAGAGGTGGTTCCGGTACTCTCCAAGTATTTCAAGAAGAAGGGCTTCCTAGGCCGCATGGAACCACTTCCATTGCGAATGGCCGCAGCACGGGCCCTCGGGGCCATCAACACCCGTGAAGCCCGCGAAGCCATGGCTCTGGCTCTTGAAATCGAGAGCAAGGATGAAGTGAAAGCACTTTTACGAATGCACTTGATGGGGGACTGACTACATGCCCACCTTCATTGAAACAGCTCAAGCATTGGAAGTGGCTCTCAAGGCCCTTCAGATGTACACAGCCCAACATCCGCGCACACTAAAATCCCTGGAGACCGCAAAGCGGTCTCTGGTGGATTGGATGGCTGAAAAAGCGTCGCTCCACATTGCCGTAGCCCGCGACAAAGTGTTTGCCGACGGCGTGAAAATAGAAGGTTCCAGCCCACATCTGAAAGCCATAGCCCGGCGTTTTTCTGATCGCATGATTGCAGGCTTTATCATCCAGAAGGACCTTGATGATAATGATCTGTTGGCTATGCTGAACCTGCTTCTGCTCAAGCCTGTCAAGATCGAGGAGTTAGGTGGTCCTGGCCCCATTCTTGAGCGCTTGGGCATCACGCGTATCCGGGTCAGTCTCACCCGATACAAAGAGGTCGGCGAAGGGGGTGATGCCGACGGCGACGATGATGATGTTGGACCCGGTAGCACTGAAGAATCAGTCCAGGCATCAGTCCAAGCTTCAGCTACTGATTCTGCCTCGGAACCAGACGAGGATGCCAACTCCGAAGGGGCGATGAGTTTGGAAGAAGCTGAAGCCCTTGAGCTTTCCATGCTATTGGGTCCGCCTGAACAGTTGATGGGCATTGTGCGGGATGCCTTTGGGGAGATCCTGGGCGCCATGGCAGCAGGCGAAGGCTTGGCTTTGGCCACTCTGCAGCCAGCCTTCCTTGGCAACTTGGGGGCCATGGGTTATCAGTTGGGGCTCGGTGAAGGGATGCCGTCCATGGCCCAACTCGGCGTACTGCGACAAGTGATCCTGAGTCTGCCCCCGGAATCCCAATTATGCCTACTCGGAGGCATGGCCACCTTGCCCGGAAAGCCTGAGGGCTTGGCCATGGGCATTAGAGAACTGGCCCCAGAAATCCTTTCTGTGGCGGGCACGACACTTCTGAGCCAAGGTCATCCCTGGAACCACCTTCAGGGCCCTTTACAGGATGTGCTGCGACCCCTGCCGGAGCGCGAATCCATGGTCCGAGCCCTGGCCATCCACATGCGGCAGTTGGGTTACGACGGAAACTTGGCCGAGGCCCTGCTGCGTCGGCTGGACTGGGATGCCATGACCCTTGAAGCCAAGGTCGTCAGGGCTCTGGAGAGTCGGCAACTCTGGGATCTGAGTCTTGAACAACGACTGGCTTTCTTGCGTGAGCTGCTCGATCGGGATCGCACTGAAGCCTTTCAGCGGGTGCTTGATCGAGTCTTGGAAACCCTTACGGTGGAAGATCAAGGTCTGCGCCTGGCAGCCACCCAAACCCTGGCCGGGGTGGCCCACTGGGCGCAGGAACCCGGCCTGCCACCAGGTACGGAAGGCCCTCTCACCCAGAAACTCGAAGCCCATTTCGCAGTGGAGTCCTCTGCTCCCATTCATCAAGCCGCCACCGAGGCATTGAACGCCATCCTGGGAGCATTGGTGCTTCGTGGAGACCTTGGCTCAGCCCAGGCTTGCGTCATGGAGTTGCAGGATCTTTGTGGCATCCATGAAGAAATCCAGGAATGGCGCCAGGAGGGCCTGGATCAACTGAAGGAACGATTGGTGCGCAGCGATTGCGTGGATCGCATCCTGCAACTTTTATTTGAAGTGGACAAGGAAACGATGGCGGCCGAGATCATTCCGTTCCTGGAGTGGCTCGGCCCTGTGGCTGCGGCCTTCCTTATGGATAAGCTCGGTGAGGAAACCGAACGGCATCGTCGGGGGCGCTTGATCGAGGCGCTTCGGGTGCTGGGCTCCGCTGCATTGGATTCAGTGCGGGAGGCCTTGAGCTCAGAGACCTGGTTCCTTGTGCGGAATGCGCTGAATCTGCTCAGCGACATCGGGGATGCCGGATCCTTGCCGGATGTCGTGCCTTTATTGCGCCACGCGGATGGTCGGGTACGCCGGGCCGCTGTGCGGGCCATGTGGAAACTCGGAGGGCCGGCCGCCGAGCAGCACCTGCTGGGAATATTGAAGGAAACGGATCCTGATACGAAGTTCGAAGTGCTCTTCGCCTTGGGCCAATTAAAGATCACCTCCAGCTCCCCGGCTGTACTGGAATTGGCGGAGGATCGTCGTGCCAATGAACGGCTGAGGCTCAAAGCTTTGGAAACCTTGGGCGACATCGGAGCGCCCACTGTCATTCCCACGCTTGGCGAAATACTCAAGAAAAAGAAAACCTTCTTCGGAACCACCAGTGAGCCGATTGCTATCCGAATGGGCGCGGCAAAGGCGCTTCTGGGCATTGGCACACCGGAGGCCCGTTGGATGCTACAGAAAGCGGTCGAAGCTGAGTCCAAGGGCCACGAGCGGGATGCGCTGCAGCGGATTTTAGAAGCTTTCACCCGAAAGTGAGCGCGCGGCCTAGGGGGTTTTTCGTCGTTTGGGCTTTGCTACTGCTACTGCTTCAGGTGTCGCTTCCTTGAGCATGTCAGGTTTCCATAGGATCGGCTCAGGGCGGCTGTTGTCGTCCGTGGCCACCATCAGGAATTCACCACTGGTGACGTCCCGCCTCGCATTGCTGACGGGGCTGTAAACTTGCACCGCTAGCTGCACGGTGATCGAAGTGTTCCCCGCCCGTGTCACCGTGGCGTAGAACTCGATGATTTCACCGGCGCGCACTGGGCTGTGGAAAAATAGTTCGGAGACTTTGAGGGTCACGAACACGCGATTATGGCTCACAAGTCCCGCGCAAATGCCTGCAGCCTTGTCCATGCGCGCCATCATGCCACCGCCGAACAGCGTGGCATTCAGCCCAATATCTTGTTGCAGGACCATTTCGCGGGAAATGAGCATTCAAACCTCAAATTTTAGAATGCACTACAGAAGCATTAAGAACAGAGAGAAAAACAGAGCCGCTCTCGCGGCCCTGTTTTTGAACCCTTTGTTCGCTTTTCAGGCATTCACGCCCAGTCGCTTCGCCATGGCCTTGCCCATATCCGCTGGGCTTTGGACAACGGTGATGCCTGCGGCTTCCAATGCCTTCATCTTTTCCGCGGCAGTGCCCTTGCCGCCGCTGATGATGGCGCCAGCATGGCCCATGCGGCGGCCGGGAGGAGCGGTCTGGCCGGCGATGAAGGCCACCACGGGCTTCGTTATGTTGGCCTTCACCCAGGCGGCGGCATCTTCTTCGGCACTACCACCGATCTCGCCAATCATGATGACGGCGTGAGTATCCGGGTCGTCATTGAAGAGCTTGAGCGCGTCAATGTGGCTGGTGCCATTGATGGGATCGCCACCGATGCCAATGCAGGTGGACTGGCCAATGCCGAGCGCAGTGAGCTGGCCGACGGCTTCATAGGTAAGCGTGCCGGAGCGGCTGACCACGCCCACGTTCCCAGCCAGATGAATACGACCGGGCATGATGCCGATCTTCGCTTGACCTGGCGTGATGACACCAGGACAGTTGGGGCCGATGAGCCGGCTGTTCGGGTAGTCAGGCAACACCCGTTTCACTTTCATCATGTCCAGTACGGGAATACCCTCGGTGATGCAAACGATAAGCGCAATTCCAGCGTCCAGAGCCTCTAATATGCCGTCGGCCGCGCCGCTGGGCGGAACGAAGATCATCGTCGCGTTGGCGCCGGTTGCCTTGACAGCATCCAAGACCGTATTGAACACCGGAAAGCCTTCGACCACTGTGCCGCCCTTACCTGGCGTGACACCACCCACGACGTTGGTGCCGTAGTCGCGGCAGCCGATGGCGTGGAAGAGCCCTTCGCGCCCGGTGATGCCCTGCACGATCAATTTGGTTTGATTGCCAACGAGAACAGCCATGAATGACTCCGTGAGAAAATGAAACTGAATGACTTGGAACTTGGGATTCAGAGGCCTGGGCTTCCATCATCCTGAAAAGTGTCCCAATCCCGCTCAACTAGCTGATTTGAGATTGGCCTGGGTTCGGAGGGAAGCTGGGTTTTAAGGGCTCGCAATCTGGCGAGATAGTTCTGCTTGGTGGCATCCAATTCCAGGTTTTTTCGGTAGAGGCTGGAGAGCAGAAGCACAACAATGCCGAGGTTCAATGGCGCCGCGATCCACATGACTTTGGGCGCGTGGAAAAAAGTGTGTTCCCACGTCTTGGGGCCCGCCAGCCAGACGAAGATGTACATCATGGGAAGCAGCCCCACCAGCACGAAGAAGAAGCTCCAACCCAACCGCCAGGCACTTTTGTACATGACGTCCTGATACTCCTGATACAGGGCGTCGTACTGGGTTTTCAGGTCTTCGGTCATCGTTCTGGCTACTTCGTGGCCGCGACGATCTTTTTCGCCGCGTCTTCCAGCCCTTCGGCGACGATCAGGTTTAGGCCGCTATCGGCGAGGATCTTCTTGCCTTCTTCCACGTTGGTGCCTTCCAGCCGGACCACCACGGGTACCTGAATGCCAATCTGCGTTGCGGCCTTCACGATGCCGCCGGCCACGATGTCGCAACGCATGATGCCGCCAAAAATGTTGACCATCACACCCTTTACAGCCTTGTCTTGCAGGATGATGCGGAATGCGTTCATCACCGCGTCTTCAGTGGCGCTGCCCCCCACGTCCAGGAAGTTTGCCGGGGACCCGCCGTGATACTTGATGATGTCCATGGTGCCCATGGCCAAGCCCGCGCCATTGACCATGCAACCAATGGTGCCGTCGAGCTTGATGAAATTCAGGTTGAATTTGGAAGCTTCAGTTTCTTCCGGTGCCTCTTCATGCAGGTCGCGGAAAGCCAAAATGTCCGGGTGGCGGAACAAGGCGTTGTCATCAAAACCCATCTTCGCATCCAACGCGATGACATCGCCTGTCTTGGTGACAACCAGGGGATTCACTTCAACCATGGAACAATCTTTTTCCACAAAAAGCCGATACATGTTCTGTAGGAAAACCACGCCCTTCTTGAACGCATCGCCTTCGAGCTTCAGCGCAAAGGCGACTTCCCGGGCCTGAAAGGCTGATAGTCCCACTGCCGGATCAATGGCCACGCGCACAATTTTTTCAGGGGTTTTGGCCGCCACTTCTTCGATTTCCACGCCGCCTTCGGTTGAGGCCAGGATGGTGATGCGTGAGCTAGCGCGATCGACGAGAAAGCTCAGGTAGAGTTCGCGCTCAATATCCACGGGATCGCTGATGAAGACTGTGTAAACTCTGCGCCCCTCGGCTCCGGTTTGTTTGGTCACCAGGTTCATGCCAAGCATTTCCTTGAACAATTCAGCAGCCTTGTCGGGATCCGTGGCAAATTTTACGCCGCCGCCCTTGCCCCGACCGCCCGCATGGATCTGTGCTTTCACGACACTCTTGCCACCGTAACTCTTCGTAATTTGCCGGGCGTCTTCGGCATCGGTAGCTACCCGGCCGTCCGGTGTGGCGACTTTGTATTGCCGAAGCAATTCTTTAGCTTGGAACTCATGAATGTTCATGTTTACTCCGAATGGTGCTGAGGTGGGATCTTGAAGGCAGATCCTGCGCCCTGGGCTGGATCTTCAGTTTAGCGGCCGTTGGAGGTCATGCCAAAAGAACCTGTAGGGTCTGGGCTATTTTGTGACGGTATACCGTCATGTAAGAATGCTGCATTCTCTCCTCCAACAAAGGACCTTCATGGCTCAGCTGGACAAGCTCCTACAGCAGATCGTGACCAAGGGCGCGCGCTCCCTGCGCATCGAACCGAATCAGCCGCCTTTTTTGGAATTCAGCGGTGGCGGCAGCGTGCCCCTACTACCTCAGGCTCTTCCGCCCACGATGCTTGAACACATCACTCAGGAAGTGATCCCTGCAGAATACAAAGAGGCTTGGTCCCAACAAGGGCAATTAGCCTTCGAGTACGCGCTTGGGGGGGTCAGCTACCGCATTACCATGGAGCGCAGCGCCATCGGCAACCGATTGAAAGCAGAGCCCAAGGATGGCATCGCGCCCCTGGGTGGAATCCAGGAAATCAAGTTTGTGGATGAAGAACCTGGAAGAACTTCGCCACCTTCTTCCCCAGCCATCGCGGTGCTTCCCCCCACTCCCGCAATCACGCTGGAGCATACCCCCTCGCTCGTACCGGCAACCCCATTTCAGTCTGCCCCAGCGCAGCTTGCAGCCACTTCTTCTATTCCACCTGTCGCGGTGGATTCCATTTTCGCGGGTCCTCCAGCACCGCGGGAGCTCAATCCCCTGGCGCTGGTCTTGTTCACAGCACTGCTTGAGAGGAAAGGTTCAGACATCCACTGCACCTGCGATGAAAACCCCATCTTCCGTGTGAACGGCGAGCTGGAGGACTTCCGGGAATGCGGTCCCTTGGGGAAGTCCCAGTTACTGGAACTCATGTATTCCTTGGCCACGCCTGATGCCTGGGGGAAGTTCCAATCCCGCAGCGATGCTGATTTCGCTTTTGGATTCGAGTTGGGTGGTTGCCGTCTTCGTGTGAATTTCTTTCAGGATCGCGTGGGACCAGGCTTTGTGGCTCGCGTGATTCCCAATGAAATTCCCGATCCCGACCGGCTCGGCTTACCCGAACCCGTCCGCCAACTCGCCTTGCTGGCGAAAGGCCTGGTCCTGGTCACAGGCCCAACTGGAAGTGGAAAATCCACGACCCTCGCAGCCATCATTGATCTCGCCAACCAGCAGCGCATGGATCACATCGTCACTATTGAGGACCCCATTGAGTTCGTGCATCCCCGCAAGAAATGCCTCATCAATCAGCGGGAAGTGCACACCCACACCGAAAGCTTCAAGAGCGGGCTGCGGGCTGCCTTGCGCGAAGATCCCGACATCGTCCTGGTGGGTGAAATGCGAGATCTGGAAACCATCGCCATCGCGCTGGAAACCGCTGTCACGGGGCATTTGGTCTTCGGTACGCTGCATACATCGAGCGCTGTGGGCACCATTGACCGTATCGTGGACCAGTTCCCCGCCGATCGCCAGCAGCAGATCCGCGTGATGATGGCGGACGCCCTGAAGGCAGTCGTTTCCCAGATCCTGTTGAAGAAGATTGGAGGAGGCCGGGTGGCGGCGTTGGAAAGCCTTTTCATCACGCCAGCCATTTCAAACCTGATGCGCGAAGGCAAGGTTTTCCAGATTCCCAGTGCCATGCAGGTCGGACGGGCCTATGGTCAGCGGCTGATGAATGACGTCTTGATGGACATGATCCAGGATAAAAAAGTGACCGCCATGGATGCCTATCTGAAGTGCCCCGACAAGGAGAGTTTTATCCAAACCATTAAACGGGCAGGCATCAATTTCGATCCTAGAGCCGGGCAGACAGGGGCCTGAATGTTTTGAGGTAAGAACTTGGGACTTGGGGCTTTATTGCTCATTGCTCATTGCTCATTGCTCATTGCTCATGGCTGTACGCTGGAGCAATGGATGATTGGTTCAAGGATTGGTTCGACGAAGACTACCTGGCGCTCTACGCGAACCGTGACGAGTCCGAGGCGGAGTTGGCTGTTGCAACAAGTTTGCGCTTAGCGCCTGAGTTGGCCACGGGTGCGGTGCTGGATCTGGCCTGCGGTGCGGGGCGCCACCTGGACTGGTTGCGACGAACAAATCCGATGGCGTTTGGGTTGGATCTTTCGCCCAGTTTGCTGCGCGCCGCGCCGGTGCGACTGCGAGGCCATTTGCTGCGCGGTGACATGCGCCACCTGCCTATCAAGGCTGGCAGTCTTTCGGGAATCTGCCTCTGGTTCACGCCCTTTGGTTATTTCAGTGATTCCAATAATCGGGCCTTGCTGCACCGGCTTGCGTCCCTGCTCCAGCCAGGTGGCGCGATGCTCATGGATTATCTGAACGCCGCGTACCTTCGTGAAAATCTCGTGCTTGAAGATGTCGAGGAGCATTCGGGGATGCTTGTCCGTAGTCGTCGCTCTTTGGAAGGCAAACGCATCATTAAGCGAATGAACATCGAGTACCTGGATTCTGGGGCTACTCGAGAAGTGGTTGAATCGGTCAGAGTCTATGAGCCCCAGGAATTGACCAGCCTGGCAGCGGAAGCTGGGCTCAAACTCCGTCTAGTGTGCGGCGACTATTCTGGAACAGTCTTTCGGCCTGATTCCCCACGCTGGCTAGCTTTTTTTGACCATCCTTGAAATAGGAGCCCCCATGAGTTTTCCCACCTTGAAGGATGTCGAAGTCAAGGGCCTGCGCGTCTTTCTGCGGGCGGATCTGAATGTTCCCTTGAAGGATGGTGTCATCACGGATTCCACACGCATCCGGGAGACCTTGCCTACGCTGAATTATTTGCTCGACCAGGGTGCTTCGGTCGTGTTGGCTTCACATCTCGGCCGCCCCAATGGTGAGGGTTTTGAAACGGCCTTCAGTCTTGCGCCGGTGGTGGCCTGGCTGAAGGAGCAGGGCCTTGATGTGCGGCTTGCCTCGGGTGTTGTGGGAGAAGCCGTGGAAGCCGAAGCCAAAGCTTTAAAACCTGGTCAGGTGTTACTCCTGGAGAACCTCCGCTTCGAGAAAGGCGAAACAAAAAATAAGCCTGAATTCGCCGCGGCGCTGGCGAAGCTGGCCGATGCCTACGTCAATGATGCCTTTGGCGCCGCGCACCGCACCCACGCTTCCGTGAGTGGCATGGTGGCAGATTTTCCAAAAGGCCGCGTAGCAGCGGGCTTCCTCATGGAGAAGGAACTGGCGGCATTGGGCCACATCTTGCACTATCCTGAAAAACCGCTGATAGCGGTCATGGGTGGCGCCAAAGTATCGGACAAGATCGAACTCATCCATCATTTCATCGGCAAAGCTGACGCCATCCTTATCGGCGGAGCCATGAGCTATACGCTGTTGAAAGCCGAGGGAGTCCCTATCGGCAGGAGTTTGTGCGAAGACGACAAAATAGAGCTGGCCAAGGGCATCATTCAAGAGGCCAAGGCCAGGGGAACCAGGCTTTTGCTGCCTCTGGACCATCTGGTTGCCGACCGCATGGCCGAGGATGCTGAATGCTCGCTTACTAACGATGCCGCCATTCCCGACGACCGGATGGGTTTGGACATCGGCCCGGAAACCGTAGCAGCCTTTGTACAGGAGATCCGCGCTGCCAAAACAATTCTCTGGAACGGCCCCATGGGCGTCTTCGAACTGGAGCCCTTTGCCAGCGGCACCCTGACTATCGCCGAGGAGATGGCCGACGCCGCGGATCGCGGAACCTTTGTCTTGGTGGGTGGCGGCGATAGCGTGGCTGCGGCCGCGAAAGCCGGTGTCATCGGCCGCATAAGCCACGTCTCCACCGGCGGTGGTGCCAGCCTGGAATTCCTTAGTGGGTTGGAATTGCCCGGCGTGGTTGCCCTGTCGCGATAGACTCTTCTCAAACAACCTGGAGTGGCCGTGCGGTGTGTCGTAGCGAATTGGAAGATGAACCTCCTCTATGCGGATGCGTCCAATTTTTGCACCGAGTTCGCCAAACTCTATACGCCTGCGGAAGATGTTCGGGTGGCCATCGCGCCGCCCACCGTGCTCCTGTGGACCATTCATTCGCAGTTGCGGGAGCGCGGTATCACGACCTTCGCGCAGAACGGCCACTTTGAACCCAAGGGCGCTTTTACTGGCGAGATGTCCATGGCCCAGATCCGGGACGCGGGTTGCAGTGGCGTCATCCTTGGCCATAGCGAGCGGCGCCAGATGTTCGGCGAGACCAATGAAAGCTTGGCCAAAAAAGTCCGGGCTGCCCAGGAATGCAAGCTACTTCCCTTGCTCTGCATTGGCGAGACCATGGCGGAGCGAGAACGGGACCAGACATTCAGTGTGATCCAGACCCAGCTCTCAGTGCTCAAAGGCGTTTCCAGGGGTCCCATCTGGGTAGCCTATGAGCCCGTGTGGGCCATCGGCTCAGGTCGCATCGCGGATGGACGGCAGATCCGCGAAGCCCACGCCTTTATCCGGGAGGAACTGCGAGTCATTCTTGGGGAACCCGGAACCTCGGTGCCCATCCTATATGGCGGAAGCGTGACGGCTCAGAATTTCGCGCAGATCCTAACGATACCTGAGGTTTCTGGCGGTCTTGTGGGTGGCGCGAGCCTGGATCCATTGGCTTTCGCTGAGATGGTGAAGATCGCGCAAAGCTGATAAAACAAGCTGTGGGCTGCCTGGCGCAACAGCTACACGATGAAATGATCCATGAGGCCATCCATCAGGCTCGCAAGCAGGCCACTGCTTTGATTGGAGTACTCGCGGTAGCTGGAAGGGTGCATTCCCAGGTCCACGCGCGCCATCTGGGCCTTGGCGCGCTGTTCCTGGTCCAGTCGCGCTACTTCGCGGTCATGGCTCTTGTCGAGCCCTCCCGCCTGGATGAATTCAAGCACCTGTCGCAGTTCGTCTTTATCGAACCAAAGACCATCGTTTTTGCAGCCATCAATGATCACACCTGAAATCCGGGCGTAGTTATAGCGGTTCATCATGCGCGCGCAAACGGGACAGGGGCGATAGCGGACTTCCAAGCTGGCAGCGGCCTTGGGTCCTGTGGCTGTTGGTAAGACGCCCAGGGCCCGGCCTCTGACTTCTTTTCCAGCGCTGACCTGATCGAAGAGATCCTGCCGCAACCAGACTCCACCGCAATGCGAACACTGGTCTACTTCCACTTCGCCAAGCTGCGTTTGAGTGAGCTTCACACCCTTGCACGATGGACAGGCAAGGTTCGAGGGTGTCTCATTCCTGGCTGCGGCAGGGACAATGGCAGCGCCACAATGCCCGCAATGGACCGCATGGACCGATACCATGCCCATGCAGTTGGGACAGGCGATGGCGGCCACCTGGGAGCCGCAACTGCGGCACTTTATGTCATCAATATCAACGGGGCCGCCGCAGGCTTCACAGCGAATAACGACCGTGTGCATGGCGCCTCACTATTGGGGTGGTGGTGGTGTGCTTTCCGCTGGGCTTGGTTCCGTGGGTTTGATCGAAGGGGCTTCATTATCTTCATTGGACCTTCCTCCAGGAGCTCGGTAGAAGGTTGGCGTGCCATGGCCACTCCAGCCGAAGCGCTCCTGCAATTTGGAGATCACCACTCGCGCGAAAGCCCGGGCTTCTTCTTCACGAATACGGCCTACGTCATCAGCCTCGCGGCGTGATAGTGGATCCATGGCGTCAATCACTTCATCACCACCCACATCAAATTCAGCCAGTGGCATGGATTTATTGGCATCGCCACCAGCTTGCCGGAGGCTGATGATGGCGGTCACATCCAGGGGCCTATAACCCAATCGATCCAACTCGGCGCGCCGCGCATGAACCGCGTGATGGGCAGCGAAGAGGCCCCACCAAAATCCATCAAAGGCGCTATAGCGGTTGCCTGACGCAGCCCCCAGGATCCCGACGGCAACCCCTGTGGCAACACCTACCACGGCCGGATTGGGTCCTCCCCGGTAGCGCTTGACGTCGGTGATTGTCACCCGGAGCACCGCTGTATCCGAAGGCCCTTGCACTCCTTCAGGAACAACCACCACCCGGGTGGCCAACTTGGCCTGGAGCGCTGCCGCGTATTCCTTGCGAACTTCTTCGCCCTGCGGAATATCAGATGGAATGGTCATTTGCACGGTGATGGGCGTGGGCTTCAGCCGGAAGGCTTCTACTTCAGGACGGGTGCAAGCCAAGAAGGTCAAACTGGCCACAAGGAGAAGCGACTCTCGTTTCATAGCAAGCTCCTGCATAAAAGATGTGGGTTGGATGGAAGGGATGCAACGAGTTTCACAGATTGCTTTTCAAGAGCCATGCCACCTCTTGCAATTTTCAATGGGTGAATGTTGATTAAGGACTGAAGACGGCTGGCGATGACTGATCTCAAATCGAAAACCAAAATTTTGACTACATCTTCTAAAGATTCCGAAATCAAGGCACTACGATGGTAGCTGGGGGCTGAATGCTGATCTTGATGAAACCTGGTGCCACCGCCGAACAGGTGCGGAGGGTGCTTGAAACGCTGGAAAGTGCCGGTGTGCGGTCAGTGGTGCAGGACGGCGCCGAGGCTTTGAATATCCTTGCGCCCCATGCCTCCAAGGTTTTGAAGCCGGATCGCCTTGAAACCATTGAGGGTGTGCGTAAAGTGGTAGCCATCACATCACCGTTCAAGTTGGCTTCCAGCGATTCAGCTCCTGGGCGCACGGTGGTGGAGGTACGAGGCCTGAAGGTTGGCGGCCCTGACCTGGTTTTTGTGGCCGGACCCTGCGGCGTGGAAAGCCGCGAGCAACTCTTCGCTACAGCGCGCTACGTGGCTGAGCAGGGCGTCAAACTGTTGCGGGCCGGGGCTTTCAAGCCGCGCACCAGCCCTTACAGTTTTCAAGGCCTAGGACTTGAAGGTCTGCACTTGCTGGAAGAAGCCCGGGCAGAATTTGATCTGGGCATCGTCACCGAAGCCACGGAAATCGAGACCTTTGATGATGTGGAAAGAGTTGCGGATCTGCTCCAGATCGGGGCCCGCAACATGCAAAACTTCGCTTTGCTGAAGCGCGCGGGACGCAGTGAAAAACCCGTTTTGCTGAAACGCGGACCCGCGGCGACGCTGGAAGAGTGGCTTTATGCCGCGGAATACGTGCTCTCTGAGGGAAATCGCAACGTGATCTTATGTGAACGGGGCATCCGCACCTGGAGCGACCACGCCCGTAACACCCTGGATGTGAGTGTGGTCCCGGCCGCAAGGGCACTTACTCATTTGCCCGTGATGGTGGATCCGAGCCACGCCACAGGCCGTAGAGATCTGGTCATTCCCTGCGCCCGTGCTGCTGTTGCCGCCGGAGCCGATGGCCTGCTGGTGGAAACCCACTGCCACCCTGAGGAAGCACTTAGCGATGGTCCCCAGGCATTACTCCCTTCTGACTTCGTCCAGCTTGTGGATCAATGCCGAGATATTCACGGCGTGCTGCGGAAAAACGAATTGCCCAACGGATTCGCATTCTGACGCGATCCAGGGAAGCTGAACCTGGTAGCCAAGGGTTTTACTCTAGGCTCTCAAGTCTCGACTTGGGACTTCGCCCCCCGGGCACTGCCCACCGTCTCAGTCTTCCTTCTTGGGCTAACGCCACTCCCACGGTAGAATTAAAGGTTCGGAGTTTTCATGAGCAGCTTCCTTCTTACTCTTCATATAGTCCTCAGCTTGCTGCTGGTTGCGGTGATTCTGCTGCAACCTGGGGCTAAGGGGGGCGGCCTGGGTTCTTCCTTTGGAGGCGGTGGCGCCAACACCGCTTTTGGAGCCCAGGGTGCCGCGCCGGTGCTGGCAAAAATCACCTACTATGTGGCCGCATGTCTTCTGGCCACTTCGCTGCTGATTGAATATCGGGTGGTCAAAGAAAATCGCTCGGTCCTCGATAAACTCCCTGAAGCCAAACCAGCCGCCGCCGCGCCAAAGCCGGTCACACCAACTTCTACCGCGCCAGTGGGTGCGCCCCCCGCGACGCCCACCGGCGCGACAGGTTCGCCTAAGAAGTAGGCGGCCATTGACTCCATCCCCCGTGGATGGCATCCTGATCTTTCACTCATGCCCGCGTGGTGAAACTGGTAGACACGCCATCTTGAGGTGGTGGTGGCCAAAAGCCGTAGCAGTTCGAGTCTGCTCGCGGGCACCAAACCAAAGAGCGCCCTCAAGGCGCTCTTTTCAGTTACGAAAGGAATTGATGTTCAGCCTCGCACCACATGTCTCTTAACCTCGTATCAGATGAACCGGCCTGACTCCCCTGCCCTACTGGCGCCCCTTGGTCCATGGTTTGAGCTCCATCGCCGGGCTATGCCCTGGCGGGATGAAGATCTCGATCGAGTTCATCCGAACCCTTATGCGGTACTGGTCTCGGAACTGATGCTCCAGCAGACCCAAGTGGCGACGGTCATCCCATACTTCGAGCGATGGATGGTGCGCTTCCCCGATGCCTCCTCGTTGAGTGCTGCGGGCGATGATGAGATCCACAAACTTTGGGAGGGACTTGGCTATTACCGCCGCGCGAGGCACTTACATCATTCAGCAAAGCACATCGTGACGCATGGCTGGCCCATGGATTTCGAGGGCCTGATGAAGCTCCCAGGGCTTGGCCCCTACACCGCTGCGGCGATGGCAGCTATCGCATTCCAGTGGCCGGAACCCGCGCTGGATGGCAATGCATTCAGAGTGCTGGCGCGTATTCTGGGCATCGAAGGCGACCCAAAACTTCAGGCCAAGGCGTTACGTTTTTGGCTAAAACCAGCCCTCGAACAACACGGCGCATCCCGCATGACTCAGAGCCTCATGGAATTGGGCGCGACTGTTTGCGCACCTGCACCCAAATGTGGGAAATGTCCACTGCTTGCTCAGTGTGAGGCCCATAAAATGAAAGCCACGGATCGGATCCCGCCTAGCATCCAACGCTTGCAGCCTAAGAAAGCTGAAATCTGGCTTGTGGCGGTGGAAGCCGAAGGGCATTGGTTGCTGTGTGAGCCTGCTCAAAAAGGCCTGCTGGCCGGGCTTTGGAAATGGCCAGCCGTGGAGTCGGCAGTCTTGGTGGAAGAGACTGTGGCCGCCGATCCCGGCTTACCCTACGCATCCTCCGAACTTCGTGCTTGGCCCGGGTGGACCCAGGTCTACACCCATCGGCGGGAGTTCGTCAGCCCTTTGCATCTGCGCATGGAGAAGCGTTTTCAAGCATCAAATGATTACCGTTGGATCCACGAAAATGAATTGGATCAGCTTGCTCTAGGCAAACGGGACCAGCACCTTCGTGAATTGATCAAGGATGAAGGGAGCCCACTCTTGCAGGGTCCTTCTCCCAGAGCTTTGCTCATTCAACTCAGAGGTGATGCAAACCACGTTCCGTGATGTCGGCCTGTAGCACAGGTAAGGCCATGGATTGTAAGGCTGACTGGGCGGCTTCGCGACCGCCTTTCTTGACTACCAGAATGCAGCATCCGCCACCTCCAGCCCCGCAGGGCTTCATGCCTAAAAACCAGCCTTCGCGCTTGCCGCGTTCGCGCACGGTCCGCATAGTATCCGTCTCCACATGGGGAGAAAGGCGGACCCTGGCCGCTCCTTCACGCTCCAGCAATTCACCCACTGCGGTCGGATCCGCGGGAACAGCCAATGTCATGGCTTCCGCGATCAAAGCAATGTCCTTCAGAGCTTCGCGTGTGGTGGCGTCTCCTTCGATAAAGCGCTTGTAAGCTTCCCAATTGGTGAGACCGGAATGATGGGGCTGACCCGTATAGAAAACCAGCAAGTCATCCAGCAATTCAGGATGAGGGACAAGTCGCTCCCAGTTGGGTTTCGGTCCCCAATGCAAGGCCAGGCATCCACCGAGGGCAGCTGGATAGTAGTCCTGCCACCCAGTGGGGGTTTGGAGTTCCTGAGCTTCCAAATCCCGCAGCATGGGTATCTGGGTGGCAAGCTTCTCACCCGCCTCAAGGCCCATTGCCATACCTAACAAGCCAACCCCGAGACAGCTTGAAATACCCAGCCCGGATCCTTTTGGAACTGGGCTGTTGATGCTCAGATAAGCTGGCCTTCGCGGCGCGGCATCAAGTATCCGCCACACCCAGGAGAGGCCCTGGGGCGCGACCCGCGGCCATTCAGTTTCCGCAAAAGAAAGCGCCAGGTCCGCGCTCTCGATTTGGTGGCCGTCGCCGTCAAAGGAAGCCTGCAATTCGATCCACAGATTCAGGGCGGCATTGACCGTGCAGCCACCACCCATCAACGCATAAATGGGCCAAAGATCCAGCGTGCCACCCGCGAAATCAATCCGGACGGGAACGCGCCATTGTTCCAACTTTCTATCGCGATCAGTAACCAAGATCCGTCACTTCCTGCTGGGCGGTGCGCGCTTCAGGCGTACCTGGGAATCCCTCTACCAACTCCTTGAAGACTCGCAACGCCGCAGGTTTCAGTCCCTGCTTGAGCAGGCACTGGCCTCGTTTGAGCTTGGCCGGCAGGAACTGGCTCGAGTTGGGATGATCCCTTAGGATGCGATCAAAAGCGCCTTGGGATTTCTCATAATTTTTCTGATTGTAGTAAGCCATACCCAGGAAGAAGAGGGCATCCGGTTTCCGCACGCTATTGGGATAGGTGCGCAAAAAGAGATCCAACCCTTCAGCGGCGATGGCGTAGTTGCCGCGGTTGTAGTCCAGCACAGCGCTGCCAAATGCTTTTTCGTCATCAGGCGTGCTGGTGGGTGCGGTGCTGGTTGGGACGGTCGGGGCCGTGGCGGGGGTGCGACTGGCATTACCCATGCGGTTGTTGATGACTTTGGTGGCGTCCGAAAGTTGTCGAAGGGTTTCCTGCAGGTCTGCCCTGAATTGCCGGTCCTCGGCTCGCCATTCTCCAGCATCTTTGCGGTCAGTATCGGCTTTGCGGGAGTTCTCCTCTTGCTGCTGCCGCAGCTTGAATACCTCCACCTTCATTTCCCCCGCCTCACGCTCCACGGCCTTGAGCCGCTCATCTGATTCACATCCGGTGAATAGAGCCACGCCGCCAAAGATAGCCGCAAGAGCCAGATTGCGCTGATTCATGGAACCTCCAAGTTAAAAAAGAACGGGGGACATCTTGACGCCCCCCGTGACCTTGAGATGTTCGAGAGAGCCTAATTCTGAAGCTTGAACTCGTCACGACGATTGATAAGGAAACTTTCCTCGTTTTGACCCGTGACTTTGAGTTTCTCTTTGCCATAGCTGATGGTGCCCATGCGGTCGCGGTTGACGCCAAGACCTGATAAATAATTCTGGGCAGCGACGGCTCGACGATCACCCAGGGCCAAGTTGTACTCCACGGTACCCCGCTCATCGCAGTGGCCCTCGATCATGATGTGGGCCGATGCGAAAGATTTCATGAAGGATGCGATCGCCTGGAGTTTCGGCTTGTCCGTGTCGCGAATATCAGATTTGTCGAAATCAAAATTGATATCTTTGAGCGCCGCGCTCGCGGCCTTCTGGAATTCCGCGTATTTTGCGGCGCTCATGTCCACGGGTTTGGTGGAGTCCACCGGAGTTGTTTTAACTTCAGGCGGGGGCGGTTCTAATTTGGTGACAGTGGGTGCGGGTGGTTCGGGAGTGGGCTCAGGCTTTTTGCAGGCCAGCATCGTGACCAGCCCCAGCGATGAGCCAAGGACGAAAAGGGTTCGAACCGATCGCATGACAACTACCTCCAAGAGGGCCCTTTGAAATTCCGATTTAGCTTAGCAAGCCGGATTGGAAGGGCGAGAGAAATCTGCATCAATTATCAGAAAAGCGTCCTTGCGAGACAATTGGATGAACACCCTTTAACGACTCCTGGTCCATTTCGCGCTTTGGCAGAGTGTGAACTCATTGAGGCGTTTAACGGAATTACCGGAAAGGTCCGTGGTCCAGATCTGCATGCTACCACCCCGATTGCTGGAGAAAACCAGTCGGCGCTCATCGGGAGACCATGCTGGTGACTCGCTGGAAGCCACGCCCGTGGTGATCTGATAGGCCTTGCCTTCCCCAAGTTTGAAGATGAAAAGATCGAATTTACCTTCGAAACGGGAAACATAAGCGATCATGGCGCCGTTTGGGCTCCACGCGGGGCTTTCGTTGTAGCTGCCTTCGAGGGTAAGACGGCGCACATTGGAACCGTCCTCTTCCATCAGGTAGATCTGGGGGCCCCCTTCACGATCAGAGGTAAAGGCAATCTGGGTACCGGCTGGATTCCAACTAGGAGACGTATTGATGAAGCCGCCATCGGTCAACTTGCGGACACGGCCCGATTGCGAATCCAACACCATGATGTCGCTGTTCCCGCGCCGATCGCTCTGGGAAAAAGCCAATCGCTTCCCATCGGGGGACCAGACCGGCGCGTAACAGCTTCCTTGCGTTCCGGCAGCCGCATTGGGGTAGAGACGTTCATGGGCACCGCCCGGCTTCCGTTGGCCCCATATTTCTGGCGATCCGCCTTTGTAGGTGACATAGGCCAGTCGGCCATCCGGCGCCACCGTGGGGGACAGGGTCAAACTTCCATACCGGGTGATTTCAATGGGATTCGCACCATCCCGATCAACTTGGAAAAGCTCCTTGATACCAGGCGCCATCTGTCTCACAAATACGATTCGGGTGTTGGCAATTCCTCGATCGCCCGTAAGCCGATCCACCAGATCATCCGCCAAAGTGTGAGCGATGCGGCGCAGCAGGGTTGCATTTCCTGTGTAGTTCTTGCTGAACGCATAGCGAAGCTGCTTGCCATCTCCCTGCGTCGTCGCCTTCACATCCATCACCTGCAGCGCAACAGTTACAGCTTCACCATTCTTCGTGACCTTCAATGCAAGCACCCACTCAGCCCCTGCATCAAGCCAGGGTTTCACGGTGGCAACAGCCACACTTAGGGGCAGCTTATCCTTCAAGAGCGCGAATGGACCCGCATCTTCGAGATCCCTGCGCAATACCTCGGTGAAATTGGAAGTGACGCTGGCAGCATCCAGGCCCGCCACTATGGGATCAGGCAAGCCCAACCCTAATTTCCCTTGGCGCGCATCCACGGTCACTTCGGTTTGGGTCCCGGATTTGGGCGGTACTACCTTGCTCACAGGTTTGGATTGGGCCCTGGCCCACGGCCCGAGGAAGCCAAGCGCGCTGGCCAGTAACAAAATCCCCTTCAGTGTTCGACGCACATGAACTCCATATGTTTGGTGTGCATAGATTAACAAACTAGTTTCTCACACGTTGGATTTCAGGGCTGGGAGTGGATTCAGTCGCCATGCTCTTCAACAGTGATCTGTTGGCTTCTGGGGTGGGAAGGCCAAGTATTTCATCCAAGGTGAACCAGCCCCAGGAAAGACTCGTTCGGAGTTCAAAGGCGCCTTCGCAGAAAAAGGGGTGAAGGCGCACGGTGCGATCAACGTAACGATGCTCCACAGCTTCGAGGGCAGTGACCGATGCTGGTTTCCAACCCAATTCTTCCTGCAATTCCCGGCGCAGCGCGTCTGCAACAGCTTCTCCCCGGTGAACCTTTCCGCCTGGAAATTCCCACCGTCCAGGTAGCACCGCATTGTCAGGATCCCGGCGCTGGAGAAACCAGCGCTCATTCTGTTGCACAAGGCCCAGTACGACTGGAATAACGTTCATCGAAGGCCCTCTTCCCCAGCCACCATCCGGGTCAGCAAGGTGGCGTAACGGCGTCGAAGGGTCTCCACCCATACAAGTTTCAAGGCCCCGTAGGCCGGTCGTAGATGAACCTCCACCCATGCATGCAACTCCAGTACCGAGTCGCATTTTTCAAGACTCTGGCGCAATTCATCGCGGACGTGTTCCAGGGTTTTTTGAGCTGAAATGACGGGCGCGAAGCTGATGCGATGGATGGCGCATGCCCCGAGCGAACGCAAGGCTTCACGGTGCCTGGCGGTACCATAACCCTTGTGTCGCCCGAAATCGTAGCCCTCGTAGTGGTCATCCATGTGCCGCATGATTTCGTCACGATGGGTTTTGGCCAGGATGCTGGCACAGGCCACGGCGCAACTAGTGGCGTCCCCCTCCACCAGCAGCCGTTCAGGAAGCCCGGTTTTGGGGGCCTGGTCCCCATCCACGAATAGGATGCGGGGTTTCGTCACGAGTTGGGACACGGCGCCGCGCATGGCCATGAAGGTGGCTTCCAGGATGTTTTCCCGATCAATGCCGAGATTGTCCACTTCTCCAACGGCATAAGCCGGTAGCAGTGATTTCAATTCTGAGGCCAAGGCTTCCCGCCGCGCAGGCTTCAGCTGTTTGCTATCCCGAACATCCTCCAATACGTGCCGCCATTTCCGGATGGTCGAGTGATCCAGGACCACGCAAGCCGCCACCACCGGCCCGGCCCAAGCCCCTCGCCCCGCTTCGTCAACACCGCCCCAAGTGATTCCGTGCGACACATTGCCGAGGTCCCAATCCACCAGATTCATGGGGTCAGGCTAGCAGATGATGGGCTATGGCGGTGGGCTATGAGCCAACCGCCAATCACACCAGCTGCTCGGCTTCGCGCAACTGTACGCTGACGAGTTTTGAAATACCCTTCTCCTGCATGGTCACGCCATAGAGCGTGTCTGCAGCAACCATGGTGGGTTTCTGGTGGGTGATGACGATAAACTGCGTGTCGGCTTTCATCTTTTGCACCAGCGCGGCAAAACGGCTCACATTCGCTTCATCCAGGGGCGCATCGACCTCATCCAGCACACAAAATGGAGAGGGTTTGAAGTGGAAGATCGCAAAAAGCAGAGAGATGGCAGTCAGTGCTTTTTCCCCGCCACTGAGCAGCGTCAAAGCCTTGGCGCTTTTGCCCGGGGGCTGGGCGGTGATTTCGATGCCGCACTCCAGCAAGTCTTTGGGGTCATCCAGCGACAAGTGGGCACTACCCCCACCAAAAGTCTCTTTGAAGACTTCCGAAAAACGCGCGTTGATGAAATCGAAGGCTTCGCGAAACCGTTCCTCAGAGGTGGCATTGATTTCCGAAATCGTGGATTCCAGGTTGCCGATGGCCTCCAGGACATCACCCTGCTGCTGCTGCATGAAGGCTAGCCGCTCCTCGGCCTCCGCCAGTTCATGGATCGCCAAAGGGTTTACACCGCCAAGATCCAAGCGCTTGCTTTGGGCTTCATTAAGTCGGGTCTGATGCACCAGTTCACCCAATTCCCAGGCTGCGCGTTCCTCCCCGGTCACCGAGGCCATGAAAGCTGGTACTTCAAGGCCCAAGGCTAGTTCAACTTCCTTGGCCAGGGCATCCACACCACCCTGGACCTGCGCCGCGGCAACCTGGTTTTCATGATGTAATTGCCGGGCATTTTCCAGGGCTTCCTGAAAGTCACGGGCGGCACGTTCCTGCACCCGAAGGGCCTCGGCTTCAGCCTCCATTCGCGGCTGCAATTCTGCCAGCACCTCCACCGCAGCCTGGCGTTCCTTCAGTTTCCCCTGGGCTTCAGTTTCCAGTTCCTGGATATGCTTCGAGGCCTCCACTCGCTTCCCCTCCGATTCGGAAAGATCCATTTCCAGGCGCTTCAATTCAGCTTCCACATCGAACAGACCTCGCTGTTGGAGTTGGATTTGTCGCTGCATGGCATCCCGTTCGGCCCAGGAAGCGTCGCGCAGTCGGGCGACTTCCATGCGGACTTCGCGATGCTGGTCCAGCACGCTTTGAGCTTCGTGTACCTTGGCTTCTCCAGTTCGGATCGCTTCTTCGAGCGCCGCGTCTTCGGCCTCGTGAGGGGCTTCTTCCAGAACGCGAAGTCGGTGCTGATGGGTCTTGATCTCCTGTTCCAACTGGTCCCACAACGCATCCGCCCGTTCAGCGGATTCTTTGATTTCACCAAGCTGTCCGTTCGCTGATGCGAGCTGACCCTTCAATGACTCAATGCGCTGGCGACCTTCCCGATAGTCCTCTTCCATTGCTTCGAGGCGCATCAGGGACGCTGAAATATCCTCTTGCAGCCGCTTGAGGCCTTCCTCGGTAGCCTCGGTTTCATTCAGCAGGGTCTCGCGTTCCTTCCTCGCCGAGTCCAATTCGGATTGAAGTTTTAAGGGCGATGCGGCGGGTGCATCAGCGCCAAGCTGCACCGGGCCAAAGGGTGTTTTTACAAAATGTGGGGATACAAAGGCGAGCTCAGGATGCTGGATGGCCAGCCCCGGCAAATCCGTATCAGCACAGCGATAGGAACGCTGGACAAGGCCTTCAAACATGCGCGGCGCGCCCTTTTTCCAGGTGATGCCAATTTTCAATGCCTTGCAATTTTCAGGAAGGGGTTGTGGTTCGGAATGGGTTGCTGCTTCCATCCACAGCTGACCAGGCGCCTCGGCTGTGCCGACCATGGTCGCTGGATCCACGGCGATCGCCTGGATCCAAGAGCCTAATAAACGCTCCAGATCCGGACGATGTTCTTCATCCACCTCAATGCATTCGGCGAGACTACGAATCTGGAAACCCCGCCCCCGCAGCCAGGCGAGTCCTTTCTTGATCTCCACAGACCCGCTGGCTTGTTGCAGTAGGTCCGAGGTCTGGCTGATGCGACGCTCGGCAGCTTCGAGGCGGCCCTCAGCTTCTCGCAGCACTTTGGCCGCCATTCGAATGGATTCCTGCTTTTCGCGCGCTTCATTGCGTTGCACCCGCAGGGCCTCCTCGACGGCCTCCAGACGTTCCGCACTGCCTTCCAGTTCCTTGTCCAAGCGGAGGGATTCAGCCCGCAGGCTATCCAGCCGAGGTGCTCGAACAGCCTCTTCATGATTGAGACTTTCCAATCGCCCCTCCAGTTGGGCAATCAGACCTTGGACTTCCAGTTTCTGTTTGTGATGGGCCTGAATGGATGCCTTGGCTTCGGCTCTTTTATGGCGCAAGTCCTTCAAATCCGCCTCGGTTCGACGCAGAGCCCCGCCGGCCAACACGACCGATTCCTCCGCATCGCTGAAGGCGGCTTCCCGACCTGCCAGCAGGAGTGCAGCTTCGCCTTCCTTGGCCTGCATCGCGATGATTTCTGCGGTAAGGGTGGTGACGCGCAGCACCAGCTCCTGATGTCGGCTCTCCATGCGCTCCGCCAGCCCCGTGGCTTCGGCTACCCGACTTTCTTCAAACCCCGTTTCCTGTTCGATGAAACTTAACCGCTGATCCAGGGCCATGACCGTGCGCTGACCTCGATCGAGGCTGCGCTGGACCTCGTCCACCAACAAGCGCTGGGCTCCCACTTCCGCCGCTTTTTCTGATACCTGCACGGTAAGTTGGGCCACCTGCCGTTCGAGGTGGTCTCGCGTATCAGTCAACCTCGACTTCAGCACCTGGAATTCTTCGGTTTTGGAAGAAAGCAACACACGCTGGGTGGCTTTGATCGTGTAGTCCAGTTCTTCGGCCCGTTTGGCCTTGACGGCTTGACGCCGCAGACTATCCAACTGCTTGTTGAGTTCAAATAGGATGTCCTGCAACCGCTCCAGGTTGGCTTTGGTCTCCACCAGGCGCCGCTCCGCTTCGGTGCGGCGAAGTTTGTACCTCGTGATACCGGCGGCCTCCTCCAATAAAATGCGGCGATCTTTGGGTTTGGTTGAAAGAATCAGATCAATTTGCCCTTGCTGGATGAAGGAGTAGGCACGGGTTCCCATGCCTGTATCCATGAGCAGGTCCTGCACGTCCTTCAACCTTGTCTCGCGCCCATTGACCCGATACTCGGAGCCCTGGTCCCGGTACAGGCGGCGTGAAATCACCATTTCCTTGGTGGCTCCCGGCAGCGCGGGATCGGCCATCTCAAGTGACAGTTTGACCTCTGCCATGCCTGTGGCACGGCGGTCCGAGGTCCCTGAAAAAATGACGTCGGACATCTCCGCGCCCCGTAAAAGGCTGACCCGCTGCTCACCCAGCACCCAAGCCAGCGCATCGGTGATGTTCGATTTACCACAGCCATTGGGACCCACCACCGCGGTCATTCCTCCAGGAAACGTAAGCTTCTGGGGATCCGCGAAGGATTTGAAACCATTCAATTCGAGAGCTAGCAGACGCAAAACCGGGACACTCCTGGGTCGTTGGCGGAACTTCCGCCCCGTTTACTCCATACCATGTTCAGCCCGCGCCCAAAAGGGGCCATGCTTGAAACGATGCAGGCGTTGGTCTTGCATTGGAATGATCCGATAGCTTCCAACACCACTCAGGAACACCCTACCCGCCCCATTCAACCAACCCACCTCTGCACTGCTCTCCTGAACCCCATCCGCGCTTGGGCTTCCAGCCTTCGGGCGATAGACTAGACCTTTGCCCTCAAACCACTGTTTCCTCATTCCCACCGGAGATCTCGTGCCCCCCTTGCCTGATTCCATGCGGTATCCCATGAGTGGCTGGTGGTGGCTCCATGCCTTCAGCGCCGCCATGATTTTCTGCTGGGGCTGGTATCACGGGCAGAATCGGGCTCAGCGCCGGTTCGCAAAGGTCCTAAAGACAAAGCAGGATGAGATCAATCAGGAGAAAGCTAAATGAGTTTGTTTTCATTCGGGGCCAAGAACGCCACGGTCATATGGATTGAGCCTCATCGCATCCACATCGAGAGCGGCGACCGGACCATCAACTCTGCTGATGGACTTCCCAACGAAGACGATCTGGCCCAGGCCCTCACCAAAATGCCCCTCGGCCCCACTCAATGGATCGTGGATGATCTGATGGCACCGTCAGTACTGATTCGGGACATCGTGGAACTGCCTCAAGGATCTGAAGCCATAGATGCCTTTTTTCGCTGGCGTTTCAATCAAGCCATGGCTTCAGAGATCCCTCACGCCGTGCAGGCCGTGCCGCTTGAAGAGGGGGCTTGGTTATTGTCGGGCATGCCCGAAGTCCAGCGTGATGCCTGGGTTCAACTGGGGCTGAAGATGGGCCGAACAGTGCATGTATTGTTGCCGCGCTGGCTGTGGCTGTACAACCGCCTGGCACCCAGCCGCACGATGCCCGGAATGCTACTTTCGTTGTGCCCGGCAGCGGGAGGGAAATTCACGGGCACCCTGGCGGCCTGGGGTCGAGGTTTATCGCTGTTGCGCCAGTGGAGTGATCCCGTGGATCCAGATACCTGGGTCACCGATCGCATTCTCCCCTCCGCCGCATTCTTGCAGCGGGAAAACCGATCTCCACAGGAAATCTGGGTTTGGGGAGCGCCGAATTTCCCTCCGACCTCGATTCCCCTTCACATGATTCAGCCCGAGATACCCGTGAGCGAGGCCCTCTGATGCCCATCCCGGTTCTCAAACTCAATCTGGCGCCCCAGCCGACGATTTGGCGGCGGAACCACGAAATCCTTGGCTGGAGCGCTATCGCTCTGGGCGTTGTGTGTCTCCTTGGTGCCTTGGCCACCTGGGCTTTCCGTGCCAACCAGGCCAGAAATGCTGGCGCACAGGCCATTCTCATCAGCCAGGATGCCCAGAAATATGCCCGGAAGCAGGACAAACTCGTCGAGCAATTGCGCTCACTGGACGTCACGAAAGAATTGCCCCGTTGGAAACTGGCGGAGCGTATCTTCACCGAGCGCACCTTGCCCTGGTCCCGGCTCACGGCCGAATTGGAACGAAGCCTGGTGCAGGACGTGCGGATGAAGTCCATCCAGAAAATGCGCGGATCCGATCAACGTGTGGCTCTGAAAATGAAGGGTGAGGCCAGGACCCGCGAAGCTGAAGAAAAATTCGTGGCTTCGCTTCAGAAGAATGATCTTTTCCAGCAGGTAATCCTGGAACGGGAAGCTGAACGGACAGGTGGTGGTGTGGATTTCGAGCTATTCCTGCCGGTCGTATCGGTGCCTTCACCCTACCTGCCCTTCCCGCCTCCGGAGAAAGGCAAGGCCTGGTCGCCAGCCCTGCCAGTGAGCGCTGGTGTCAAGGTCAATCCACCCATTCAAAGCTATCCACAACCGATGCCAACTCCACCTCAGCAACAGCCTGGAATGCCCATCACGCAGCGACCGGATGCCCGGTCTCCTGGGCGCCCCAGTCGGGCCGTTCCATCCCGGCAGAATGACAACCAGAATGGGCCTCCCCCGAACCGCAGAAACCGCAATGGTCAGGACAACGGCAACGGTAGGGACAACAGCAACGGCCAGAGCGACAGCAATCGCCAGAGCGATAGCGGAGGCCGCCCATGAGCACCACAACCCTGCGCAAAAGTTCTGTGCGTGCCACCGTGGGGGGCGTACTGCTACTCGCCGCCCTTGGAGTCGCCCTGTTCGTCCTCCCGGATGCCTCCCGCAGACGCGATGAACAGGAGAAGGCCAGAAAGGCTGCTAAGGCCCTGCTCTCCGTCCAGATCTCGGAATTGGTCGAACGGCAAGGACTGGTGGACCGGCTGGCACTTGATCAGAAGCATCTCGATGACCTTGAGAAAAAAATGCCTTCAGGCAATGTGGGCCAACTCCAGTGGGAGCTCAGCCGACTGCTGTATGAAAAAGCCCGGGACTATGGTGTTCGCCTGCAGACGGTGAAGTACGGCCTGCCAAGCCGCGAAGGCGCCAAGGGCACCGATCTGGAATCCATTGATGTGGAATTCACGGTGTTGGGAATCTATCCCTCCATGAAGCCTTTCATGTTGGCCATCGAGGGCAGCGGACTACCTTTTGCCGTCGGCTCGGCGAGGCTTGAAGAAAGTCCCGAAGGCGCCCGACTGAGCGTCAGCCTCCGCGCCTTCAGGCATTCCGGCATAACTCCGAAATCCGAATCCGCCGCGCCGGAGGAAGCATGAGTAACGGCGCGCCTTCCAAAGGTATGGACTCCAAAGCCCTGCTGCTAGAATTAAAAACCAATCGCCGGACTCAAATCGCGCTGGTGGCCTTCGTGGGCATCCTTACCTGGTTGTTATGGCCCGACGCGCCGAAACGGAAATCGGGACCCACCCGTGTTGGATTATCGCAGCCCGCAGGGTTGGATAGTCGGCAGATGAACGCGCTGGGAAATCTTCCGAAGTTGGCGAAACTGGATATGGCGGGCGAACTGCCCAACGAATCCAAGATGCATCGGGATCTCTTCCTTTTTGAAGGACCCCCACCCCCGCCACTGCCACCACCACCACCACCGCCACCGCCACCGCCGCCTACCGAAGCGGAATTGAAGGCCGAGGCGGAAAAGTCAGCCAGGGATGCCGAGTTCTCTACGCGGCCACAGTACTTGCGTTACATCGGTTTCTTGGAGACTAAAACCTCCGGCATCATCGGAGCATTCTTCAAGGGTGATGAACCTTTCACTTTCCAGATTGGGCACATCGAGAAAGCAACCTGGAAGCTGGTGAAACTCACGGACAAGATGGCTGAATTCCAGAATACCAAATACGTGGATATGAAAATGGCCTTGGAAGCGCGCGACTATGCGGGATCTGGCGGTGCGAATACGCAGGTCACCAACGATTTTTAAGTTTCCACTGGTCCTTTTCAACGATTCAACTGACTGAACTCACTCAAAGACTCACCTGACAATCTGGATGGCCCCATGCACCTGAACCGAAATCCCCGATTCACCACGCCCAAGATGGCTCAAACCCTTCACCTGGCCCTCGTGGCTGCCGCACTGGTGGCGAGTCTTGGCTGCAGCCTCCATCGCGCCAACCACGCTTTTTCTGAAGGACGCTATGAAGACGCGACCCGTGAGTATCAATCCATCCTGAGGAAGGACCCGGGAAATGTGCAGGCCAAAAACGGCTACCGCCGGGCAGCGCCCTTGGCGGCTACGGAGCACATTGAAAAGGCACGGGTGCTGGAATCGCGCGGGCAGTTGGATGAGACCGCCATGGAGCTGAAGCGCGCCTTGGTCCTGGATCCCAATAACGCCATCGCCCTGGATACGCTGGCCCGAATGCAGCTGGACGAACAGCAGCGTAAGGCCAAGGAATCAGCAGAGGACTATACAAGCGCCAAAGCCAAGGCGGATTCCTCTTCTCCAATGCAATTGAATCCTCGCTCCATCGAAGGGATTTCCCTTACCTTCCTGAAAAAGACCAGCCTAAAGGACATCTTTGCCATCCTGAGCAAGGCATCAGGGGTGAATATCATTCCCCATTCATCCTTCCAGGACATGCAAATCCAGATTGATATGCAGGGCCTCAGTTTTCAGCAGGCCTTGGACACCCTGATGCTCCAGAACGACCTTTTCTACAAAAAAATAGACGAGAAAACGATCATGATTTTCAAGAGCAATCCACAGAACAAGGAACTCTATGAAAACCACCTGATCAAGACCTTCTATTTGAGCAACGCAGAAGTGGACGGTGTTCGTCAGGTCCTTTCAACCCTCATTCCACAGCTCAAGATCTTCACGGACAAACGGCTTAACGCGGTGACCATCAAGGCCAAGCCCAACGAACTGGTCATCTCCGAGCACATCGTGAATCAGCTTGATAAGGCCAAGCCGGAAGTGATGGTCTACATGGAGCTGCTGGAAGTCACTGAGAGCAGCGCAGAACAAGTGGGCCTGTTGCCAGTGATCTCTCCCACGGACGGCATGGGTGGCGGTGCAGGCGTCTTCCGCCTGGGGGCAACCATAGACAACACAGGTGGGTTGAATCAGAACAAGGGCGCTCTGCGTATCAGCAAAGCTGACTTGCGCTTCCTCTTCCCGAGCATTGCCCTGGATGTGCTCAAAAGCACCGGCGACGCCAAGCTGGTGGCTAGCCCCAATGTCCGCGTACTGAGTGGTGAGACCGGAGAAGTGAACATTGGCGAGAAAATTTCCGTCACCCAAAGCGCCCTTTCGTTGCCCTCCAGCACCACGGGGCAAACCGGTGGCCTTGGCGGTCTTGGCGGCCTTCTGGGAGGTGGTGCCCAGACCCAGTTCAACTACGAAGACGTGGGAGTGAAGATCAAGGTTGAGCCTCGCGTTCATTACAATGGCGAAATCACCATGAAGATAGAAGCTTTGATCACAACCCTCAAAGCCGCTTCCACGCCGGGTCGCCCTGATCTTGGCAAGCGTGAGATCAAGACCATGGCACGCCTTCGCGATGGTGAAACCGCCGTATTTGGAGGACTGCTGAAGGAGGAAGAGCAAAAGAGTCTTCAAGGCATTTGGGGTATCACTGATATCCCGATTCTCGGCAAGCTCTTGGGCAATACTCGAAAAAACAAAGCCAAGACTGATGTGCTGCTTACCATCCGCACGGTTCTCGTACGCAAACCGAGCTACACCAAGGAAGATTTCGAAGCTTTTGATCCAGATCTCGCCACCAGCAAGGCTGGTCCTTTCACAGAGGTTCCTGAAGCCCCTTCACCGGAGTTGAATCTGGATAAGGAGCTGGGAACGAAAAAATCGGTTGCGCCTGCAATACCCGTAGTACCCGTTGCACCCGTAACTCCCCCCAAGACTCCACCCGCAGGCACGGGAGTACCTCCACCGGAGGCAATGCCGGTGCCTTCACCGTCCAAAAGCAACGCGAGAGGTAATGCCAAGCCGGAATTAATACCCGATGCCAAGACTGAGATCACGCCCGTCCTCAGGGCGACGGAAGTAAAAGCTTCGGACGACAATGCTGACCTGGTCTTTTTCATGTCGCCCTATTCTGAAACACTAAGCAAGGGGGAGAAGCTCCAGATCACACTGAATGCCAGCAGCGCCAAGGGTCTCACTTCGGGGACTTTCAATCTGATCATTGATCCCAAGCTGAAACTCATCTCCATTGCGCCTGGAGATTTCCTCACGACCGATGGCGGCTCTCTTGAGCAAAAGCCAGGAAAAGATGGTGCTGTCACGGTGACTTTCAAAAAGGCCACGGCCTCTGTAGATAGTGGCGCCCTGCTGATGCTTCAAGTCGAGGCACTGACCCCAGGCAATGCTCCGGTTCTCATCCAGAGCGGAACCTTCATGTTGGGTAAAAACCCCATCCCCGGACGCTGGGTCAACGCTTTGGTGACGGTGAATTAGTGGCCAAGCTTGGGTTGATGACCATTCACGCGCCGAAAACGCCTAGGCGCCGGGGTAATGGAATGGCTCAGCGCGCCTTCACGCTGATGGAGTTATTGATCACTTGCACGGTGCTGATGATCTTGGCATCAGCGGTGATTCCCATGGCTAAAAATGGGATCAAACGCCAAAAGGAATTGGAATTGCGCCGTGACCTTCGCGAGATGCGCATGGCCATAGACGCCTATAAACTCGCGGTAGACCAGCAGCGGATCAAGCCTCCCCCACCCGAGAACATGGGGTATCCAGAATCCCTGGATCTGCTTGTGGAAGGTGCCCAAGCCAATGGATCCCTGACCGGAAAGATCCGCTTCTTGCGCCGCGTTCCCGTGGACCCCTTCACGGGCCACTCTGAGTGGGGGCTGCGTTCCATCAACGACGAAGCCAACAGCACGAGTTGGGGCGGGGGCAACGTCTTTGACGTATACAGTCAGGCCAGAGGGACTGGGATGAACAACATTGCCTACTCACACTGGTGAGCTTCCGAGATATATATCCGAAGGGGACCGCCTGTTCGCTTCGCTCACTACGTCCCCCTCAGGACCCCCCACCTCTTGGTCGGGGGACCCGCCCCTGAGGTCTCAGCATTTCCGCTTGATGCAGATCGAGGCCCACGCTAGGCTTGAGTTTCGTCTTTTCGTCACCCTTTGGGGAACGGATGAGATCTTTGAAGCGGATATGGCGGAATTGGTAGACGCGCTAGTTTCAGGTATTAGTGTTCAAAAGACGTGGGGGTTCGACTCCCTCTATCCGCACCATTTATTTCCGCGTTCCACGCGAAAATAAATAGCCAACAACTGGCGTCCGGCCTCCTCCGGACTTTGACCACCAAGCGGCGCACGGGGCTGCAAGGATGGTGACGGGAGACACCCCCGAAAAGGAGCCAACCATGGCCCTCACGCTAGAGCAAAAGACCATCATCATCGAAGATTACAAGCAGCACGCCACGGACACGGGTTCTCCCGAGGTCCAGGTGGCTTTGCTCACAAAGCGCATCAATGATCTGACGGAGCATTTCAAGATCCACTCGAAGGATTACCACAGCCGCCGTGGCTTGATGATCATGGTGGGTCAGCGCCGCCGCCTTCTTGATTACTTGAAGCGCAAGGATAAGGCTCGTTACGCCACCGTCATCGAGCGTCTCGGACTTCGCCGCTAACTTTCCCCCCTGTTCGAAACGCCCGCAGATGCGGGCGTTTTTGCTTTAATGAGAGACATGAAGCTGCCCCCTCTACCCATCCCCGCCAAGCCGAATCCCTACGCTGTTCTGGAGCGCAAGGCGCTGTACGATTCGCCATGGCTGCGATTGCGCGAGGATCGCTTCCGCCATCGCCGTGGCCGGGCGGGCCACTATGCGGTGTGCGGCTTCAAGCGTTCCGCATGCGGAGTCCTGGCATTGGATGCTGAAGACCGAGTGATCCTGGTGGGTCAATGGCGCTACCCGCTGGAACAGTACAGCTGGGAGATCCCAGAAGGTGGAGGCGAGGAGCATGAGAGTCCCTTTGCTGCCATCCGCCGTGAACTTGCCGAAGAAGCGGATCTCGAAGCAGATTCTTGGGAGCCATTGGCCCACTTTCATCCCAGCAATTCAAGTACTGATGAAGAAGCCTTCCTTTTTCTTGCTACTGACCTGCATAGTGCAGGTGGTATCCACCATGCGGAAGAAGATGAAGAATTGGCAATTCATCGTGAAACCTTTCAACAATGCCTCCAGCGCGTTTTGTCCGGCGAGATCAGCGACGGGCTTAGCGTTGTGGCACTACTCACTCTGAACGCGCGCCGGAGCGGTGTTACGGCGATCATGGACCCTATGCTTGCTGAACGTTTCTTCCAAACCACGGGTGAACATCCCAGTGCTGGAAGAGATCGCTGGAACAGGCTTTTGGATAGCCAGCCATGATTCTTACTCTTCACCCGGATAACCCCCAAGAACGGCAGTTGCAACGGATCGCGGACTTGTTGCTGAAGGATGGCGTCATTGCCTATCCTACGGACACGCTGTTCGGCCTAGGGTGCCTGGCCTCACGCAAGAAAGCGGTAAGCCGCATTCAATCCCTCAAAGGCCGCGACCCCAAAAAACCCATGAGCATTTTATGCGCGGATTTCGAAATGCTGTGCCGTTACACCCGCCATCTCGACACACCCACTTTCCGCCTTTTGAAGCAGATGTTTCCGGGTCCCTACACCGCCCTGTTGCCCGCGAATCACGAAGTTCCCAGGTATCTGGAATCCAAAGGAAAGGGTAAAGCCCACCCCATAGTGGGCCTCCGCATCCCCGACCACCCGTTTTGCCACGAGCTTTCGAAGCTGCTGGGAGAACCCATCATCACTACCAGCTGCAATGTGAGCGGGGAAGCCACGTTGAACTCAGCCTGGGAGATCGAGGAAGAGCTGGGCCATGCCCTCGACATGGTGATTGATTGCGGTCAGCCCATCGGTCTGGGCAGCACCATTATTGACCTTACTGGCGAAGAGCCCGTGCTGGTGCGCGAAGGCGCAGGTCCTTGGCCGATCTAGCTGTTCAATCCACCCGGTAATGACAGCCGCGGCTCTCTTTATTCAGGAGCGCGGCTTTGAGGATCAGTCGGGCGCAGATGATCGCGCTGCGCAGTTCCATGATCCGCCGGGAGAGGGGCGCTTCACGATAGAAACGCTCGAGGCGGTGGTACAAGTAGCTCATATCGGCATGGCCCCGTTCCAATCGGGCCCCGCTTCGGATGATGCCGGCATAGTTCCAGAGTGTGGTTCGGATCAAGTTCCAGTCCTGTTCCACCAGTAATGGATCGGGGCTTTCAGAATGTTTAGAAGGCTGCCATGCAGTGAACTCATGGGTAGCAGGTTGATCGATGTGCTGCAGTTCAGCATGGATCGCGTCTGCGGCGCGATAGCCCCAGACCAGGCCTTCCAGTAACGAGGTGGAAGCCAGCCTATTCGCGCCGTGCAGCCCCGTGCAGGCCACCTCGCCTGCGGCGTAAAGCCCCGGCAAGGAAGAGCGCCCATCCAAGTCCACCAACACGCCCCCACAGAAATAATGCGCCGCAGGTACCACGGGAATGGGTTGACGCAGGGGGTCCAGGCCCTCCGCGATGCAAGCGGCAAAGACCGTGGGAAAGTGTTCCTCAATGTCCAGCTTGGCCTTCAAAGGTCGCAAATCCAGATAAACCGAAGCGTCGCCACTGGTGGCCAACTCTTGGAAGATGGCCCGACTCACCACGTCCCGGGGTGCCAGCTCCATCTGCTCCGGTGCATATTTCTGCATGAATCGTTCACCTTTACGGTTCACGAGATGGGCACCTTCCCCGCGCAGAGCCTCTGTCAGAAGCATTCGAGGCTTGCCCGGCACATAAAGGGCGGTGGGATGAAACTGCTCATATTCGCAATTGACGATACGCGCCGTGGCCCGATAGGCCGCTGCAAGGCCATCGCCCGTGGCCGACGCCGGATTGGTCGTGTGCAAGTAGAGGTAACCCAGACCACCGGTGGCGAGCACAGTGCGCTTAGCGATGGCAGTGGTCACATTGCCCGTGGTTTCACTAAAAAGATAGGCACCCCACACATGCATCGGGTCATAAACCTTTAGGGGGTCCGCAGCGTGATGGGGCATCGCCAGCAAATCTACCAACATGCGGTTTTCCAGCACACGGATGCGTGGATGTGTGCTCACGGCCTCATTCAGCGTTTCCTGAATGACCCGGCCAGTAGCGTCTTTAGCGTGGTAGATGCGCTTGGCACTATGAGCTGCTTCCCTGGTGGGATCCGGCACGCCTTCGCTGTTCTGGTCAAAGGGCACGCCGAGGCGATTCCAAAGAAAGTCCCGGCATAGGCTTGGCCCTGTTTCCGCCAACATCTGCACGGCTTCATGACGGCAAAGGCCGGCACCAGCCGCCTCGATGTCCGAGGCCAACAATGAAGGTGAATCGTGTTCGGCTTCACCCGGAAGACCAATGATCCCTCCTTGAGCCCAAGAGGTGTTGGTCATGCCCAGGGTGTCCTTGGACACCAACACCACATCCGCACCAAGGTCCGCTGCCCGCAGCGCAGATACGCATCCTGCAATTCCCGCGCCTAATACCAGTACATCGCACCTGATCATGACAGCTCCCATCGCGGCACGGGCATGGCCCAGAGTGGCTCAAAGTCATTGCTTCCAAGGTCAAGGTACGCTTCACGTTCCCGGGTCAGTTGAATCGCATCGCGATAATCCACCTTGCCCCAGGGAGTGTCTAGCAGCCCACCAAATGCATGCAGACGCTTTATGGATTCTTCCCACACGGCTTTCATCCCGCTTCTATTTTGAAGCTGCAAATGGTGATAGCCCGCGGTCATCAAAATGAGGCCCTGCAACCCTTCCCTCAGATCGCCGAGCCCATTCTTCCAGATCATTTCCAGCGCGTCGTGAGTCTCGTGATAGAGCGAGCTGTTGAAGAGCACCAATCCTGCCTTTAATCCATAGCTTGCATCCACTGAAAGTTCTGTCAGCGCAGACAGGGCCACACCACAGCGCAAACTCACCAGTGGTCCAAGGGAACCCCAATCACTATGGGGTTTGAAGCCCGTTTCCCCCCTCTCGGCGGTTTCAGGAAAACGAGTCATTCCCTCCCGCCAAGTAGCCTCTGGGTCCTCATTGCCCAGGTTCCGCAGCATTTTTACGGCATGGGAAAAGAGCACTGTTTCTGGGATGCCGTCAGGATGATCCTGGCGCAATTTTGGAGCGCCCAGGACCGTGGGCCAAACGAGCAAAGCACGATCTTTGGGATCTTCAAGGGCCGCTTCCAACCTTAATCTCAAGAGCCGCTGCACCGGCAGTGGAAGCATCGGTTGGCGCTGAAAGAAGATGGGTTTCCCAGAGCCGCAGTTCATGCTCCAGCTCCTATAAAGACTACCAATCTCAGCATGATTCCACCCCAGGCATTTTCCGCTTCTCCATCCCACCGGCAAGCTGCGATCTTGCCACGGACCACCTTGGCTGGATCGCCTTGCTGATGTTCCAGGATCCACCGGGCTACGAGGCCGCGGTAAAGCTTGGAGTAGTGACTGATGGTGCTGCCCTCTTCATTCACGATTTCAAGCGTATGCCGGGGGCGCTCCCAGCTCTTCAATAAATCCGCGTGTTCATTTGGCAGGAGTTCCCAAATCGGGCCTTTGGGAATCGTATCCAGCAGGGATTTCAGATGCAGTTGCCAATGCGCCTTGAGCCTTGGAATTCCACCCAGCTTCAGTTTGTAGGGTGGCACCAGTTCATCGCCACGCACCAACCCGCGCAGATTCGAGAGAATAAAAACCTGCTTCCAAGATTCCTTTGGTAATGAAGCGGCATCCAGAGCGCCGAAGGCGACACCCTGGTAGCGTTCCAGGGCAGGCATCAAGGGCACCGGATGGCGCAAAGCCAAGGCTTCTTCGCGGGCTTTCTCAAGCGATCCACCCTTGACTCCAAATGCCTTTGAACAGGCGCCCGGGCCCCCATGAACCACCAACTCCACCAGCTTTTCCCGTACCCATTTTTGCCCGACCGTCTCGCTCAGTTTTCCGGTGTGTCCGCCCTTTGCCTTGTCTTCTGATGGAGCCAGCAGAACCAGGGGTTTCACGAATGTGCTTCCAGCAATACGAGCGCCGACTGGGCGGCTTCAGAGCTCTCCTTGGCTTCAATCCAGGCTTCAAGGGACACTAAATTCAAGCCGGACCAAAGCTTTCTCAAACGTGAGCCGTAGCCCCGCAACCCAGCGCGATGGGCAAAGCGATGGCCCATGCTCGCCTGGGGAAGCGGGGGCTGTTGCTCATCCAACTCCCAGGGATGCAGAACCAGGGGTGTGCCCACTTTTTCTGCCTGCAACGTTTTGAGCTCTGCTGAAAGCAGAAATTCCGGCAGTATGCGCATGGCCCATCCCCAGAGCGGCACTGTCAGCGGGCCAAGACCCATCACTGGGGGTGGCAATTCCCAAAGATTTTCAGCTAAGCGATAGGGATGCCTGGACCAAGCTGGATCGCCCAGGATTTTCAAGGGAGCCCGGCTGGAATCGAAGGTGAACCCAAGCGCCGGGAGTTCCTGCCAGTACTCGATGGCATCATTCCTAAGGCTCCATTCCGGGGCGCGGAAGCCCAACACCCGGGCTCCCGAAAGATCCTCAATGATGGCCTTGCCACGCACCAAGGATTGGCGGA
This sequence comes from Holophagaceae bacterium, assembly GCA_025361125.1. Taxonomy (GTDB): domain Bacteria; phylum Acidobacteriota; class Holophagae; order Holophagales; family Holophagaceae; genus JANXPB01. The sequence goes on along the minus strand of JANYBM010000103.1, from coordinate 42,827 downwards.
ATGAAGTCCGGTCCTGGGTGAAGGCCCGGCTGTGGGTCAGGCCATGAAGCCCAATGCAATGTCCGCTTGAGACGATGCGCCGAAGCAGGTCTGGATGGCGCTTGGCCTGATCCGCGAGACAGAACCAGGTACCCTTGGCGCCCAACTCCGCGCAGAGTTGCAGCGCCAGGTCCGTAGCCCGCTCCAGGCGATCCTCAAAATGATCCAGGGCGTGCAGATCGTCAAAAGGTGGACAGCAAAGCTGAAACCAGTCCTCCCAATCCAGGGAAAGGGGCAGAGAGGGGTTCACGTGAAATTCCGCTCGGACAGGCTGATGAATTCGAGGGAGAAATCATCCAATTCGGTCTGCCACTGCTTGAGCTGTCCTTGAAAAAAGTTGTAGGCCATGAGCGCGGGAATGGCCGCGAACAGGCCGATGGCAGTGGCCACCAGGGCTTCGGAAATACCGGGGGCAACCGTGGCTAGGTTGGCGTTGCCCGTGGCGCCGATGCCCTGAAAAGCGTAAATGATACCCCACACAGTCCCAAGTAAACCCACGAAGGGACTCACAGCGGCGATGGTGGCCAGAATGCCGAGGTGGCGTTCCATGCGGCCCATTTCCACCACCGAGGCGCGAGTAAGACTGCGCTCTACTGCTTCCATGCTGCGGATGTAGGCCCGACCCCCGGCCGCAGGAGTTCGCAGCTGATAGGTCACTTCGGTATAGCCAGCATTGAAGAGCCCAAGCAGGGGGCTCATGGTGAAGAAACCTGCTTGCTGTTTCAGCTCCCGCCAATCATTGGTGCGCCTGAATGCAGCGCGGAAGGATTCAGTGGCTCTGCGGCTTCTGGCAATAAGCAGGCTTTTCATGATGATCACGACCCAGGAAATCACTGAGAACAGAACCAATAGCAACAGCACCATCTTGGCCACGGGTCCACCGTGCAGGACCACTTCCCACAAGTTAATCCCAGTGCCTTCCCAAAGGCCGATTACAAACATGCGAACTCCAGCGATGTCCTTATCTTAGCAAGAGCCAGCCCTTAGTACCGGGATTCGAGGTTGGGAACACGTAGGGCTGGCTTTGGTCGCTGCCCTGTGTGTTGTGGGTTTTCAACGCTTGACTCTCAACCCTCGCCTGCAAAATTGTGACTGAAGCCTACTCCGAGTCCAAGTGAACAGCCCTCCGGGTACACTGGGTGAATGCGAGTAGTAGTCATTGGATCGGGTTATGTGGGCCTTGTGGCGGCCGCTTGTTTCGCCGAGGCCGGAAACTCCGTGCTGGGCGTGGACGTGGCTGCGGCCAAAGTCGAGCAGTTGCGAAAAGGCGAGGTGCCCATTTTCGAGCCGGGGCTGGATGATATTTTCAAACGCCATTTGGCCAGTGGCAGCTTGACCTTCAGCTCGGATTTGAAGGATGGCATTGCCGAGGCCGATGCGGCTTTCATTTGCGTGGGAACGCCCCAAAGCGAAGACGGGAGCGCCGATTTGCGTTTCGTCCTTCAAGTGGCTGAAGAAATCGGTGCCGCCTTGACCCTTCGGCCAAAAAACGCCAACCCTCTCATCATCGTGGATAAAAGCACCGTCCCCGTGGGCACGGCGGCACGGGTCTCTGCCCTGATCGGGGGTACTGGGACTGATCGAGCCTTTGAAGTGGTGAGCAATCCGGAATTCTTGCGGGAAGGGAGCGCGATTCAGGATTTTCTGAAGCCCGATCGAGTGGTGTTGGGCTGCACCACTGACTTTGCCGAGAGTGTGATGAAGTCGCTTTATGCACCGTTCTTAAGCCTTTCTGGCGGAAAGTGGTTCCGCATGGATCCAGCCTCCGCTGAACTCACCAAGTACGCAGCTAACGCCATGCTGGCTCTACGCATCAGTTTCATCAATGAGATCGCAGGGCTTTGCGAATCCATCGGCGCTGATGTGGAACAGGTGAAAGTAGCCATCGGAGCCGACCATCGCATCGGCCCCGCCTTTCTGAATCCCGGTCCTGGATTCGGTGGCTCCTGTTTTCCAAAAGATCTGCAAGCCCTGCTCAAAACCGGGCGGGAACATGGGCGTCCATTGATGGCCCTCTCGGCTACGGTGGAAGCCAATCGCCATCAGAAGCAAGTGTTGGCTTCGAAAATCCGCAAGTACTATGACGTGGTGGGGGGTGTGCCAGCGCCCTTGGCTGGGCATCATTTCGCGCTTTGGGGGCTGGCCTTCAAAGCCCATACGGACGACATTCGGGAATCCATGAGCCTGGAATTGATTGATAGCCTGCTGTCCTTGGGTGCGACGATAACTGTTCATGATTTCGAAGCCATGCCTGCGGTGAAGGCCAAGATTGGAGACCGGGTAACCTACGCAACGGATGCAATGGCTTGCTGCGAAGGAGCGGATGCATTGCTCATAGCCACGGAATGGCCCCAATACAAGGCCGCGGACCTGAATGTTGTGGCGCAAAAACTCAAGGCCAAGGTCATGTTTGATGGCCGCAATCTCTTTCTTCCTGAAGCCATGAGAGCCGCGGGCTGGGTTTACCATTCGATTGGTAGGAGAAGTGTCGGATGACCATGATCAAGCTCGGACAAATAGCCCATTCCCGTTCTGGGGACAAAGGCGATGGTTCCAATGTCGGCCTCATCGCCTATACTGATGCAGGCTACAACCTCATCCAGAAAACGGTGACCACAGAACGGGTTAAACGCCATTTCAACCAGATCTGCTTCGGGGAAGTGGAGCGATTTGAAGTACCCAATTTGCGAGCGCTGAACTTCCTCCTTCACGATTCCCTCGGTGGTGGTGGCAGCGAGAGTGTCAAGACCGACGCTCAAGGGAAAACCCACGGTCAAGCCTTGCTCTTCATGGAAATCCCGATGCCCGCCGGACTATCGGTGGCAGAATTGAATTCTTAAACCAAGACCATGTTTCGGACATCTAACCCACATTGGAGGCTCTCATGGGCAATCTCGGTCTCACAGAAATGCTCCTCATTGGCCTCGCGTTGTTGATTTTCTTCGGCCCTTCGCGCTTGCCGGAATTGGGCAAGAGCCTGGGCAAAGGAATCCAGGAATTCAAGAAGGCCAGTAAAGAGCTTACGGATGCGGTGAAGGAAGACGTGACCGCTGACTCTGAGAAGAAATAACCCATCTCAGTGGCCTCGCCTGAAACTCCACCCAATCACATGAGCTTTTGGGAGCATCTGCAGGAATTGCGGATGCGCATCGTGCGCTCATTGATCATCGTGGTCGCCGCCTTTGCGTTCACTTATGGTTTCCCCTTCGGCTACCACGACATTCCCCCATTGCGTTTCAAATTGCTGGAGTGGGCTCAAAAACCTTTTTTGGATGCCATGGCGAGGCAGTTGCATCGTCCGGTGGCTGAATTGACCGGTCTGAATTCACCGTTCGCGTTCACGGATCTGACTGAACCCTTCATCTCGCTGATGCGGCTCTCCTTGTGGGCAGCGGCTTTCCTGGCGGCTCCATTCCTTTTCTATCAGGTTTGGGCTTTCATTCGACCTGGTCTGTACGACCGCGAGAAACGATTGGCGATTCCCTTCGTGGTGGCCACCAGCGGTTGTTTCATTGGCGGCGCAGTGTTCGCCTACTACCAGGCTTTCAAATTCCTGGGAGACATCCTGTTTCAGGAGGCCGCCCAGGCGGGGCTGCGGGCCAATCTCCATGTCGCTGATTATCTAGACTTGTTCATCAGCACAGTACTCATCACAGGCATCATGTTCGAGTTGCCAGTGCTGTTTTACTTCCTGGCGCGATTCCGCATCGTCACGGCCCGCTGGATGATCAAGTACTGGCGCCATGCCACCATAATCATCCTCATTTTCAGCGCGTTTTTCACACCCGGCGACGTCATACTCACGACCGTATTCTTCAGCGTTGTACTGTTGGGCCTTTACTTCATTTCGATTCTCGTGGCCTGGATCGCGGAACCGCGCAAACCCGGTAAGTTGAACCCATGAATTGGCCCCCGCTCATCCACGATTGGAACCGTGCGGGTGGCGCTCCCGCATTCTTGAACAACCGGGTGCCCTTGCTGCTTGACGAAACTCTGAGGGATGGGTTGCAGAGCCCATCGGTGCGGGATCCGGAAATATCGGCTAAACGAGACTTGCTGCACCGGCTATCCAAGCTGGGCATCCACAGCATCGACCTGGGAATGCCGGGAGCAGGGTCCAAGGCTTCCGCGGCGGTCAAAGCGCTCATGCTGGAAATTCGCGACCACCGCCTACCTATCTCACCCAATGTCGCAGTGCGGACCTTGGAAGCTGATCTTATCCATGTGGCTGAAATCCAACAAAAGGTGGGCATGCCGCTGGAGGTTGGCGCTTTCCTGGGATCAAGCCCAGTGCGCATGGATGTGGAAGGTTGGGACGTTGCGTTTCTGGTGAAGACCGTGCGCAGCGCAGCGATTTTTTGCCGCTTGAATGCGATTCCCATGATGATGGTCACGGAAGATACAACCCGTGCCAACCCAGATGTCTTGAAGGCCATCTATCGCACAGCCTTGGAAGAGGGCGCCGAGGGCATTTGCCTTTCTGATACCTGTGGCCATTCAACACCCGAAGGCGTCCGCAATCTCGTGCGATTCATCCAGGAAGAAGTGATTGAAGGCCAAGAGATTCGAATGGACTGGCATGGCCACAATGACCGGGGTCTTGGCGTGGCCAATGCCATTGCGGCGTTCGAGGCTGGTGCGGATCGCCTCCATGGTTCAATTCTTGGGATCGGTGAGCGCTGTGGGAATGTGGCCTTGGATCAGCTGATGGTGAACCTCATCCTGATGGGCTATTGGCAGGGTGATCTCACAGATCTACCAGCTTTGGGCGAACGTGTGGCGGAACTTTGCGACTTCGAAATTCCCGCCAACTATCCGGTACTGGGCCGTGATGCTTTCCGCACCGGCACCGGAGTTCATGCCGCCGCCATCGTGAAAGCCTTGAACCGCGGGGATGCCCAGCTGGCGGATGCAGTCTACAGCGCCGTTCCCGCCAGCATGGTGGGCCGTAGGCAGGAAATCGAAATCGGACCCGTCGCCGGCCATAGCAACGTCGTCTACTGGCTGGAAATGAATGGACATGATGTGAATGAGGATCGGGTCAACCGCATTCTGGATCGCGCCAAACACAGCAACCGCATCCTTACAGACGCGGAAATCGAGGCGATGCTATGAGGTGCAAGTTCTAAGACAGGAAGGCTTCACCGCAAGCACGCTTGGTGCTGGGTTCAGGCCGCTACCCTATCGAAGCATATGCCTCACCACCACTATTTCCCCAACCATCTTGTGCCTTTGGGCGCCTGAAAATTGAAGGTCCCCGCAGCGAAATCTTTCGCTGGTATATGGACCTCCACGAATGCCAAAACCTGGCCAGCCCCCGATGCATCCACCCATTTCAACCGCCTGGGGAGTTTTCCAGATCCTTCGATGAGAATCTCTGGTGTACCCGCTTTCAGGGGTTTCAGGCGGACTTGATCATTCCCAAAGGACTCGATGATGAATGTTTTCCCGAGTTTGGCAGGATCTGTAAGCAGGCGAAGCAACGGGGCTTCCATTGCGGCAGAAAGCAGATCCATGCGCTGCGCTGTGCGAGTATCTGGATCAAATTGGATCAGGGACTGGCCGTCAGCAATGAGTTCAAGGCCATCTTCGTAAACCACATGAAGCCGACCAGCCTTGGCTAAGCGAACATTGCCCTTCCGCTTCAATTTTCCGAAAACGGCGCTATCAGAAGTCTGGACGAAGGTGCCCTGAACCCGGGGTACGATTACAAACGCACTCCACCATGGCGGCAGCTCCGTACCGATGGCAGAGGCCGAAGCCATGCAGATAAGAAGACCTGATCGAGCCGCAAAGGAAGGGCGCACCGGATCAAGGACGCCTGAGTTCAAGGCTGAGTTTGGCCGCCACGCCTTTGGAAGGAGCTGGGCGTTTCAAGGTGCCTTCCCCAATAACCTGGCCCTTTTGCTTCACCTGGACAAAGACTTCGACTTCACCTGGATCCATGTCACCAGGCAAATCGACACGCACGACCGATGGGCTTCCAAGTTTGCCGACCATGGTCAATTCGCCCAGGAGGGAATTGATGGCGTCCTTAGGGTTCGGTGATTTCTGCGCGGGCGCTGTGAATTTGATCGGTGCCAGGGAAAGGGTGTGTTTCTTGGGTTCAACCAACGGCTGTGTGGGGGGTGACCATGGAGCTGGTATATGAGTGTGGGGTACGGAGGGCATGTGCGCTGCGGGAGCAGCGGCGGGCATGGGTACTGGTGTGGGTGTGGGGATGGCATCAACCATTTTTGGGGATGACGGCAAATCCGCCACGTCTTCATCCGGTAGGGGATGGGCGCTTAAATCACGATGGTCCGGTTGATCCCTGATGACTTTAACCGGCCTGGTATCAAGCGGGTTTTCATCCTGAAACACAGGAGTAAGAGGTGGAAAAGCGGGAGGAGTCATGGTTGGAATCGAGGGTGTGGGTTGAGGCTTGTAGCCCGTATCCTCCTCCATCATGGATAGGTCATTGGTCGTAAGGGCGGTAGCGGATGGAAGCGAGGGGTCCCTGGTAGACACTGGGATGGTATCTGGGACCACGATCTTGATGGGCGGATGCTTGACATCTTTTGCCGACCCGGTCGGAGGAGGCGCCGTGGTTTCGCCAAGCACATGGGTTTTGATGTGGGTGAGGCTCAGTTTCGTGATGCCTCGAAGCGTCTCAAAGACTCCGGTGCCATCCTGTGCACAGGATTGAAAGCTCGGCAATCCACGGGGATTCAGCTCCTTCTCAAGCTGTTCCACCGGAACAATATTTTTCAGGTCCCGTTTGTTCCACTGGAAAACAGTGGGGATATCACCCAACTTGAGGCCCAGTTCCTTAAGGTTTTCCTCCAGATTCTGAAGGCTTTCCTTGCTGGCATCCAACATGGGAACCTGGCTATCCACTACGAAAACGATGCCGTCAACGCCCTTCAACACAAGCTTCCTGGTGCTGTTATAGAACACCTGACCCGGAACGGTATAAAGCTGTAGCTTGGTCTTGAAACCGCCCACCATTCCTACATCCATGGGCAGGAGATCAAAGAAAAGGGTTCGATCGGTTTCGGTATTGAGGCTCACCATCTCACCGCGTGCCTTGGTGGATGTCTTGCCATAAATGGTGTTGAGATTGGTCGTTTTCCCGCACAAACCAGGACCGTAGTAAACGATCTTGGCCGTCATCTGACGGGTGGCGTGATTGAAAAACACCATTGTTGAACCCTCGACGCTAGAAGAATGAGTGTATCTCGAAGGCTATCAGCCTTCCAGCCAAGGTTTATTAAATATTCCGAACCTTTGACCTCACCCTAGATTCTTCACCACCGCAAGCACTTCCTGGTCGTGTCCGGCTGGCTTAACATCTCGGAAAATCTTACGGATGACGCCCTGGCTATCAATGACGAAAGTGACGCGTTTGGCAAGGCCGAGGCCGAACATTTTTACACCGTAAGCATTAATGATGACCTTCTCCGGGTCCGCCAACAAACTGAAAGGCAAGTGGTATTTGGCCGCAAAGGCTGCGTGACTCTTGACATCATCACTGCTGACACCCAGAACCACAGCCCCGGCAGCCTGAAGAACCGAGTGCCCATCCCGAAGGGTGCACGCCTCTTTAGTACAACCCGGGGTGTCATCTTTGGGATAAAAATATAGAACCACAGTGGACTTGCCCGCGTAGTCCGAGAGGCGGATGTTCTTGCCGTTCTGATCCATCGCCTGGATTGCCGGGGCCTTCTGACCTTCTTGGAGATCCCCAGAATCACCTGCGAATAGCGAGAGACATGTGAATGCCGCCAGGCTGGAAATCATGGAAGCGGTGAAGATTTGCATAGGGTCTCCTAATACTGATACTCAGTATCGCATTTCCTCTCATGCGAAGATGGCTATCTTTCTGGACGAGATATGGTGCGCATCGCAGTAATCCCTGGTGACGGAATTGGGCCCGAAGTTTTGACCGAAGCGCTGCCGATCTTGGAGTGGGTCCGAAGCCTTGGCCGGGAGACTGAATGGGCGCTTTTCCCGCATGGCGCAGCTCATTATTTGAGCACGGGTGAAACCCTCTCGACTGAAACCTTCATCCACCTGCGAGACAATTTTGACTCGATTCTCTTTGGGGCCGTGGGGGATGCGCGAGTCCCCGATGGCCGCCATGCGGAGGATATTCTTCTGCGACTGCGGAAGGAACTGCTGCTGCGCGTGAATTACCGCCCCTGCTCGCCCATGCTTGACAAACATGTGCCGTTGAAAGGAATTTCAGCAGCTGATATTCATATGGAAATATTCCGGGAAAACACTGAAGGGCCTTACTGTCTGCAAGGCGAAACCACCGAACAGGGAGCCACGGACTTTTCCATTCACACCGAAATCGCAATTTCTTGTCTGTTGCGGGCGGCCTTTCAACGGGCGGAAAGCTTGCGAGTTCCATTGACGCTGGCACATAAGGCTAACGTCCTGAAATATGGCCACGGGCTGTGGATGCGCGTATTTCGAGAAATGCAGCCAGCATTCCCTGGGGTCCAGTCCAACGCCATGCATGCTGACGCCTTGCTCTGCGCCTTGGTGCAGCGCCCTGTGGATTTTGGCGTAATTGCCGCGGACAACTTCATTGGAGATCTCATCAGCGATTTATTAGCGGCATTTCAAGGCGGGATGGGGTTGGCGGCTTCAGCGAATCTTGCGGTCGCCGATGATCCGACGCTTATGGGCAACCCCTTTCGTTGCTCGGGGCTTTTCGAGCCGGTCCATGGATCGGCGCCGGACATTGCGGGTCAAGGAATCGCCAACCCGGCGGGGTCCATTCTCAGCGTGGCATTGCTGTTTCGGCACCTTGGTTGGAGTGAAGCAGCCCAAGCCGTGGAGGGTTCAGTCAAGCAAGCCCTTGAAGAAGGTGCAGCCACAGCGGATCTAGGCGGAGTACTCAGCACCAGGGAAATGGGCCGCGCGCTGCGGGCAGGTCTTTATTGAGGTTCTGGGTTCAGCAGCTTCGCATCACGCCCACAAGCACGCCCTGGAGATTGATTCGACTGGGCTCGTAGCAAGTCGGTTTGAGTTCCGGATTGTGGGGGATGAGCCAGACGCCCTGTTTATCTTTGCGATATTCCTTCAGTGTGGCTTCTTCACCATCAATAAGAGCCACCACTCGCTCACCGTTGCGAACTTCCGCCTTGCGTTGCAGCACTACCAAATCTCCATCCAGGATGGCATCACTAATCATGGAATCGCCCCGGACTCGCAGCACGAACAGATCGTCCCGTTCGCGGTGGATGGAATTCGGCACTTCTACGGGAAGGGCTCTGGTCTCGGGAATGAGTGGCGCGCCCGCGGCAACATCACCACAAAAAGGTAAGATTCTCGCTGGGACCAGGCGCTTAGCGGTGCCAAGTGATTTGGATTGATTTCCTTCGTCTTCGCCACCTTCAAGGAAATCATCCCCCTGAGTTCCATGCTCCCCATGCTCCCCTTCCAAGGCCTCGGAATCCATCCGTGACTTAGAAAATCTAGAGAATCTAGACGAACCAGACGATGCAGGGACCTTATCGAGGAGGACAATATTGTTACCTTTGCCATGGCTACGGCCCAGGAATCCCTTATCAATAAGGTGCTGAACATGCTTGTGAATAGTGCTTACAGCACTAGACCCAACCCCCTTTCCGATCTCGGACAAGGTAGGGCTCCGTCCTTCGGCGGTGACGAAAGCACGGATGAATCGCAATACTGCGAGTTGGCGTTTGGTCAGATCGGTCGAGGTCATGCCTTCAAGATAGGGAGGAGATTGTATTCGGTCAATCCCTTTTTTTTCGTTTTTTTTCTAGGACCTCGTCTCATGTTCAGAATCCAGGCTCGGAACAACGGGGCACCCGTCCTATACTTAAAGACTGTTGCTCGCTACGCGCTCGGCTCTTAAATCAAGTACCGGTTTGCGCCACGAGCTTTGATAAGGGGAAAAGGGGCTATGTCCACCGCGCTCGCAAACGAATCGTCTGTCCAGGACACGAAAATGCTCGTGAACGATTTTTCCATAGAGATCGGGACCGTGAACGGCTCTGGATCCCAGACCGCCAACAGCGTTCTGATGCGCACCATCTTCCAAATGGGTGTGCCAGTGAGTGGGAAAAACCTTTTTCCGAGCAACATTGCTGGCTTGCCCACCTGGTTCCAGATCCGCGCCAATACGAAAGGCTATGTGGCCCGCAAGGCCATCGTGGATCTTATGATCTGCATGAACCCAGAGACTGCCAAAGATGACGTCCTCAAGCTCTCGCCCCACGCCATTGTTATCTACGATGAGCCCTTGAAACTCAACACCCTGCGCGACGATCTCATTTATTACCCAGTGCCCTTCCAAAAACTCGTCACTGCAAGCTGTCCCGAACCGAAGCTCCACAAGCTGGTCAAGAACATGATCTATGTGGGTGTCGCTGGGCAGATGCTCGGCCTCGATATGAACGAATCAAAACTTGCCATTTCGAAGCAGCTCAATGGCAAGCAGAAAGCCATTGAGATCAATCAGGCCGCCGTTGATGCTGGCTTCGCTTGGGCCGCGGAAAATATGCCCCCGCAGAATCGCCTCAGGGTGGTGGCGGAGAATAAGACCAAAGGCAACATCATCATTGATGGCAACGCGGCCTGCGCGCTCGGCGCGATGTTCGCTGGCGTCCAGGTGGTCGGCTGGTATCCCATCACACCATCCTCATCCCTTGTGGAATCCCTCATCGACTACGCCGAGGAGTATCGCCGGGATGAAAATGGCAAACTCACGGTTGCTCATGTGCAGATGGAGGATGAACTAGCTTCTGCTGGCTTGGTTCTGGGCGCTGGCTGGGCCGGTGCACGTTCGATGACCGCTACTTCAGGCCCAGGCATCTCCCTGATGAGTGAATTCATTGGACTCGGCTACTTCACGGAGACCCCTGGTGTCTTCTTCAATGTGGCGCGTACCGGACCCTCAACAGGGCTACCCACGCGAACCATGCAGGGTGACATCGAGTTATGCGCCAAGTGCAGCCACGGGGACACTCAGCACATCAACCTCTACCCTGGGAACATGGCCGAGTGTTTCGACTTCGCCTATGCGAGCTTTGATCTTGCCGAACGCTTCCAGACACCGATTTTCGTCGTCACTGATCTTGACCTGGGCATGCAGAACTGGATGTCCAAACCCTTTGACTACCCCGAAGGCGACTTTGACCGGGGCAAGGTTCTGGGCGAGCAGGAACTGGCCGAGATGAAGGATTGGGGCCGTTATAAAGATGTGGATGGCGACGGCATCACTTACCGTACGATGCCTGGGACTCCCGGCGGCAAGGGTGCCTACTTTACCCGTGGATCAGGCCACAACGCTTATGCCCAATACACCGAAAAACCAAAAGATTACACGGACCTGATGGACCGGTTGCGGGCCAAGTATGAAACAGCCAAAAGCTACGTCCCCAAACCCATCGTAGATGACACCGGTTCCAAGCGAGGCGTACTTGCCTTCGGGTCTAGTGATTCGGCGGTCATGGAGGCACGTGATGTACTGGTGGATTCCTTCCAGAAAAAGACGGATTACCTTCGCCTGCGGGCCCTTCCCTTCACGGCGGAAGTTGACGCTTTCATTAATGAATCAGACGTGATTTACGTGGTCGAGCAGAACCGTGATGCCCAGATGAAAGCCCTGCTGCGTGAATTTTATCCTGAGGCCGCGATGAAATTTAAATCAGTGCTGCATTACGACGGCCTGGCAATCGACGCGCAGACCATCATTGACCAAATCAACGCGTTCGAGAAATAAGGAGACCGAGATGACCACCACAGCACCTTTGATTCCCACCAACAGGCTCGGACTCACCAAACAAGATTATGTGGGCAGCAAATCCACACTTTGCGCCGGCTGCGGCCACGACAGCATCACGGGTCAACTCATCAATGCCGCTTTTGAGATGAACATCGAGGCGTATAAGGTTGCCAAGATGTCCGGCATTGGCTGTTCATCGAAAACTCCGACCTACTTCTTCAATCAGGCTTGGGGGTTCAACAGCGTCCACGGCCGCATGCCCAGCGTCGCTACAGGCGCTGCTTTGGCCAATCGAGAGCTGATCAACATCGGAATTTCTGGTGACGGCGATTCCATGTCCATCGGCATCGGCCAGTTCATGCACACCATCCGGCGAAATGTCCCCATCATCTACATCATCGAGGACAACGGTGTCTATGGTCTGACCAAGGGCCAATTCTCAGCCACCGCGGATCTCGGCTCCGTGTTGAAGCACGGCTCCGTCAACGAACTTCCCCCCATTGACCCCTGCACGCTGGCTCTTGAACTGGGCTGCGGCTTCGTCGCGCGATCCTTCAGCGGTGATCCAAAACAGTTGAATACCATCCTGAAAGCCGCCATGGTGCACAACGGCACCTGCATCATTGATGTCATCAGCCCCTGCGTCACTTTCAACAACCATGACAGTTCCACACGTTCCTACAAGAACGTGAAAGACCACGACTTCCCCCTCGAGGAGTTGGGCTTCGTACAGTTCAGCGAACTGGAGCAAGTGGATATCCCAGCGGGAGAAAGCAAATCCGTCACCTTCCCTGATGGGTCGAAGGTGATGTTCCGCGCTCTACGGAACGACTACGATCCGACGGACCGCTTCGGCGCCATGAAGATCCTTCATGAAGGCGCTGAAAAGGGTGAATTCCTGACAGGTCTTCTTTACATCAACACAGAGAAGCCAAATATTCACGCCACCACCCACATTTCAGACACGCCCCTGGTACACCTCACCCAGGCTGCGCTGAAACCGGGTAAGGACATCCTGGCAAAGTGCATGGCCGAGCTGATGTAGGTCTTCTCTAACCCGTTGAAAAGCCGCCAAAGGGGCGGCTTTTTACTGTTTTTCAATCAGTGCCGATCTACCAGGGCCGGATTCTCCGGAGGCGGCTTGAAATTGTTGTAGAAGACCGACGGGACTGAGGGCGGATGGGGATGTGAAGGGTCCTGCGCCATGAATTCGCTGAGCATCTGCACGTTGGTCCGGAACGCATAGCCGACATCGTAAGAAGTTCTCAGCAAGGGTGCGCTGCAGGCCATGAATTCAAACAAGCGCTGATGGCGCTCCAAATCCGAGGACTCCACGACTTCAACGGTGGCGGAAGGCACTTGGGGGCCTCGCGACATTCGGGGCTTGCGCTTTGAGACTTTTTCAAAAGAGCTTTCCCAGGGCTGCCAGTTCGGCTGGTCCAACTGGAAGACCGGCACCTGGAATGGGCTCACCTGAACACCCTGCTGTGGTCTTCCCTCTGCTGCAAAGGTAAGGAAGGCGAAGGCTGTCGCAAAAGAAAGCATCATAGGGAGCAGTGTCGGTTCCGATTCATCCCAGGTCAACGTCCGCGCCCGTGAATCCGCCCTTGGAGTAGCACAGCGCTTCCGATAGACTAGTGCTTCCTAGGGCCCGTAGCTCAGCTGGGAGAGCGCCTCGTTCGCAATGAGGAGGTCGTCAGTTCGATCCTGATCGGGTCCACCAAATTTTCACTTTACGGCGGTCTTCGGGCCGCCGTTGTCTTCCGTGGGACGACCTCGCCAATTATTAATGTCGGTCGTCATCCTGCTCAACAAGGCCGCCTGGTGCGGCCTCGTTGCCGCCGGTGCTCGCTGCGCTCCGCCCGCCGTCGCGTGAACCTCCATCCTGATCGGGTCCACCAAATTTTCACTTTACGGCGGTCTTCGGGCCGCCGTTGTCTTGCGTGGGACGACCTCGCGTTATGCTGGCTTCATGATCGGACGATTGCGCGGAGAATTGATCCAGAAGCTGCCTAACCAGGCCCTCGTCGAGTGCGCGGGCGTGGGCTATTCCGCGGCCATCAGCTTGGGCACCTACGGATTGCTGCCGGAGGTGGGACATGAGGCCACACTGTGGATTGAAATGCTGCTACGGGAGAACGAGCTTTCCCTGCTGGGTTTCTATTCCCTTTCAGAACGGGACCTCTATCGAATGCTCGTCAAAGTCGATGGCGTAGGCCCAAAGCTAGCGTTGGCGGCCCTGGGCGCATTACCGATGTCCGAACTGATCCAGGCCATTCGTAACCGGGACGTGAAACTCCTGGTGCACATCCCTGGGGTCGGCAAAAAAACAGCTGAAAAGCTCTGTTTCGAACTGAGTGAAAAAATGGGCGGACTCTCTGGTCTCGATGGATTGGGTGGTGCCGCGGCGCCAGGCGACGCATGGGAGTCGGATCTTCGCTCGGCTTTGACCAATCTAGGGTTCAAGGAAGACACGGTGATGCCTGCCGTCATTGAATTGCGCGCCACCAGACCGCCACTGCCAGAGGCGATCCGCATGGCGCTGAGAGCCCTTCAGCGATGAGCGTCCGCCTTCTTTCAACTTCACCTTTGGTTGGAGAGTCACTTCAAGCTTTGGGCAACTCTTTTCCTGAATTGCTCGTTGCTTCCTTCCGGTCACCTGAGTGGAACGCGGCACTAATCTCGGCGGAAGCCCTTGTAGTCATGCTCTCCGAGACGATAACTGATTCCGATCTCCAGTCCGCGCCAAACCTCAAGGTCATCGGAACCTATTCAGTAGGCGTGAATCATCTGCCGGTTTCAGAATGTGCAGCTAAAGGAATCACCATCGTCAATACGCCAGAAGTACTGACGGATGCCACCGCCGACCTCGCCTTGGCGCTGCTGCTTGCAGTGACCCGGAGAATTGCCGAAGGTGATGCCCTGGTGCGATCTGGAACCTGGAACGGCTGGGGGCCAGAGCAACTTCTGGGGACCAGCCTTACGGGTAAATTCTGTGGAATCCTGGGCTCAGGACCCATCGGAAAAGGCTTTGCCAAGCGCGTTTGGGCCTCGGGAATGAAGCCGCTGTTCTGGGACCGGGAGAGTCGTGGCGGCACCGTGGATTTCGGCGCTGGATCCGCGCCCAGATTGCCATTGCTTGAAATGCTGCAACAAAGCATCGTGTTATCACTCCACTGCCCTCTTACAGAGGCCACAAGGGGACTGCTGGACCGAAATGCACTGCTGAGGCTCCCCAAGGGAGCGGTGATCATCAACACCGCAAGGGGTGGCATCCTGGACGAAGCAGCCGTCATTGACTTGCTGGAAACGAATCAGCTCGGCGGTGTGGGCCTCGATGTTTATGCGAATGAGCCCCACCTGAATCCCAAATGGGCTTCAGCGCCTCGGACCGTTTTGTTGCCACATCTGGGTTCTGCCACCGTGGAAACCAGAACAGCCATGTCCAGCCTGCTCTGCAATGGAATAGCCAAGGCGTTTGGCGCATCTGAATGATGCCCGCGGTGCTAACCTATGGCTGCACCTACGAGGTATCCCATGGCGCGTCCCTGGCTCCGTCTGCTCGATCCTGAATTATTCACGTTAAGGGCCTCTCTCGGCCCGGATGTCGTGTCTAGGCTGCGCTATGCAAAGGCCCTCAATTCACGCAGCCTGCACGTCGAAGCCGCCGAAGTTCTGGATGGGATTTTGGCTGAAGAAAGGGCACATGGGGAGGCTTGGTTCGAGCGGATCATGTGTGAAGGCGATCATTCCACCGATGAGGATCTGCAGCGACTTTCCATAGAATTGGAAGCGGTGCGGGATGAACATCGAGGGGAAGCATTGCCCCTTCGCAATCTTGCTTTTCTCAGAATCATTGAGGACCGTCTGGACGAAGCCGAATCCCTTATTGAAAAGGCACTGGCAAAAGATGACCAGGATGCGAAGACTTTCGAACTGACAGGCCTCTTGGCCCTGCATCGGGATCATCCAGAAGTGGCAAAGGGAGCCCTCTTGAAGGCTCTGAGCCTACAGCCGAAAAACCCAGTGACCTTGCGAATGCTCGGTATCGTTTGCCAGCAGATGGGGGATCTTCCTGCCGCGGAAGCACAAGCGCTGGCAGCCCTGGAGCTGGATCCAAACTATTACTGGGGCTGGCATACGCTGGGTGAATTCCTGTTGCAGCGAGGCGAAAGCCAGGAGGGAATGCGCTGCATCCACCGAGCCCGGAGCCTGAACATTACCGAGCCCAGCAGCTATTTTTTGGTGGCAGAAGTTTTTGGCGAGCAGGGTCAACTTGATATGGCCCAGGCCGAGTTGCACAAGTTGATCCTGCTGGCCCCGCCCGCATCCACTTTCTCAGAAGCCCAAGCGCTCCTAGGCGAATTCAAGCGTGATTTAGGTGATCGCGATGGCGCGATTTCATACTTCACAATGGCCGCAGATACCGATCCCAATGCTGCCAATCCATGGGCGGCTCTGGGTGAAATGGCTCGGGAAGACGAGCGCTGGGAAGATGCGTTGCGCTGCTATCGGGAAGCCCTGGCCCGGGATCCGGAAGCCGCGGATCTGCAAGTCCAGTTGGGTTACATTCTGCTTGAAGCTGGCACGGTGAAAGATGCTGAGCACACTTTCTGCAAGGCCCTGGAAGCCGATCCAAGTGAATATAGCGCCTACCTTGGGCTGTCCGAATGCGCCCGGAAAGCCCAGCGTCCCGAAGACCAGTTGCGAATGGTGAAGGAAGCCATGACCTTGGCGCCGGACGATCCAGATGTATGGAATGCCCATGGCGTGGCTCTGGAAGTATCCCACCGGTTTGAAGAGGCCACCCAAGCTTACAATAAGGCTCTCGGCCTTGATTCACATCATCGCAAGGCCGCGAACAATTTAGGATTTCTGTTGGAAAAACGGATCTCCCAAGGTGAGGTGGGCCTGAAAGATCAGGTCATCAATGCCTGGAAACGCCGTCTTTTGATTTGCCGCAACGAAGGACAAAGTATGCGCATGGCCACTGAGCATCTTGCGAAATTGGGCATCTCGAATGAGACCATGGATGCATGGATCTCAAAAGATGAAATCCCTGCCACCGTTTCGCTTGACTGAGCAACCATTCGCCCATCGAAAAAGCCCGAATAGTGCCTGTGGGCGCGGTCTTACATGAAGTAAAAGGCTTTTGGCAACCTTTCCGCATGTACTGTGGAAAACATTGCGGATTGGCCTGCTTGTGGGACCCTAAACCCCTGGTTTCCATGAACTTCTGTTCCTTGCACTAGTTCATCGGCACTTAGCTAAGTGCAAATATATCAATCTTTAAATAACAGTTAAAAAATGGTATTCCAGATCAAGATGTCCTTATAGTTTTCCGCAGATTTTGTTTTCTTTCGTGTTGACAGATCCCACTCAGCATTGGAGCGAAAACCAGGCAATCCACCAGGTATCCGACACTCCCCGGAAATGGCTGCCGCCCCCTTCGTGATAGATCGCGCGAATGGGAATGTGTGCCCAATGCAAATTCCAATCGGCAGCTTTCATGGCGATCTCCATTTCGATGGCAAAGCCCTTGCTGCGAAGCTCCAAGCGATCCAAAACTTTTTTGCGGATCATCCGAAATCCACTTTGGCTGTCCTCCCATTTCACACCAGCGATCCGACCTAAGGTCCAGGAACCTAGTGCATTGGTTTTCCAACGTTTTCCCGGGATCTTCCCACGGTCCTGGAAGCGGCTGCCAATCAGGAAATCCGCCTCTGGATGAGCAGCAAGATGGTTCAGAAATCCGGAAAGATCACTCGGGTCATGCTGGCCGTCACCATCTATGAAAAGGTAGAAGTCGAAATCCCCCCCTCGCAGGTGGGCGATGCCAGCGCGCAGCACTTGTCCCTTGCCACCACCTTTTCCGACCGGAAGGCGAAGAACCTCGGCCCCTGCCGCTTCCGCCAAGGTCGCGGTGTCATCCTGCGAGGCATCATCCACAACCAGGATTCGCTGCAACCCAAAAGGCAATAACCCTGCTACCACCCTGCCGATATGCTCGGCTTCATCGTGGGCGGCGATGATGGCAAAGATACGAGGGATAGCGCCAGGAATAGTGGGTTGAGTTGGGCTCAATGGTTCCCGCTTTTTGGTCTCAACTGCAATGGAGGCTGGGTGGGAAATGGTTGGCCGGTCCACTTTGTGAACACGACCTTTTGTTCATCTGTGGCCGCAGGGTTTGGAAGAATGGCGAAGGTTCGTCTGGGATTTTCGATCACGGTCACGGAAATGGTTGTTACGCGACCACGCTCCACTACCGTAAATAGGATTTTATCATCCACTGGAACATCGGAAATGCGCTGCTGGACCTCGGTTCCCAGCGTCGTTCGCCAGCCATTCACTGCCAAGATTTCCTGCCCATAGCTGAGACCCGCTGTAAAGGCGGGTGAGCCTGGAATGACGTTCTTGATGATAGGTACATCTGGCGTGGTCCCGAATTCCAGTCCTACGTAACTCTTAGCGAAGCGGGCAAGCGAAGCGTCTTTCAGGTCTTCAGTGGGAAGAGCTTCCCAAGGGGCCT
This sequence comes from Holophagaceae bacterium, assembly GCA_025361125.1. Lineage (GTDB taxonomy): Bacteria > Acidobacteriota > Holophagae > Holophagales > Holophagaceae > JANXPB01. The sequence continues at coordinate 24,510 of JANYBM010000103.1, read as the reverse complement.
TCGCTTCAAACTTAAGGCCGTAAGCAGCTTCGATGGCAGCTGAATCCAAGGGCCCGCCGTGACGGATATGGGCATTCCAGAAAGGCTCAGGATCAAGCCCGGAAAGTTCCTGGTAGGCCTTTCGAATATCCGCGTCCGTGAGCCCTTTTTCTCCGTGCCTTTGCCAAAGCAGGGCGAAAAGATCTTCCATCCCCTTCGAGCCTTTGGATCCGACGCGGATTTGAGCGTCCATCATCAGGCCCACCAGTGCGCCGACTTCGTAATAATCCACAGTGCTATTAGGCGTGAATTCAGTTGGTTTGTAGAAACGGATCCAGGTATCGAAACTGGCCTCCTCAAGGCTCTGTTCCATCCGCCCAGGGCGCTCGCCATTCTCTGCCCAGCGCTTACTCCACTCCTTAGTGACGGTGGACCAGGTCACCACACCCGCTTTCATCGCGATCAGGTTATCCATGTAGTCGGTAAGGCCTTCGTGAAACCAGAGCAGCTTGGTGTAATTCTCGCGGCTATAGTCGAAGGGTCCAAGCACGGGGTCATGCAAGCGCTTGACGTTCCACACGTGAAAGAATTCGTGGCTGATAAGGCCGAAAATGCCCTCGTAACCCGCGCTCTTGTTGAAACGAAATGGATCACTCAGCAGAGAAGTGGAATTCTTGTGTTCCAATCCGCCTCCCGCTTTGGGGCTGAAGGTGAGCAGGAACGTGTACCGGCTGAAGGGAAAACCACCAAAAATGGTGCCTGCTTGGGTAACGATTTTTTTCGTGCCCTCCAGGATTCGGGCTTCATCGCCATTATGTTCACCCGTAATCGCAAATTCAAAATCCGCGTTCAACGCATGAAAGGAATGAAGCCGAAAGGTTCCCAGTTCAAAGGGGGAGTCCACCAATTCTTCATAGTTTGAAGCGTGATAGGTTCCATCTTTGAAGGTTAAGCTGGAAGCCACTTTCCATGTTGACGGGAATCCTTCGAAACGGACTTCAATGGGTCGGAGAGGATCCTGCTCCAGGTACAGGAAAGTCGCTGCGCCGACCAGTTGAGCATGGATCGCATCCACATGATTGGTGCGAACTGAAAGCTCGTTGCAGAAAACGCGGTAGCTGAGAAAGGCTGATCGCTTCAATGCTGGCAATTGCCAGCGTTGTTTATCCACTTTCTCAAGGCGGTAATCTCTCCCCTCGGAATCCTTCAACATCACGCGATCCACGAAGCGAGCGTAATCCCGCACCAGGTAGGAGCCTGGAGTCCAGGCTGGAAGCGCCACCACGGCACCTTTAGTCAGGGCTTCACCCGGCAATTCAAGCGTCACCTCGATTTCATGCTGCGCCAAGTTGAGGGGGCGGACCAGCACCCGGATGGGTTTGATGATCGGTGCGGGTTGCTTGGCCATCAGTACCTCTCCAGACATCATCAGGCCCAGCGCCATTCCCAATACTTCAAACTGCAATTTCACAAAACAGGTTCCAGGCCCCGCAGCCAACGATCCACGGCCCAGGAGAGTTCCTTTTCGTCAATGACATATTCGGGACGTCGAAGACCTTCTTCAATGAGGGCGCCAAAAATCGCCGTGAATATCAGGACTTCTTTTCGCGCCTGTTCCAAAGTCACACCAAATACCGTGTGAATGTAAAGCCCGAAGGGACTGAGGGCACGTTCCACCAAGGGCATGAGGTCCCGAAATCCACTGTCGGGGCTTGGAACGGCGATGGATCGGAAGATGAAACCCGTGAATTCCGGTGTTTCACGTAGCAGTTCCACATAGCCTTTTGCCAATTTCAATGCGGAAGCCCGGATGGCGGCGGCGCCAACGGGAACTGTTTCCAGCAACGGCTCCACGAGGTTCAACACGCGCCGTTCAACAACCGCCTGGGCCACCAGGCAAAGCTGGCGAAAGAGCCCTTCTTTGCTGCCGAAGTGATAATACAGGGTGGGCTTCGAGACACCCGCCTCCTCAGCCACTTCGCGTACCTGCACGCCGTCAAACCCCCGTTTGGCGAAATGATCCAGGGCCACTAGCAGCAGCTTGGCCTTCAACTCGCCCTGAGCGCTCAATCGTTCCAGGGCATCGCGAAAGCGCACGCCGGGGGTCGCGACGCCAAGTACTTCCGGACTAAAAACCGGTTTCATCTCAGTGGTTCCATCATTCAAGTTTGCGTTCATGGCTCCATCCAAGATGCCCTAGTTTCAAAAATATTTCCCGCCAATCTTCCGGCAATGCGGCCGCATCCCGTTCGATGGTGGCCTCGTCCCCCCGGACGAAAGGTCCTGTTCGGCCTGCTTTACCCAGGCGTTCGATGTTGCACCGCGTGGCTTCCACCAAGGGCATGAACCCTCTGCCCGGAAGCTCTACCCCAGCGTTTCGTAACAAGGCTACCGCCCCGAGCCAAAGCGTCGCTGAGTGTGTCGAAGCGATGACCGCGGACGCGTGATACAAAGCTTTGTGCTGTGGCTCCAAATTAAATGGCTCGAAGCCTAACTTTTGAAAGGACGCCAATAGAAATTCAGGGACGTTCCCAGTAAGCGCGAGGGGCGTGCCCCGCCAGTCGGCAGGTTCGCCGTCAAAACTGGTTAGAGGATGGGTGCAGGGCACCCCTTCAAGGTGAAGACTGCCCGAAAGATGGGCACAGCGCCCGGGGAAACGTGCTGCCTGAGCCGGAATGGCAGCATCAGGTACCGCCAGCAGCACGAAGCCTGCTGGAGCCGCATCGCTGGGTAATAATGCTACCGAGTCGCTCCAGGCTGCTGCCAGGGCACGCCCCGCGCGCCCCCGACCCAGAATGCTGAACTCATGCGCCATGACAACAGTGTGCCAGCGCAGAATGGATTCCGTGAGCTGGCCCCTTCCCCCCGACATCGAATGGCCCAAATTCCTGCGGCTGCTTCGCAACCCCGCACCGCCGAGAGGCTGGCTAGAGGCCGCCGCTGATTTGGAGGATCTCCAAAAACGCCCCCTACTTTTACGCTGGGTCGCCCAGCATCCTAAAGCCCCTTCCCATTTGCGGGCTCAGTTGCTGCCGCGCTTACCGTGGCGAGCCTTGGCGGCGGTGGCAATGGATCCTTCAGCTCATCCCCAAGCCCGGGCCTTCGCCACGGAACGACTTCAAAATCTCTGGCCCGCTCTCACCATCGGCGAACGTCGCGCGCTGGCCCTTTTGGCGCCAAAACAACTGTGGCATCTCATCTGGAAAGTCCCGGATCCAGGGGTGCTCCAGGCCTTCCTGCAAAACCCGCGACTGCACGAAAGCGGCCTTTTAGCTCTTTTCCATGCGCCCTTTCATCCAGCCCAACTTGAAGCCCTCGAGTTGTCCCTATGGAGGGAGCAGGAAGCCATCGCCTTACGGATTCTTCAGGTGCTTGATCAAACCTTGCACATGCCGGAATCGCAGGTGGTGCTGGGGCACGCGGCCCCTTGGATCAAGGTGTTGGAGCCCGCGGCCAGACTCCTGGCCTCCACGAATATGCGGCACCCGGCCTTGCGCCGAATGACGCGGGCCCATGCAGGCACCGTCATGGATGAATCCACCCTATAATCCACCAACCCAACAAGATTCGAAAAGCAGAAAGGTAGCCATGGAAGGTTCTGGTCTCGGCCCAGAGGAAAACGCAGCGCAGGCTTCGCCCCCGGAGGGGCAAGACCCTCCCCCTCCAAACTTCACCGACAGCACTCGCAGGTTAGGGGTTGAAGCGGCATTGCTGCAGCGAGATTCCCAACTTCGAGAGGCTCAACGCATCGCCCATATCGGAAGCTGGGAGTTGGACCTTCAAGATAATTCCATCCAGTGGTCCGAAGAAACGTTCCATATTTGCGGTCAGGACCCGGCTACATTTCTCCCCACCTTTGAAGCCTATCTTGGGCTGGTGCATCCAGACGACCGGGATTCGGTGCAAGCAGCAGAACGAGAAATTCGTGCTGGCCTTGGAAGCAACGAACTCGAGCACCGCATCCTCAAGCCAGACGGTTCACTGGTTTGGGTCTATCTCCATGCTGAACTTCAGAAAGATCAGGAAGGGCGGTCTTCCACACTGCTGGGCATCTGTCAGGACATCACCGAACGCAAACTCGCCGAAGACCAAATCCGGAAGAGTGAGGCGCGCTACCGGGCCGTGGTGGAACAAGCCGGGGAAATGATCTTCCTTTTCGACGTGATCACCAAACGGGTGCTGGAGGCAAATGATGCCTTTCAACAGACGCTTGGCTACAGCGATGAGGATTTAAAAACGCTGTCTTTGTATGATCTGGTTGGAGCTGACCGGGAATCCGTGGACCGGAACGTCGCCCGAGTCGTGTCTGAGCAGCACTACAGCGTAGGGCACCGTCGCTATCGTCACAAGGATGGGCGAATTCGTGAGGTCGAAGTGAGCGCCAGCCACTTGCGGGAGATTGACCAGGATCTGCTATGCGTGGTGGCCAGGGACGTGACCGAACAGACCCGCGCGGAGGCAGCTTTGCTCCAAGCGCAGAAATTGGAGAGCCTGGGACTCCTGGCTGGGGGTGTTGCCCACGATTTCAACAATCTGCTCACAGCCATTCTTGGCAATTTGAATCTGGCTCAGAAGAACCTGCCCGAGGGTTCACCCATCTTGCCGTATCTAGGAAACATAGAAAGGACGGTGCTGCGCGCGGCGGATCTCACCCGCCAGATGCTCACCTACAGCGGCAAGGGTAAATTCCTGATTCAGGCCGTGGATCTGCGCCAGGTCGTTGAGGAAATGACGCATCTGCTCGCGGTTTCCATTTCAAAGAAGGTGGTGCTGCACAGCGAGATTCCAGAAACCCTGCCCGCCCTGGAGGGCGACCCCACCCAGATCCAGCAGATTGTGATGAACCTGGTCATCAATGCTTCTGAAGCCATCGGGGACACGGAGGGCAGCATCTCCATCGCGGCTCGGGGAGTCCTGTTGGATGAATCATTCATCGCCAGTCACCTCCCTAGACAGGCCGTTAACCCTGGCCCGTATGTCATCTTCGAAGTCTCGGATACGGGCAACGGTATGAACCCAGAAACCATGTCGAGAATCTTTGACCCCTTCTTCACCACCAAAATTTCCGGACGTGGCCTTGGCCTGTCGGCGATGCTGGGCATCCTGCGAAGTCACCATGCGGGCGTCAATTTCTATTCGGAAATCGGAAGGGGCACTACTTTCCGCATTTACTTCCCAGCTCATAAGACGACTGAGACATTACCGCACTTCCCCAAGGCCCCGGAGCGACGGAGACTCCCTACTGGCACGGTCCTCGTCGTGGATGATGAGCCCACCATTCGTGCCACGGCCGGGGCGATGTTCGAGTCGCTTGGATTCAAGGTACTCGAGGCCGCGGACGGAATTGAAGCCGTGGAATGTTACAAAGCGCGAGGAAAGGACATCCTCCTGGTGCTGCTGGATCTGACCATGCCGCGCATGGATGGCAAAGCCGCCTTTCAATCCATCTATAAGTTGAATCCTCTAGCCAAGGTCATTTTATCCAGCGGCTATAACCAAAATGAAGCGATGCCTCCATTCACAGAAGAAGCTCCAATATTTTTTCTAAAGAAACCCTACCAATACAAAGATCTACGAATAGTACTTGAGAAAATCCTACTCGAGCCAGGGCGCGAGTCGTGAGCATCAGGCACGTTTGAGCACTTCGGCCACAGCACGTTCGATGCCCACGAACACATCGGAGAGCCTTGCATCATCGAACATGTAGGCCGGAGTAGTGACCAGCTTCAAAGCTTCGTCCACAACGACTTCTCGGACCGTATCACGGTCCTGGGGATTGGCTCCGAGAGCCTTGAGCGCCGCGGCGGTGCCCTTATCATTCCCGATGGTGAGCGCAGCACTTTGTCCCGTGTTTTTAAGAATTAGCGCGATCAAGGCTGGCGCGATGCAAATGGCTCCGATAGGTTTTTTCTGATCAAAAAATCCTTTCACGAATTGAAATATTTCAGGCTGCACATCGGCGCCGACTCCATTGAAGGCGAAACCACAGTGATTTTTTGCAACCCCATAACCGCCAGGCATGAGAAGCGCGTCAAAGGCCTTGGGATCGGCTTCGGACAAAGGCAAAATATTGCCGCGGGCGATGCGCCCAGCTTCTTCCATAATATTACGTCGCTGGCCTTCCACAGCTTGGCCTGTCAGGTGATTCACCACATGATGCTGATCCTTATCCAGCGCGACGCACTGAACATTTGCACCGTGTTGATCCAGGGCCAGTAGCGTGAGCACCGATTCACGGATCTCTGCACCATCCAAATGGCCACAACCCGCCAGCAATACCGCGACGTTCAAACCTTTGGCCATGGCAGCCTCCGCAAATGGAGCTTCATTATGCTCCCGTATGGGCAATGGGCTGTGAGTCGAGAGTCCACAGTCAAGCTGAGTGCGGGACGCCTTGACCATGGACTTTCATCTTGGTATTTGATTCCTGCGCCAGGCTATCCTGCCTCGATGCGCATTTCCAATCGCCTTCCTGAGTCTTTGCTTCCCACTGTTTTTTCGAAGCTGGTGGAGGCTCGCCGTGGCAGGGGGGATTTCTTGGATCTCACGGTATCCAATCCTACGAAATGCGGCATTGATTTTGGCGACACTGCCTGGAGACCGTTCCTGGCCTCCGAAGAAGTGCTTCACTACCAGGCCGATCCATGTGGCAGCCTTGCCGCTCGGGCGGCTATCGCCGCGCATCATGACTGCGGTGTTCTTCCAGAAGATATCCTCCTCACGGCTTCCACCAGTGAGGCTTATTCGTGGTTATTCAAGCTGTTGTGCGATCCCGGAGACCAGGTACTGGTTCCCAGCCCCAGCTATCCGCTCTTCGAGCACCTGGCCAGTCTGGAAGGTATCGAAGCCATCAATGTTTCTGCCTATTTTCATGAGCGCTGGTGCCTGGACATTCCCGCACTGGAATCCGCCTGTGGCCCAAGAACGAGGGCCATCGTGGTGGTAAACCCCAATAACCCTTCCGGACAATTTCTTTCAAAGGGCGAGTGGCGCGACCTGACCACGCTTTGTGCCAAGCGGGATCTTGCCCTGCTGGTGGACGAAGTTTTTGCGGATTTCGCCCTAGAGCCCAATTCCGATTCCGTGGCGACAGCTTTGCTGGATCGAGAAGCACCCTGCCCTGTCTTCGTGCTATCGGGCCTCAGTAAAGTTGCCCTTCTGCCCCAGGTCAAACTTGGCTGGATCGTGCTGTGGGGAAAAGCAAAGGTCTACCTTGAACCCCTGACCTTTCTCGCGGACCAGTATCTTTCCGTTTCGGCATCGGCTCAGGCCGTGACAGCGGCTGCGCTTTTGGCAGCACCCTCTCGCCGGGGAAAGGTCGTAGATAGGGCACTTGAAAATTTAATGGCTTTGGATAGGTTGCTGATGGGACACCCTCATCTTTCGCGACTGCCCGTGGAAGGTGGCTGGTCTGTGATTTTGCGGCGTCCAGTAGTAAATGACGCTGATGATCTGGCCTGCGCTCTGCGACTTTTGGAAGAAACAGCAACACTGGTGCATCCAGGTTCCTTCTTCGATTTGCCCAAGGAGGGATATCTGGTATTGAGTCTTCTCACGGCTCCGGAAATTTTTCATGAAGGCCTATGGCGTATCCTGTCCAGACTCCCTGTAGACTGAAATTCGACTTCCAAACCCATGGCCAACCCAACCTCCTGCCCAACCTGTGGCGCACCCCTGAGCTTCCGACCCGGAACCATGGTGTCTGTGTGCTCGTCCTGTGGTTCGCTTTCAGCGCGCACAGATCGCGATCCCGAACTCATCGGTAAGATGGCCGCTCTGGTGGACACGGGTTCACCCTTGAAGGTGGGCGTGGAAGGTCGTTATGCAGGTCGGGCTTTCGCATTGGCGGGCCGAGTGCAGATGTCGCATCCACTCGGGGGCGTCTGGGATGAGTGGTACATGGCGTTGGATGATGGGCGTTGGGGCTGGCTGGCGGAAGCTCAGGGTAAGTTCCTGTTGACCTTTGAAGAAAAAGCGACGAGCCGGATTCCAGCCTTCGAGCAGCTACAAGTCGGCGCAGGGCTTAATTTTGGGGCGATTCACTGGGTCGTGGGTGAGGCCAGTTTTGCCACTTTCGCTACGGCCGAAGGCGAGATTCCCTGGCAAGTCGCACCGGGCGCTACCTACCGTTTCGCGGATCTTCAGGGTGCCCATGGTGCCTTTGCAACGCTGGATTACGGCGCGGGTGATGCTGTTCCAACGCTTTACGTGGGTCGCGAAGTGAGCCTCGATGATATGGCGATCCGCCAGGGTAGTAGCGATCCTAATGCGGGTCCCCGGCTCCAGGCCAAGAATCTGCAATGCCCCCACTGTGGCGGCGCCCTGAAATTGCATAGCCCCGATCAGGCCCAGCGAGTGGGCTGTCCTTACTGCGGTTCACTGTTGGATGCCTCCGGTGGCAAGCTAGCCTTCCTGAAATCGCTGACGCAGCCGGATGCGCGGATGTTCATCCCTCTGGGCACGGATGGAGTCATCCGCGGCATTCCCTATACTTGCATCGGCTACTTGCGCCGTTCCTGTAAGGTTGAAGGCGAAACGTATCCATGGGGCGAATATCTGCTGTTAGACCGGAAACACGGCTTTCATTGGCTCACCGAAAGCGATGGCCACTGGAGTCTGGTTGACTCTGTAAGCGCGGGTGATGTGGCCCCGCATGCAAATCCATCCTTTGTCATCCTGAAAGGCCAGAGCTACCGCCGCTATCAGGATGTTGATGCCCGTGTGGATGGCGTTTACGGTGAATTTTACTGGAAGGTCGAACAGGGCGAAATGGCCCACGTCTCTGAGTTCATCAGTCCACCTTTCAGCCTCGCCTCGGAAACCCAAAAGCACAAAGGCGGTGGCGAAGAAATCAACTGGAGCCTAAGCACCTACATCGAGCCCAGCGAGATCTGGCATGCTTTTAGTCTTCAGGGAAACGCGCCTGTGCCAAAGGGTATCGCTCCGCACATGCCCAATCCCTTGAAGCCGCGGCTGCAGCAGATGACCCTATGGATGGTGATGGCCTTGGGTGCGCTTGTGGTGCTCGTGATGGTGATTTCCATTTCCCACCGCAACCGGAAACTTTTCAATGAGACCTATAACTTGGCGGACCGGATTCCAGCCCTGGCTGCCACGTTGTCTGAAGCACCAACTTCGCCTGGCGGTGCCACCACCTCAGAACCTGTGGAACCGGTGTTCTTTTCAGGCCCCATTGAAATCGGTAAGGGTGGCCAGAATCTGGAAGTGAAGCTTGTGGCCCCCGTTGAAAATGCGTGGATCGGCGTGGAGGGCGCGCTGGTAAGCGAGCAAACCGGTGAAGCTGAATTGTTTGAGCTGACGTCCAGTTACTACCACGGTACAGATGGTGGCGAATCCTGGTCCGAGGGTGGCCGGACCGAAACGGTTTTTTTAAGCGGGTTGAAACCTGGTGCCTACATGCTTCGCGTGGCGCCCGTTTGGGAAGGATCACGCCCCCCCGTCCAAGGCTTCAGCCTGGAGATCAGATCCGGCGTGGTGCGGTGGCTCTATGTGGTACTGGCCTTCTTCGCCATCATCCTGTTTCCTTTGCTGATGCTCTTGCGCGTCATGGCCTTTGAGGGACGCCGCTGGGCGGAAAGCATGTACAGCAATACAGGTTCTTCTTCAGATGATTCTTCTTCAGGAGACGATTGATGCGTAGCCTTTATGCGTTGGCATTGGTGGGCGGGTTTGGCCTCGTGACAGCCAATGGCTTTTTTGGCACCGAGATTTTTGGGGCACACAAACGGATTGTGCTTCCACCAGATGTTCGCCAGACGCCGGGTGCTTATCGAACCTTTTTGCACAACAACGGATTTCACGGAGGCAAGTGATGGAACCCTACGATCTCTTGACCCACCTCAAGACTGCCGGCATCTTCGCGCTGATGGGGCTGCTCATCATGGGCTTCGTTTGGCTTGTGCTGGTCAAAGTCCTGCCCTTTTCTATGCGCAAAGAAATGGAAGAGGACCAAAACGTTGCCTTGGGCATCGTGCTGGGGAGCCTGATCCTGGGCATCTCCATCATTATTGCGGCGGCCATTCATGGCTGATGGCAGGGCCACGGCAGGGGCAACGAATAATGAACATCAGAGAAATGCGGCGGCATCATCCAGCCCTGTGCTGAGAGTCCCCCTGCTCTTTCTTACTGTCTTCGTCATCGCAAGTTGCGGCCTGATTTATGAGTTGGTAGCGGGCACCCTGGCGAGTTATCTGCTGGGTGATTCTGTCATGCAATTCTCTACGGTCATCGGCGTCTATTTAAGCGCCATGGGGCTCGGTTCCTATTTGTCCAGCCACCTCCACAAAGGCCTGGCGCAGCGCTTCGTGGATTTGGAATTGGCCGTAGCTCTGGTCGGTGGATTTTCTGCGCCCATTCTATTCCAAGCCTTTGCCCACACCCACGCATTCAGACCCCTGCTCTATGGATTGGTGGCTGCCATTGGCACCCTCGTCGGCCTGGAAATCCCGCTACTGATGCGAATCCTGAAACCCCAAGTGGCTTTCAAGGATCTCATCGCCCAAGTGCTCACCCTGGATTACATCGGCGCCCTGGCCGCCAGCATCCTGTTCCCCGTTTTGCTGATGCCCAAGCTCGGCCTCGTGCGGACCTGCCTGGTTTTTGGACTGCTGAATGGATTGGTGGGACTCTGGTCCACCCATCTCTTGAAACCGCTTCTTGGCAATCGCAGGATGCTTCGCATTCGATGTGTGGTAGTGATCCTGCTGCTGGGAACCGGCCTTGTCTTCGCCCAACGATTCACACTGATGGTGGAAGAAGAAATCTACGCGGATGAAATTGTCTACGCCAAGGACACGGACTACCAGCGGGTGGTCATCACCCACGGTCGCGGTAGCTTTCAGCTCTTCTTGAATGGGGGATTGCAGTTTTCCAGCGCCGATGAATACCGTTATCACGAGGCCCTGGTCCATCCCGCGTTTTCACTCAAGCCTGGGGCCAAACGCATTCTTGTCTGTGGCGGGGGAGACGGCCTTGCGGTTCGGGAAATACTTAAACATCAAGACGTTGAAAAGATTACATTGGTGGATCTTGATCCCGCCATGACTACCCTGGCCGCTAAGATGCCCTTGCTGCGGGAATTGAACAAGGGCGCGCTTCTGGATCGCCGCGTGGAGGTGATCAATCAGGATGCCATGGTCTGGCTCAACGAGCAGCGCCCGCATGAGCCCCAGGCCCTCTATGATCTGGCCTTCATTGATTTCCCTGATCCCCACACCTACAGCGTTGGCAAACTTTACACCACGCGCTTTTACAAACTGCTCCGCAAGGCCCTGGCGCCGGACGGGATCACCGCCATTCAAAGCACGTCTCCCTTGATGGCCCGAAAATCTTTCTGGTGCATCAACGCCACAGTGGAAGCCGCTGGCTTCCAGACTCGGCCCTATAACTTATCAGTTCCTTCATTTGGTGTTTGGGGCTTTGTGCTGGCCTCACCCGCGCCGTTTGACCTGCCGAAAACCACCTTGCCCAACTTACGCTACCTCACAGATGGAACCCTGGTGGCCATGTTCGCCTTCCCCCGCGACATGGATCGGCTTCCCACAGAGATTAATCGCCTGGACAATCAAGTGCTGGTGCATCTCTACGCAGCCGAATGGAAACGCTGGTCCTGATGCGGCGGCGCACCTTCACAGCCGGGGCCGCAGCTCTTGGAGTCGTTGGAATTGGCTGCGACCGTTTCAAGCGCCGTAAGCACTACGGGGGAGAATTTCTTGGTCCTTCCTTGGAGTTGGGCCACAGGGTCCGTGATGTGCAACTGCCATCTCCGGCGACCTATGAGGAGATGGATGTCATCATCGTGGGCGGTGGGGTGGCGGGACTAAGTGCTGCCTGGCGATTCGAGGGACAAAACTTCAAAAAATACCTGCTTCTCGAACTAGAGCCCCAGGTCGGGGGAACCTCGCGCGCTGGGGGCAATGGCATCAGTCCCTACCCCTGGGGCGCTCATTACGTGCCAGCCCCCAACCGCGACAACCGTGCCCTGGTACGCATTCTCCAAGAACTTGGCGCCGTGGAGTCCTTTACAGCCCAGGGCGATCCGGTCTTTGCAGAACAAGCAATGGTAAGAGCTCCCGAGGAGCGTATTTTTGCGGCGGGGCAATGGTGGGAAGGGCTCTACCTGCGTGCTGGGATGTCAAAAGAAGACGACCTCCAGTACAAACGCTTCTTCGCCGAAGTGGATGTCTGGGTGACCTGGCGCGACCCTCAAGGGCGTCGGGCCTTCACCATCCCACGATCAAAATGCAGCGACGCGCCCGAACTGCAAGCTCTCGATCGTCAAAGCTTCAAACAGTGGCTGGATAAGAAAGGCTTTACATCCGAGCGATTGCTTTGGCTGCTGGACTATGCCTGTCGGGATGATTACGGCACAAGACTGGAAAGTACTTCCGCCTGGGCTGGAATCTTTTATTTCGCCGCCCGCAAACTCAATCCCGGCGAGGAAAGCAGGCCCATCATCGCCTGGCCTGAGGGCAATGGCGCAATGGTCAACCATCTTAAAAAGATATGTCAGGACCGCATTCGCACCGGTATCGCCGTAAGCCAAATCCTTCGGGTTTCGCCTGATTCCATCCAGGTCAGCGGCTTTGATTCTAAGAGCTCCACCGCTTTTGGGTGGAAGGCCAAGCGCGTGATATTCGCAGGGCCTCAGCATCTCGCCCAACATGTGATTCCAACGCTTTGGACCGAGCGCCCGGAAGGCGTGACCGCCTTCCATGTGGCGCCCTGGTTGGTGGCCAATATCTCGCTTCGGGATCGGCCTAAGGAAGCGGGCATGCCCCTGGCCTGGGACAACGTATTGAGAGACAGCTCGGGTCTGGGTTACGTAGTCGCCACGCATCAGAGCTACCGCGATCATGGCCCCACGGTCTGGACCTACTACTACCCATTCACCGGATTGGATGACCGTGCGGAGCGCAAGCAATTGCAGGATATGGACTGGCAAACTTGCGTCAATCTCGTACTGGATGATCTTCGAAAAGCCCACCCGGATCTGGATCGCTATGTCGCGCGAGTGGATATTGTGCGCTGGGGACACGCCATGGTTCAGCCCCGGCCCAATTTTCTTTTCAGCGAAGCCCTGCGGCGAGCCAAGGAACCTCATCAGGGTATCCATTTCGCGCACACGGACTTGAGTGGCCTTGCCTTGTTTGAGGAAGCTCAAGATCACGGTCTGCGTGCCGCCGAAGAAATTCTGGAGGCCTTTGGAATTGTCTCGCCCAGTTGGCGGTGAAGCGTGTCGCAACTGCGCCCGGCCCAACCCTGGCTCTTCTCCCGCAACCTCGACCTCGCGGCCTTCGGCGGGTCCTCCCTGCTGGCGGTGCTGCTGACAACTCTGGGATGGAAACTGGGGCTCCTCCAGGCGCCGCTGCCTCTTTGGGCCTGGCTCGCAGTGGTGGTGGGGGTTGATGTGGCCCATGTCCACGCCACCTGGTTGCGCACCTATTTTGACCCAAAGGAGCTCAGATCCCATCCCATTCGTTACACGTTGATTCCCATGGCCGCTTGGGTGCTGGGAGTGTGGTTGCATCATCACTCGGGGCTGCTCTTCTGGCGTGTGCTGGCATACCTGGCCGTTTTTCACTTCATCCGCCAACAAGCAGGATGGGTAGCCCTTTACCAGCGTAAAGAACGCAGGCTTTCCACCCTGGATTGCTACCTGGATCGCGCTACGATCTATGCTTCAACCATCTGGCCCCTGCTTTGGTGGCACGGTCATCTGCCACGAACCTTTGCCTGGTTCATGAACGGGGATTTTGCGGGTCCGATGGCGGCCTCTATATCGAGCCTCACGCTACCGATCTACCTCGTGCTATTGGCTGCTTTCTGCCTTCGTCAGGCGCTGCGCTGGATGAAGGAAGGCGCCTTCCCCATCGGCAAGTCACTCATCGTCGTCACGACCGCGCTGACCTGGTATTTGGGTATCGTCGCTTTCAATAATGACTGGGCATTCACCCTGCTCAATGTGCTTCCACACGGCATTCCTTATATGATCCTGGTGTGGCGCCAGAGCAAAGTTGAACCCGCCAAAACAGGCCCTGCACATGCCTTGATCCAAGCCGGGCCGTTGGTTTTCGCGACGCTATTGATCACCCTCGCCTACGGTGAGGAATGGCTCTGGGACTTGGGAATCTGGCATGACCATTCCACTCTTTTTGGAGCAGGCTGGAACCTGAATGGCCACGTTCAGGCGTTCATCGTTCCGCTCCTAGCCCTACCCCAGGCCGCGCACTATCTGCTGGATGGATTCATCTGGAGATCATCTAAACCGCGATCAGCAGCCAGCAGCTGATAGATGAATGTAATCATCTCCTCGGAACCGGTTCCTGTAGATTCGCCAGGAACTCATCGTTGCTTTTGGTTTTGCTGAGGCGGTCCAGCAGCAATTCCATGCTTTCCACGGGGCCGCTGCCGCTTAGGATCTTGCGCAGCACCCAGATCTTGGCGAGCTTGGGTGCTTCGATGATCAGATCTTCCTTGCGGGTGCCGCTTTTCTGGATGTCCATGCTGGGGAAGATGCGCTTGTCGCTGAGTTTGCGGTCCAGCACGATCTCGCTATTGCCGGTGCCCTTGAATTCCTCGAAGATCACATCATCCATGCGCGAGCCGGTTTCGATCAGCGCCGTGGCGACGATGGTGAGGCTGCCGCCCTCTTCGATGTTGCGCGCGGCGCCGAAAAAGCGTTTCAGCCTTTGCAACGCGTTGCTGTCCACGCCGCCGCTGAGTACTTTGCCTGAAGGCGGCACCACGGTGTTGTAGGCGCGAGCAAGTCGGGTGATGGAATCCAGCAGGATGACCACATCCTTCTTGTGTTCCACTAACCGCTTGGCCTTTTCGATGACCATTTCCGCCACCTGGACGTGGCGTGTGGCTGGTTCGTCGAAGGTGGAGGAGATGACCTCGCCCTTCACGTTGCGCTCCATGTCCGTGACTTCCTCGGGGCGCTCATCAATGAGGAGCACAATCAGAAAAACCTCAGGGTGGTTCGCGGTGATGGAGTTCGCGATGTTCTGCAACAGCACGGTTTTTCCAGTGCGCGGTGGTGCCACGATGAGGGCGCGCTGACCCTTCCCCAGGGGCGTCATCAGGTCCATGACGCGAGTGCTGAGTTCGGCGGCATCCCGTTCCATCTTTAGCAAAGACGTGGGATAGAGCGGCACCAGGTTGTCGAAGTGAGCGCGTTCCTTGGCAACGCCAGGCGGATCGAAATTCACCGCGTCCACCCGCAGTAGCGCGAAAAATTTTTCTTCGGCCTTGGGTGGCCGGATCATGCCACTCAGGGTGTCGCCCGTATGCAAATTGAACTTGCGGATTTGCGACGGCGAAACGTAGATATCTTCAGGCCCCGCCAAATAATTCTGCTCCGGGGCTCGAAGGAAGCCAAAACCTTCAGGCAGGACTTCCAGCACCCCCTCCGCAAAGAAATTACCTTCCCGGCTGGCTTGGGATTCCAACACCCGGAACATCAGCTCCTGCCTACGCATGCCTAGGGGATTCTCGATGCCAAGTTCTTTGGCCAGCTCCGCCAAGCGGCCAATGGGCTGCTGCTTGAGCTCGGACAGGCTCAAGGAGACGGCGCTAGCGGTTTCTTTAGGCACGGAAACCCCGTTGATGAACAGGTGAGGACTTCAAAGATGTTGGATGCTTGAATGACCCAGTTTAGGCCTATTCGGTTGACTGAGCTAGTCCGAATGCCGTTTACAAGGGTGGGAAGAAGCCTCGAAGCGACTCGAAGAGGCCCGAACAGTCACGAAAGCTTTCATTCATGCCCTTGGTGTTACTTCCTGGTGGTATCAACTGAACGGTTTGGGCGTTGACCCGACAAAGCCCAACACCTGCTTGACGAATGCTTTTGGGTCCTCCACAGGGAAGGAATGACCAATGCCCGGTACCAATTCAAAGTGGGACTCAGGAACGAGCTGAGCGGTTTCCAGGCAGCGCCAGGGTGGAGTCAACAGGTCTTCAGCCCCGCAAAGGAACAGGATAGGCGCCGTAATCCTTCCCAGCCGAGCCCGAATATCCCAGCCCATGACCCCTCGGATCTGATGAAGGGAGCCATGGATGGGACCATGCCCCGTCACAACCTGGTGATAGGCCCGTAACACGCCGTACCGGGCTTCGAGGAACCGATCGCCCCACAGAAAAGGCGCTACCGCATCGAATTGCAATAGGGGGCCGCCCACTTCCAGGCAATGGGCCCAATGCTCCGCTTTCAGACCCATGGCGAAATCAGTGCGCGCCACAGAACTGGTGAGTACCCCCCCTTGATACGCGTCCGAGTGGTCAGCCAGCAGTTCCAGACTCATGGCGGAACCATTGGAAAGGCCCACCAGCCATGGCTTTTCAATAGCCAAAACCTGCATCAGTTCACGGGCTTCCGCGGCCAGCAAAGCTGTGGGATAGGGACCTGTATCAGGCGCATCTGAACGCCCCTGTCCCCGCGAATCAAAGGTCAGGATTCGAAAATGCCCAGATAACCCTGGCAGCACACCGGCCCACATGGTGGTATCGCTGAGCAGTCCATTCAGCAGCACCAGCCAAGGTTTTGACGAATCTCCCTGAATTCGGTAGTGCAGTTTCACCCCACTGGTGAGCGTGGCGAAGGTCGGGTGGGGTCGCGGAGTCATGGTCCATGGTGGCAAATGAAGGATGGAAAAGCACTATGCGAAAGAGGGCAAGGGTAAATGGGATTACTGCTTCTTGATCCCAACCTGCCCCAGCATCCAGGCCATTTCGAAAGCCTTGTCCTCGAGCGCATCGTAGCGGCCCAAGGCACCACCATGGCCACGGGGCCCCCTCCGCGATCGCAAGCCGAAGGCGCAGCGGGAGCGGGAGCACAGTCCAGTGGACTGTGCAATCGGGGGGTAGTCAGGGGCCCCCTCCGCGATCGCAAGCCGAAGGCGCAGCGGGAGCGGGAGCACAGTCCAGTGGACTGTGCGATCGGGGGGTAGTCAGGCGGGTCAGAAAGACTTGCGCCCTCGGACCGCCCTACTTTCGGATGCCAACTTGATTGAGCATCCAGGCCATTTCGAAAGCCTTGTCCTTGAGCGCATCGTAGCGGCCCGAGGCACCCCCATGGCCCGCGGGATCCATTTTGCATTTGAGCAGCAAAGGGTTGGAATTGGTCTTGGTGGCACGCAACTTCGCTACATATTTTGCGGGTTCCCAATACATCACTTGGCTATCGTTGAAGCTCGTGGTGACAAGCATCGCCGGATAGGCTTTCTTTTCGATGTTGTCGTAGGGACTGTAGGACTTCATGTAAGCATAGGCAGCCTTCTCGTTGGGATTGCCCCATTCCAGATACTCGCCCACCGTAAGTGGAAGCGTGGCATCCATCATGGTGTTCATTACATCCACAAAGGGCACCGCCGCATGCACGGCCTTGAAGAGGTCTGGCCGCATATTGGTGACGGCACCCATGAGCAAGCCCCCGGCGCTGCCACCCTCGATGACCAGGCGATCCTTGGCGGTCCATTTGTTCGCAATGAGCCAATCGGCGCTATCGATGAAATCCGTGAAGGTATTCTTCTTCTTCATCAACATGCCGTCGTCATGCCACGCTTCGCCCATTTCGTTGCCGCCCCGGATGTGGGCGATGACGAAGACCACGCCCCGGTCCAGCAGGCTGAGGTTGTTGCCCGAAAAGGTCGCACTGCTGCCAAAGCCATAGGAGCCGTAGGCGTAGAGCCAGAGGGGGTTCATGCCGTCGAGCTTGGTGCCCTTGCGGAACACCGCCGAAAGGGGAACTTTCACGCCATCCCGGGCTTCGGCCCAAAGCCGCTTGCATTCGTATTTGGAGGAATCAAAACCGCCCAAAACTTCCGTTTGTTTCAGGAGCTTTCTTCTTCCGGTAACCATGTCGTACTCGAAAACGCTGTTAGGTGTGATCGGCGACTGATAGCCGAAGCGAAACATGTGGCTGTCGAATTCAGGGTTGGCACCATCGAAGGCCGCATAGACCGGCTCGGGGAAAGCGAAAGCATGCCACTGCCCCTTGGCGAAATCCAGTACGCGAAAACGGTTCAGGCCCTCTGCCTTGGTGATGGCGACGATGAAATCCTTGAACAGTTCCACCCCCTCCAACAATGCCCCAGGGTCGTGCGGAATGAACTCCTTCCAGGCTTTGGGAGAGATGTCTGAATCCGGTGTGGTCACCATGCGGTAGTTTTTGGCACCCTTGTTGGTGCGGATGTAGAAGAGCCCCTCACGATGATCAAGGCCGTACTTGTGGTCCTTTTCGCGAGGCAGAAAAACTTTGAGTTCGTCCTTGGGGTTGGACGCGTCCAGATACCGCATCTCCGTAGAATCCGTGGCTCCGATGTGGAGGATGACGAACTTCTTGTCCTTAGTTCGGCCCACGCCCATGCGGTACAGCTCATCCTTCTCTACATATACCTTTTCAGGAGTTGCACCGGGATCCATGCGCCAGAGGGTATCCGAACGCTTGGTGACGGCATCCTCGGTGACAAAGAAAACCGTGGTGTTGTCCAAGGCCCATTCGGTGGAGGTCACCCGTTCTGCCAGCGCGGACGTGCAGGCGCCAGTCTCCAAGTCCTTGATGAACAGCTTGTATTGTCGGAAACCAGTGTCGTCGGTGGTGAACAGGAGTTTCTTGCCATCGTCGCTGACCTCGAAGGAACCCAGGCCGAGATATTTTTTTCCCTGGGCCAACTCATTTTGATCCAGCAGGATTTCTTCCTTGGCGTCCAAGTCGATGCCGACCGCGGAGCCATGCTTGCGACATTGGATCGGGTATTGCTGCCCTTCAACTGTCCGTGAGTAATAGAACCACTCACCACGACGCACCGGTACGCTCAGGTCCGTCTGCTTGATGCGACTGAGCATTTCCTTGTAGAGGGCCTCTGAAAAAGGCTTAAGGTCCTTTGTCTGGGATTCCATGAAAGCGTTTTCCGCCTCCAGGTATTTCACCACCTCGGGATTGGTCTTCTCCCGCAACCAGTAGTATTCGTCGGTGACGGCTTTGCCATGGCGTGTTTCCACATGGGCTTTTTTAGCCGCGATGGGTGGTTTCGGGTCCTTCGTATTATTGGCCAAGAGTGCAACTGTCAGTAGGGCCAGCGATGCTGGTATCCGCCAAGCGGAAATGAGGTTCACGGGTAGCTCCTGGGAGAAGATATTGCATACATTCATGATACGAAAAAGGAGCGCCCTAAGGCGCCCCTTTGCATTTTCAGAGGGAGAACGGACCCCCAAAGGCTAAATCTACATCTCCACGGTCGGGATGCGCATACCGTAGAAGGATCGCCACACGAAAACTGTAGAGATCAGGAAGAAGACGAGTGCCGCGATATGAGCGGTGTTCGGGTTGAGTTCAATGGCCAATTCCACGGCCAATAGACCGAAGAGGGTCGTGAACTTGATGACGGGATTCATGGCCACTGAAGAGGTGTCCTTGAACGGATCGCCCACGGTATCACCCACGATGCAGGCATCGTGGAGAGGCGTGCCCTTGGCCCTCAGCTCGGTTTCCACCAGTTTCTTCGCGTTGTCCCAGGCGCCACCGGCGTTGGCCATGAAGATAGCCTGGTAGAGTCCGAATACGGCGATGGAGATCAGGTAGCCGATGAAGAAGTAGTGGTTCGCGCAGGCAAAGGCCAGGGTGGAGAAGAACACCGCCAGGAAGATGTTGAACATGCCCTTCTGGGCGTATTTGGTGCAGATCTCCACGACCTTCTTGGAGTCCTCAACCGAAGCCTTGGTGGCGCCTTCGTCCAGATTGATATTCTGCTTAATGAATTCAACGGCCCGGTAGGCGCCCGTGGCAACCGCTTGGCAGGCCGCGCCGGAGAACCAGAAGATGATGGCGCCGCCGGTGATGAGGCCAAGCAGGAAAAGTGGATTAAGCAGGGAGAGGCCTTCCTGGACTGCCATCTGGCCCGGAAGGATGGGCAGCACAGAACCGAATTTGGCGGACAGCACTTGGATGATGGAGAAGATCAGGGTGGTGGCGCCCACTACTGCCGTGCCGATGAGCACGGGCTTGGCGGTGGCCTTGAAGGTGTTGCCAGCACCGTCGTTCTCTTCCAGGTACATTTTTCCATTCTCGAAGTCGGGTTTGAAGCCGAAGTCTTTCTGGATTTCCTGCTCGATGCCAGGGATTTCCTCGATGGTGGAAAGCTCATAAACAGACTGGGCGTTATCCGTTACCGGACCATAGGAATCCACTGCGATGGTGACCGGCCCCATGCCCAAGAAACCGAAGGCCACCAGGCCGAAGGAGAAGATGGCTGGAGCGGCCATGAAGGAGCCCAAACCAAACGTGGACACAAAATAGGCGGCGCCCATGAGCGCAGCGATGGTGAGGCCCATCCAATAAGCGGAGAAATAGCCCGCCACGATGCCAGAGATGATGTTCAGCGAGGCACCACCCTCCTTGGAAGCCGTCACCACTTCCCGCACATGGCCGGAATTGGTAGATGTAAAGGCTTTGACCAGTTCAGGGATCAGCGCGCCCGCTAGGGTTCCACAGGTAATGATCGTCGAGAGCTTCCACCACATGCCACCGGAAAGGATGCCGTCGGGGAGGTTGCCGATAAGCGCCTTGGAAAGGACGTAGGTGACAACAATGGAGAGGATGGAAGTCAGCCAAACGAGCGAGGTCAGCGGTGTCTCGAAATTGAACTTCAAAGTGGCGCCGTACTTCGCCTTTGCCCACATCCCGTTCAGGAAGTAGGAAGCCGCGGAGGTGACTACCATGCCGACTCTCATGACGAAGATCCAGACCAGCAGGGCCACCTGGATATCCATATAGCGGGTCCCGGCGGTCGTAGGATTGATCGCCAGCAGGATGAAGGTGATGAGCGCGACACCGGTGACGCCATAGGTTTCAAAGCCGTCTGCGGTGGGACCGACCGAATCGCCGGCGTTGTCGCCCACGCAATCGGCGATGACGCCAGGATTACGGGCATCGTCTTCCTTGATCTTGAATACGATCTTCATCAAATCAGAACCGATGTCGGCGATCTTGGTGAAGATGCCGCCGGCGATGCGGAGAGCTGCGGCGCCCAGGGACTCGCCGATGGCGAAACCGATGAAGCAGGGGCCGGCGCTGTCACCAGGAATGAAGAGCAGGATGGAGAGCATTAGGAAAAGTTCAACGGAGATGAGCAGCATGCCGATGGACATGCCGGCCTTCAACGGAATTTCCATGGTGGGGTAGGGTTTGCCACCCAGGCTGGCGAAGGCTGTGCGAGAGTTGGCGAAAGTATTGATGCGGATGCCGAACCAGGCGACAGCCACGGAACCAAGGATGCCGATGACGGAAAAGAAGAGGATCACCATGACATGACCCCAGTCCATGTGGGCCATGAACTTGAAGTACCACACCATGATGACGGCGATGAAGGCCCAGAGCATGGCAATGAACTTGATCTGGGTGACCAGGTAGGTCTTGCAGGTCTCGTAAATCAATTCGGAAATTTCAAGCATGGACTTGTGAACGGGTAGATCACGGATTTGGGCGTACTGGACCAATCCGAAGGCGATGCCAAGGAGGCAAATGACGAGCCCGATCAACAACAGGTTATGGCCTGTCATCCCCATGAAACTGCCCTGGAGGGCGGGGATCTTCAATTCGGCTTCGCCACCCGCAAAGGCTGGTGAGGCAATGAAAAGAGAGAGCATCGCCAGCCCCGCGCCCTTGAAAATCCGAGTCAACGTCAAAAGGTCATATAGACGCTTCATGGCCGTCATGCAGGTACCCAGGTTGTTCATTGAACCTCCCCCAACACTTGTAATGGTCGTCTCCGGTCCACAAAGGCATGGAGGCCGGAAAGCCATAAATAAAGACAGAGCCGAACGAAATCGCAGAGTTTCTGTGATCGGCAGGATGAAACTTCACTTTAACCAACCCGGGGGAACTGTCGCAAGGACTCATGCCGGGGGTTGAAGAATGATTTTGATCACAATGTCGCCCCCCTTATTCATGCCTACCACCTAATTCCCTAAAGAAATGAGGTACATGAGTGGGCTAGGCTCAGGATTTAGATTTTCCGAAGACTTCCAGGCGTGGTACTCCTAGATCGTTTTGAATGGCCGGGCCATTCACTTATCGGGAGATGCCATGAATCGCAATGGGCGACGCAAGGTAACTGTAGTGGGTGCGGGTTTCGTGGGTGCCACGGCGGCCCAGCGCATCATTGAAAAAGGTTTGGCGGATGTCGTGATGGTGGACATCGCCGAAGGTATTCCCCAGGGCAAGGCGCTGGACATGATGGAGTCTGGGCCGGTTGAAGGCTTCGACATGACCATCGTCGGCACCAATGGCTATGAGGCCACTGCCGGTTCAGATGTGGTGGTTGTCACCGCTGGCATTCCCCGCAAGCCCGGCATGAGCCGCGATGACCTTTTGAAAACCAATGCGGGCATTGTCAAAGCCGTTTGCGAGCAGGTCGCCAAGTACAGCCCCGAAGCGATCATGATCATCGTCTCCAATCCGCTGGACGCCATGTGCCACGTCGCGCTTACGGCTTCCGGATTTCCCACCCATCGTGTCATCGGCATGGCCGGCGTTCTCGATGGCGCCCGCATGCGCCATTTCATCGCTGATGCAGCCAAAGTCTCTGTGAAGAATGTCCAAGCCTTCGTGCTGGGCGGCCATGGCGACACCATGGTGCCACTCATGCGCTATGCCACCATCAGCGGCATTCCCGTGGATCGCTTCCTAGACAAAGCCACCATTGACGCCATCGCCACCCGCACCCGCAACGGCGGCATCGAGATCGTGAACTACCTGAAGACCGGCAGCGCGTACTATGCCCCGTCTTCCGCCGCTGTGGAGATGGTGGATGCCATCCTCAACGACCGCAAGGAACTGCTGCCCTGCGCGGTCTACCTGAACGGCCAGTACGGCGCGAAGGACCTCTTCCTCGGTGTGCTTGCAAAACTCGGCAAGGAAGGCGTGGAGCAGATCATCGAGCTCGAACTGCTGCCCGAGGAACAGGCCAATCTCGACAAGAGCATCGCCGCGGTCAAGGAACTCGTGACCCTGCTTTAAATTGGTTTTCAGCCCAGAGAGCATTCGGATTCGTGGGGAGGCTAGATGCAAACAGGAGCAGGGTTTTTCGGCTCATCAGTAGGGAAGAAGATCGTGATGGCCGTGACCGGCATCATGCTGATCGGCTTTGTGGTGGTCCACATGATCGGCAATCTCCAGCTCTACCTTCCCGCCCACGATGGTGTTTACGCGCTGGATACGTACGGAACGTTCCTTCGCACGCTCCTGCACGGGAGCGGCATCTGGATCGCCCGGGCCGTCCTGCTCACCGCCGTGGGCCTGCATATCTGGGCCGCGGTGGGACTCACGCTGATGAACTGGGCCGCCCGCCCCGTCGGCTACCAGAACCAGCAGTACTCGGCGTCTACGATCTCCTCGCGGTGGATGCGCGTCAGCGGAGTGGTGGTGCTGGTCTTCATCGTCTTCCATCTGATGCACCTGACCATCGGCAACATCCTGCCCGGCTTCGAGCACGGCAAAGTTTTCCACAATGTCGTGACGGGCTTCCAGGTGCCTTGGGTTTCGGCTTTCTACATCATCGCGATGCTGGCCTTTGCCACCCATATCCATCATGGGATCTGGTCCATGCTCCAGTCTCTGGGCCTTTCCCATCCGCGCTTCAACGGGCTGCGCCAAGGGCTCGCAACGCTCCTGACCATCGTGGTGATCGGCGGCAACATCTCCTTCCCCATCGCCGTTCTCACCGGCTTCGTCCGCTAAGGGTCTGCCATGGAACTGAAATCGAACATCCCCGACGGCCCGCTCGACAAGAAGTGGGAGAAATACCGGAACGAAATGAAGTTGGTCAACCCCGCCAACAAGCGCAAATACAAGATCATCGTGGTGGGCTCCGGACTGGCGGGAGCTTCCGCTGCAGCATCCATGGCCGAGTTGGGGTATGAAGTGGACTGCTTCTGCTACCAGGATTCGCCGCGCCGCGCCCATTCCATCGCGGCCCAGGGCGGTATCAACGCCGCGAAGAACTACCACAACGATGGCGACAGTGTCTTCCGCCTGTTTTACGACACGGTGAAGGGTGGCGATTTCCGCGCCCGTGAAGCCAACGTACACCGCCTGGCGGAAGTCAGCGTGAACATCATCGATCAATGCGTTGCCCAGGGCGTGCCTTTCGCCCGGGAATACGGCGGCCTGCTGGATAACCGCTCCTTCGGCGGAGCGCAAGTTTCCCGCACCTTCTATGCCCGGGGCCAGACCGGCCAGCAACTGTTGCTGGGAGCTTATCAGGCCCTGGAGCGCCAGATCGGCCTGGGCAAAGTGAAGATGCATACCCGCCACGACATGCAGGAGCTGATCCTGGTGGATGGCGTGGCCAAGGGTATCGTCACCCGCGACATGGTCACGGGCGAAATCGAGTCGCACCTGGCGCACGCCGTCTGCCTTGCCACGGGCGGCTACGCTCCCGTCTTCTATCTTTCCACCAACGCCATGGGCTGCAACACCACGGCCATCTGGCGCGCCTACAAAAAGGGCGC
>JANYBM010000147.1 GCA_025361125.1 Holophagaceae bacterium | reverse complement strand
CAGAAACTCGGCGCTGAACTGCTGGATGTGCGTCAGGTGGACGAAGTGCGAGAGGGGGGCCGAGACATTCGTTCCGTTCGACATCTGCGGACCCTTGAGATGCCAGACGTCCCGCGTGCTGCCGGGCACGTTGGGGTCAGTTCCATTCCAGGATGGGAAGTCGGCGAGGCGCCGCTGCCCGGTCTGCAGCCTCAGGCTGGAGACGGTGAAGCCGAAGCACTGGCCGCTGTTCAGGGCGGAGTTGGCGATCCCGAGGAAAATCCAGGCGAGCGGATCCTCAGGGCGCCAGCCCAGGATGTTGTTATGGGTCTGGTCGAAACCGAAGACCTCGGTCAGGTCGTTGAAGGTCCAGCCGCCGACCATGCTTTGGAATTGGCTGGTATTGCAGAAAGAGTAGCCGTTCGCATTGCGCCAGTTGTCGATCAGCAGAGTCTCTGGCGCGGTGTAGGTGGCGCCATCCTGCAGGACCGTCGCCTGCCCAGCGGTGGCCAGTGTCGGCACCAGCGCCGACAGCGAGGTCCCCTGGGGATTGATGGAGCCGGCGTTGACCACCGCGTCGGCATTCCCGAACTTCACCTGCGCTCCAGCGTGGAAGCCACTGCCGGTGAGGGTCACCGTGGTTCCCGGACGTAGCAGCCGCGGAGTCTGGGCCTGCAAGGGGGACGCGTGGGCGGCGAGAACCACGGTCTTCACTGGCTGGAGAATGACGCTGATCACCGAGGCGAGCTCGAGGGTGAAGCCGGCGTGGAAGGTGGCGGTGGTGGGCATGGCGGTGGCTGCTCCGCCTTTGAGCGTGACCAGGGTGGAGACCTCGCCGCCCCCTGGGGGCACTTTCGCGGTCGCGGGATCGAAGCTGGCAATGACGCCGGTGGGTAGTCCCTTCGCATAGAAGTTGATGGGTCCCGGCACGCCCGGGGCCACGTTGAGCTGAATGCGGAATTTCGACGAGGCGCCAGGCACATAGGGAATCGGTAGCGGGTGCGCCGACTTGACCGGCTTGGCGGCGACGCGGAGGAGGACTACCGGATTTATTGCCGCCACAGGCTTTTTCGCGATCTCCTGGGCCGAAGCCGCGACCGCCTGGGGCTCGATGGAGAGCAAGGACAAAACGGCAATCGGCAGCGTGAGGAAGTTCGTGCGCAGGGTCATGGCAGCACCTCGGGTATTAGGTATAACTGATATTGCCCGAGGCAGGCAGAAATCACTTTGGACTTAGCATCGCCTGGGAATAAACAAATCTAGGCAAGGCCATCTGGTGCGATGGAGTCCTATGGGCGACGCGGGTGCAGAGGGTAATTTCCACCTTGGGTTCAACGCTCGATCTGTTTCAAAATTTCGTCGAGAATGGTCAGGACTTCTGGGTCCTCCGGGCGCTCCTCCGGGTTTTTCGTGGTGAGGCGTTCCACCAGGCGTACCAGTCGTCGTGGCGCATCCGGTCGTAGGGCTCCCAAATCAGGAAGCTCCGTGGAACGATGCATGTCCATGACCGCCAGGGGGTGCTCTGCTTGGAAGGGCGCATGGCCCACCAGCATCTCGAAGATCATGATGCCTAGGGCATACCGGTCCGCGGGAGGGCCGACGCGGGACCCCTTAAGGCTTTCTGGAGCCGCATAGGCTGGTGTACCCAGAAAGAAGGCCGTGGCTGTAAGACCCACGCTGTCCAACACCCGGGCGATGCCGAAATCCATCACCTTGGCGTGTCCTTGGCTCACCATGACGTTGGCGGGTTTCAGGTCCCGGTGGACGACACCCTTCCCATGGGCGTGGGCCAAGGCCTGGGTGATCTCCGTGGCCAATTGCAGCACTTCCGGGATCTCCAGCTTTCGTTTTTGAACGAGGTATTCCTGCAAGGTTTCGCCTTCTACCAGTTCCATGGCCATCCAAGGCAGGCCTGATTCCGGGGTGGGGTCCACCAGGCACACGATGGATGGATGATCCAACAATGCCCCCAGCTGTGTTTCTTGTCGAAAGCGGGTCATAGCGTCCGCGTCTTGGATCATGTGAGGGTGTGGGACCTTTACTGCTATGGGAAAACCATCCGAGCGCCGAATCCCCGCATAGGTAACCGCGAAGCTACCTCGTCCCAAAATCCGATCCAGAGTGTAAGGGCCCAAATCAACAGGAAGCTCCTGGAGCCGCGCGATCAACTCGGCGGAAATTGGCTGGGACATGGCGACTGTGCGCTGGTTCCGGTGGCCTCTCTTCCGGCGACGGCTCTGCCTCCAACGGAAAATCCCATAGCCCAATCCCCCAAGCGCGGCGGCAAATGTCACAAGCCCCAGAACGAAGGTCAGGCGGGATAGCTGCCGGGAGGCCTCCACCATTGGGTCACGAGCCGGGCCTGGAGCGGGAGTTTCGGAAGCTGGCGTTTTTTGGCTGGGTACTGACGCTGGAACCGAAGCCCCCAAAGGCAGTGCGGTGGCAGGAATCGGGGGCTTGGTTGGGGGCGCCTGTGGCTTCTCCCGAACTGGGCTAACCGCCTGGCCTGGTTGCGGAACCTTTTCGACTGGTAGGCGCTCTGCAGTCTTTTCTGTGGGTTTTTTCACCGGATCCTCGGCTGTGGGAGGCGCGGTGACCGGGGGGACTTGAGTGGGCGTTTGGGCAGGTTCAGGCTTCTTTACCGACCGTGCTTCCTTCAGGCGTAGTTCCACTTTCTCCCGAAGATAAAGGGGCTCCACTTTGGTTCTGGCGGAAGCGTCTGCTGCCCGGGTGGCTTCGTCAAGTTTCCCAAGGGCCAGAAGGGACTCTGCCAGGTAGACCTGGGGATAGTAGCTGGTGAAATTGGTGCCGTAAGTCAACACCCTGGCGCTGGATTGGGGACGCAATTCCAGAGCCCGGCGAAATGCCAGGACTGCGGCCGCATGATCGCCGCGCCTTTGGGCCACTTGGCCTTCCTCATAAGCCTGGAAAAAAGTCGTCTGGTTTTGTGCGGCGAGAGGGGCCGCAAGAACAATAGCCACGGCGAAACCCGAGCGCTGAATCGCCACCTCAGTTCCCCTGCACAAAGAACCAATGCAGCAGGCGGTTCGCCCCTTCGTTGCCAAAACGGAAGTTCATAGATAAAAACACTCTTTGATCGTGGATGCTCTCATGACCTTGAGAGGACGGAACCCGCTTGCCCGAAGCGATCTCATCGGCTTCCAGGAATTGGCTCGCACTGCGGCTGCTTTGGCTGAACTTATAAGCCAGATCCACCCCAAACGAACGGACCTTCCAGCCGATGCCCAGCGTGTAACCTCGGAACACGCGAGTATCCCCACTGATGGAATCCACCGTGGGTTGGGGTTCCTTGAAGACTCCCACCCGCAGGGGTATCACAGATTCACCAGAGAAAAGCAGATACTCCGTTCCAAAGCGAAGGGTCTCCGCATCGGGCGTCTGGGTGTTTTCTTGAAGGTCAAAGAAATTCAGGTTGTCAAGACTCCCGCCCTTGGGCATGAACGAGGCCTGGCTCCAGCGTGTACGCGTCCAATCCAGCGCCAGAAGCCACTGTTGCTGGGGGCGGAAAGCCAGTCCGGCACCATAGGTCTCGGGCCAATGTAGCTGGTACGAGGCAGTGAATGATCCAGGCAGCGCAGTGCCGTCCACATTGGATTGTGTAGTTGTACGACTGTCAAAGCGGGCTGCGAAAGCGCCACGGTAAACGGCCCCAATATTAAGTTTTTCTGATCGCCAGAGCACCCCGATATTCCAATTGCTACCTTGTAATTTGTCAGTTTCCTGAATCTGTGCGAACTCGGTGGAGGCGTTCGGAAGAGGCAGCAGACTCTCATTGCTCTTGGATCTGAAATCCCAAGAACCCCGCCAGATGTTGAAGGAAACACCCACCAGGAAGCGTGGTGAGAAATCGTAAGCTACGGCAGCGGACCAGACATCCACCTGACCCTTTTGTCGAATATGTTGAGCCAGGAATTTGGTGGCGTTGGCACCGGTAGGGTCAGTCTCTTGAACGATTTGAGTGGTGTCTTGACCCAGGTCAAAAAGCCGCTGCCAAGAAAGCTGAAAGACCAGATTCTTCCCCAGGAACTTGGTTGGAACTGTGGCGCTCGCAAAGGTCGGAAGAGTTCGTTGGTCGCTGGCCAGGGAATCTGACAAATTGAGCGGCGGAACGTGATCGGTGGAAAGGAAATCCCGGTTATCAAGCTCCCGGCGGTAGGTCATTCCCACCAGGGATATTTCCGGTTGGAGCAGTTGTCCCAGTCCTGCGGGGTTGAAGGAAACCGCCGTGGCGTCATCCGCCACCGCCGTGAAGGCCCCGCCAATGCCTTCTGCTCTAGCCCCCGCCCCATGAATTGTGAATGCTGTGCGGCTCTGCTGACTGATGAGTAAGCCCAAGGGCAGATTGCCTGGCGTTTGAGCATACAAAGACAGACCAAGACAGGCAGGGAAAGTCAGGGAAAACAACGACCGAACGAAATACCGTGGCATCCCTATGATCATAGGCCCGGTCTGAAGGCCTTTGGTAGTGACGTTTTAAGAGAAAAAACATTAATGGAGTTGCCACTTAAGGGTGCTTTATGCCTTCGGCGTGGATCGCTTCATCTCCTGGCACGGGGTCGAATCCGCCCTTGGTGAGCGGGGAGCAACGGATCAGCCGCCAGGTGGTAAGGATGCCGCCGCGCAAGGTGCCATAGCGGCGGATGCAGCCAAGGCCGTAATGGCTGCAGGTGGGTGTGAACAGGCATTGGGTCGGAACCAAGGGGCTGAAGGTCATCTGGTAGACACGGATCACGCCTCGGCACACCCACGCGCTGGGTTGCAAGCGCACCGGCAACAGGGCCTCCACGCAGAGGTAGATGAACAGGGACAAAAAGGGATGGTTCACCGCCCAGGTGCTCATTTTTTCATGTTCCGGCAAGTGCTTTCTCCGCCTTGAACTTTTTCGCCTCTTCCAGGAAGGCCGGAACGAGATCTTCCTCCTTCACTTTTCTGATGAGCTCTCCACGCCGGTAGATCAGGCCTTCGCCTGCGCCTCCGGCCACCCCCAGATCCGCGTCGCGGGCCTCGCCGGGGCCGTTCACCACGCAGCCCATGACGGCATAGGTGATGCCCTCGTGGTTGATGGCTTTCAATCCAGCTTCGATCTCGTTGGCCACGCGGTTGAGGTCGATCTGCACGCGGCCGCAAGAGGGGCAGCTCACCATGCGGATCCCGCCTTCGCGCAGTCCCAGCGCCCTTAGCATCTCATGGCCCACCCGGCATTCCTCTTCGCCGTCGCCCGTGAGGGAAACGCGGACGGTGTCGCCGATGCCCTCGGCGAGTAGGATGCCCATGCCGATGCTGGAGCGGATCGTGCCACCGAAGGGTGTGCCCGCTTCTGTGATGCCCAGGTGGAAGGGATAGTCCACCTGCTTGGCCAGCAGACGGTAGGCCTGCACCGTGCGCACCACATCGCTGGCCTTGAGGCTGATCTTGGTGTTGCGGAAGCCTTCCTTTTCAAGCATCTCCAGATGCCGCAGGGCGGATTCCACCATGGCCTCCGGGGTGGCGGTGCCAAACTTCTCCAGAAGATCTTTTTCGAGGGAGCCACCATTCACTCCGATGCGGATGGAGATACCCTTTTCTCCCGCCTTCTCCACTACGGCGCGGACCCGATCCTGGCCGCCGATGTTGCCGGGATTGATGCGCAGGCAGGCAGCGCCCCCATCCGCGGCCACGAGGGCCAAGCGGTAATCGAAATGGATATCCGCAACGATGGGGATGGGCGAGCGGGCCACGATCTCGTGGAAGACCTCGCCAGCTTTTTTCGTCGGGACGCTGACCCGGACGATTTCGCAGCCAGCGCCGGCATAACTGTAGATTTGGCTGACTGTGGCTTCAACATCTCGACTATCGGTCTTGGTCATGCTCTGCACGGGAATTGGGGCGTCGCCCCCCACAGGCACCTTGCCGACCATTATCTGGCGGGTCTTGCGGCGCGGACTCAAGGGCGATAGCTGATCGGACATCCAGGACCTCATCCAGGCAAAGCTGGGTATAATCCAGCTTAACGGCTACTTCTTGAAAATTATTGAGTGGGTATTTGGATTGCTGCCAAAAGTTCGCGGGGAGTAGGCTTAGGCTCGTTTGCTTGAAGATACCAACAATACATTTTGGGACTGGTTCAGACTAACCTTGGCTTTTCTGATTAGCCTGTCAGAGTCCCGCAGCCGATTCCCGATCACGATTGACCAGGATATTTTTCCGCAGCAGGTTCATCTATTGAAAGTTTTGTTACACTGGCCCAACCTTCTTTAACCCACCCAGGAGGAACACCTCATGAAGATGACCACCCGCCAACACAACGATGTGACCATCCTCTATCCCGAAGGGAAGATAACCCTCGGTGATGGAGACCAGGAGCTGGGTGAGGCTGTCCGAACCGCACTGGAGCAGGGTTCACGCAAGGTGCTCATCAACTTTTCGAAAGTGAGTTACCTGGATTCGTCTGGTGTTGGTGAACTGGTGGGCTGCTACACCTCCGTGAAGGGCAAGAGCGGCGAGCTGCGAATCTGCGGCATGAATTCCCGCATTTTCAGCCTGATCACCATGACGAGCCTGCACTCGGTGTTTGACGTGAAAGACACCGAAGAAGAATCGCTCAGCGGTTTCTGAGGTCTCTGACAGAATGCGTGCAGCTCGCGTGTCAGCGCTGATCGCGAGTGTCGCCGCCCTCGGTATTTGTGTCAATGCGGCCCAGAGGGACGTTCCGTCTGGGTCGGACTCTGTCTTTCAGAGCTTCATTTGGGAGGGTGGCAACCTAGATGATCGTGGTTTTGCTGAAATGGCTTCGGGTCTGGTAAAAGGAAAGCCTTATTCGGACCTGAATTTTAAATTGGTGCTCGAAGCGATCCGCGCCACGGACCGTTTCAAGACGGTGGAGGGAACACTTGGCCCTGATGGCACCGCTCATATCCGCCTAAAACCATGGCCCTTGCTTGAGTCTTGGAGCTGGCAAGCTGATACCCTTTCGGACAAAACCAAAAATCTGCTCTTCCCTGATCTACAAAAGGGGATTCGACTTGGTGATTCAAGGTTGGAGGAATGGCGTCGAGTAGCCGAAGCCCGAATGAGGGATGGAGGGTACCCTCAGGCGCGGTTGACGGTGGAACGGGATACGACGGGTGCAAGACTGAATCTGAAAATGGTGCTGGGTGTCGCCAGCCTCATCAGGCATGTCTCGGTGAATGGAAATATAGGCCCCTACCGAGCTGAGACGTTGCTCAAAGTCGCTGCAATTAATGAAGGTCAAACGCTTTGGACTCAGGAACTCCAGCGAAACGTAGCCCGAAAAATCCGCCGTCGCTTTATTAAAGATAACCGTCTCGAAGGTCAGGTCGGACTGGCTTTTTCAAGCGATGGAACCCTTTCATTATCGCTGGAACCGGGACCCGTGGTGCACATTACGACGGTGGGTAAATGGCTGAGCCAAAGAACCCTGAAAGAGCTGCTCCCCTTCACTCGGACAGATCGCTATGGTCCCGAGCTTTTGGATGAAGGCGATCGCCTCATCATTCGCCATTATCGAGATAAAGGGTTTCTGGATGTGGAATGCACTCATAGCCGAGAAGTTAAATCAGGCACAGCCGCCAATCCTTCATTTGTCCTCGTCACGTACCGCATCCAGACCAAGGAGCGCCGCTACATCAAGCGGGTTCTCTTCGAAGGAAACCAGGAACTGAGTGACAAGGAGTTGAACCAAGCGGCGAATTTGCCATTTGGTCTCCTTCTCTTCAATGCTCCCAGAGCCACCCCTGATCTGCTAACTGAGATCGAGACCCGCATCACGAATGCCTACCTTTTAAAAGGGTTTTCAGATATCCGCCTCAGACGGCGCATCGAATCAAGAAAGGGTGAACAAGATCTCATTTTGAATATCCGGGAAGGGCCACGACGAACGGTCCGTGCGATCATCCTGGAACTGCCAGAGGGGCCGGCCTGGGATCCCTGGAAGTTTGGAGAAAGTTTGTTGCGAGCTGTCGCGGACAAACCAGAATTAGTACCCCCCGCCTTTTCGCAACGGCGCAGATATCGTTCCGACCGACGGGAGTTGGCTGGCCTGATCGCTGTGCTGGAGTTGCTGCCAAGCGAACTAGGAAAGCCAAAGAAATCGGTCCGGCTCCTGACTGAACGTCCCATACCCTTCGTTCGTGCGAATCTCTCCGCAATCCTTAGTGAACTCAACCTCAGTGTGGCGGCCCTCGGGTCAACCAGGCCACTGGTGCGGTCCCCACATATAGAAGAAGATGGAACCGGCGCGACGATTCATATCGAGATTCCAGCCCAACCATTGACCTTCGTGCGTCGGCGGGTGATCCAAGGCAGCCTTGAAACGAAATCACGTGCTGTGGCGAGGGAAACAGAGGATCTCGAGCCTGGCGATCCACTGAATCTCGATCGGGTGGGTCGGTCCCAGGCAAATCTGGGCAACCTGGGCGCTTTCAAACGGGTGGATGTGGTAAGCATGAATGAGGTGGCCGGAGATCCCGCTTCTACAGGCCCGCCAAGCCCGTGGAAGGAAGGCGATTTGGTACTGCGCCTGGAAGAACGTTCCCATTGGGTTTTCAGTGAATCTTTTGGTTACGACAAAAGTACCGGTTACAACTTCGGCTATGGTGTGCAGCGTCTCAATTTTCAGGGAATGGGGCGGACATTGGATTTCGGACTGCGGGCCGGGGATGGCACCATCCGCAATCCCTCGCTTAGAAAGTGGTTTCCCACCGGAGACTTTTCACGCTCGGTGGACAGCTACACCATCGGTTATACGGACCCCTGGTTTTCACCGGGCGTTCTTGCTGGAATCCTCCCAGAGCGTGTCAAGTACCGCGCCGAAGCTTCCTATATCCAGGAACAGCAGACCGCCTACCTGATTCGTCGTCGTCGCGTATTGAATGGCCTGGAATGGAGGCTCGATGAATCACGGGTCCTCAGAGTGGGACACCGTTTTGAACGATCAGATGTCCGGTTGGTGGACTTGGTCGACTTGAACGCACCCCAGTACGCTTCGATCAAATTCATCTTTGACAATCCAAATCTACTGAACCAAGCCACCCGGAGTCCATCCCGGGCCACGGTTTCTGCCCCCTACGCCCAATGGATCAGAGACACCCGCGATAGCTCCTTCGATCCCACGATAGGCGGATTGACTTCTATCCGATTGGAACTGGCGAATCAACTTTTTGGATCGAGCACGAATTCAAGTTTTGTAAAACTTGATGCACGGCAGCAGTGGACATGGCCCGTGGGCTATCGGGCCAGTGGCGGTGTTGTCAGTCTTGGCCTTCGCATTGGTGCGGCGAAGCCTACCGCGAGCACCAGTCAAGACCTCCCCTTGTCTGAACGATTTTTCGCGGGCGGGCCTGGTACCTTTCGAGGAGCTGAGCCCGACTTCCTGGGACCTGTAGGCAGCATCCCTTTCCTTCGGCAAACCTCTGATGGGAAATATGCGCCGCAAGTCACGCCTGATGGCGAATCAGTGCTGTATCAGCTCCTTCCGATTGGTGGCCAAGGATTGGCGCTGGTGAATCTGGAATATCGATTCCCTCTCATCAAAAAGACGATTTGGGGCGAAGTATTTCTGGATGCAGGCCAAGTCTACCGCAGCCTGCGGAAGGAAACTGATCCCCTGAACCCCTCCTTTCCACCCCTCCGCGTCGCTCTTGGCCTGGGCCTCATCTGGAAACTTGGCCTCCCCATCAAATTTGAATATGGTGCTGACTTGAACCGCATCCTGGGCCGAAATCGTAGCCGGCTGGACAAGGACAGCCAATTGCATAGCCTGTTGATTTCCGCGGGGTACCAGTTTTAGACCTCATGGGCGGGTCCCTCGACCAAGAGGTGGGGGTCCTGGGGGGACGTAGTGAGCGAAGCGAGCAGGCGGTCCCCCCCGGATACATATCGGGGGCGGTTACACCTTGGCCAGCGTTTTTCTGGCCAAGGCGTCATAGCCCCTCAAGGCATCAGCGCAGTCGGATAAAGGACTGCTTCTGGACATCTACGGCAGTCTCGCTACACTTGAAGATCCGCAATGGCGCGTAGCTCAGCGGTAGAGCACTACCTTGACACGGTAGGGGTCGGCGGTTCGAGACCGCCCGCGCCAACCAAACGGCCGCCCCTTGGGCGGCTTTTTCATTTTGGGCTGTCTAAATTCCGTTGCGGGTTCACCCAATTCCCCGATCAGTGTGCTTCACTCACC
>JANYBM010000134.1 GCA_025361125.1 Holophagaceae bacterium | reverse complement strand
TCCCGTCAGGCGCTCCACTTGCTCCAACTGCATTTCCAAGGTGTGCCCGTCGAAGGGGCTGCCTGGCAGGGCCATGGCGCCCAGCACGAATCCGCCTCTGGCTGTGGTTGCGAGGCTGGTCTTCACGCCGAATTCGTAGGGCTTGGACGCTTTGCCTTTCGCGATGCATTCCACTTCCGGCGCATGCATCGAGTAGACCTTGTTCTTCGTCTTCCTCTCCTGCGTGAGCACCAGCTCCGCGAGGATCATCGTGCCCTTGTGCTTCTCGAAGGCTTCGCCGGAAAGCTTGCGTTCCAAGTCCCGATGGACGCGTCCAGTGTAGGTCTTCAGCTTCTTCCGCTCACGAGCCGCGCGCTTGAATTGTTTGGCTTTCATGTGCCGTCCATGTTTGAGGAAAGCGATTTTGGCGAGGTCCCGGTGGCTCTGCCGCAGCTTCGTACCGGTGTCCTTCGCTACGCGGAGCAGGTGGTGCAGCACCTTCCGGAACAGCCGCGCATCCGTCGGATGCTCGATGGCCTTGGGCTGCACCGTCGTGTCCACGACCACCACCTGCATCTGCTTTTGCGTGACGGCCTTGGTCCGCAGCCCTGCCTCGATGGTGAGCTTCAGCATCTGCTCGACGCCTGCTTCGCCGATGCGGCGACGCCAGCGTGTCATCTGCGAGGCGCAAATCGGAAGCTCGTGCTGAAAGAATTCTTCTCCGCAAAAGAGCTGCCAGTACGGGTTCTCGGGCCACTTCTCCACCACCGCGTCATCCGACAGGCCGAAGGCGTGCTGCAGCATCACCAGCCCCGCCATCGTGCGGATCGGCACGCCGGGTCGACCCGATCTCTCCGAATAGAATGGCCCGAAGGCTTCCACCAGCGCCGCCCAATCAATGGCTGACGCCAGCCTCACCAGCTCGTGATCCTTGTTCAGCATCAAGTCCAGCCGCACCGAACCCAACAAGGGCTGCGCGTGGGTCTTCTGCTTTTCCGTTGGCCTCATCCAAACACCAGATTTTGAGGGGACATCCCTACATTTCTGGTGTTTTGGATAGACGAATTGTTCCCGTAAATATCTGCCATTGATGCATCTATACGTAAATCAGGACCAACTACGAACACGCCGCCATCCTTCATCAGGGCGAGCTTTGGCTCGGATAGGCCGTAGTCCATCTTGTCGGAGACACTGAAGGTCTCAGTGTCAGGGTCGTAGAGTTCCGTGAAATTCGGATACACAAAGGAACCATCCCCCACGTGGTGGGACCCACCGACGATCATCACTTGCCCAGTGGGCAGGAGGATGGGTCGGAGTCTTAACTCAGGCCGCTTTCTGTCTCAAAGTCGTTGACACGTTCCGCTTCCACCAGGGACTGGATTACGACAAGGAGTGTCCAGGAGAATACACACGGATCACGGTCGGGCGTCTCGTACCAAACCGCCTGACGCCGAATTACTGCGACGATTGCAATTGCATCATCAATCAGGGGGATGCTTTCATCCACATGGAGAGCCTCCCGTTTTGTTGCCTGAAGCAGGATCCGATGGAGCACCTCTCCTTGGTCAGCAATGCGACGGTGCACATCTTCGCCGAGAAGAAGCTACAGTCTGCGCTTCGGGAGCATCACGGTCTGACTTGAAGCGCTCTTACCTATTCCTTTCTGATGTGGTTGGGCCGTGCAGCGGTAGTGCGGGCGACAAAGAATAGCCCATCATAGATTTCAAGGAAATGAGTTGGGGTGGTGGCATCGTCATCCCACCAGGCATCCGAAAAAACAGCCCCTGTGTTGAAAGTGCCTTGGGGGGCATCAAACCAAGCCCGGACAGGACCAAGTGCTGGAAGGGCGCGTAGATCCAAGGCTAGGAGAGGAAACCCTGTGGATTGGAGGGCCTCATCGAAGGTCGCCGACTGTAATGGTTTCATTATGAAATTCTTCAATCCTCTTTTCGGGGGACCCATGTCGACAGCCTGGAAGGACCCTTACGTTATTTGTCAGCCTCACTTGACTGGGTCTTATTGCATCAAGGGATCTCCCGGCCCCAAACCGACTGTTGACGTTCCGACCCAAGGCCCCAGGTTTCCTTTGTTTTGAGCACCAAAGGGCAACGCCACCCAAGGTCTAGCCCCCTACTTCCTGGTTCATCCCCTAAAGTGCGGATGATTGTTTCAAATCAACACACTTTGAAGTAGCATAAATCTCGTTATGACTTCAGATTCCGAGCCACTTCTCAGTCCCTACCACAATTGGCCCTTGATGCAGGGAGTCCTATCCATCCTGCGGGAGTCGAGGGTGGGCCTTTCCTGTGCTAGCGCGGTGGAACTCGCCATGGACCGGGGGTTGGTGGAGGAAGGCGATCCTTCCAGCCGAGGCGCGTATCAGCGGGTCTACCGGGCGCTTCAGCAGCTTGAGGGCATGGGGCTGGTGACCAAGCAGAGGAGTCGATTCCTGGTAAATGATGGTGCGCTTGAGCATGAGCTGGCACGCGAGGCGGAGGAAGTGCTCCGGATAGCTTTGGAAGCCCCGCTGATCTCGGGGAATTCAGAAGAGGTGCACCGTGCCTTCCAGCAGGCCTTGGTCAAGATCCTGGAGTCAGGACCGAAGCAGGCTTGATTTCTACTCCTGGCGAAGCACCTGTGCTTCCTCCTTCATTGCAGAATTGATAGCCAGAAGCCGCGTAAGCGAGGTCTCTTGAAGGGCTTGAAGTTGCTTCCGCCGCGCCTCGGGCAGCTTTTCGCAGCCGGATGCCACGTGAGCGAGCCGCGCCTTGAAGAGCTGGAGTTCACTACTGCCAGGCATGAGCTTCTCCCAGGCCTGGAGTGCGACTTCTGCCTCTTTCCATTCGGACTCCAGCCAGGTCCCCTGCTTGCGGGCCTGTAACAATCGCACGATAGCCACTGAGACTCGTACAGCCAGACGCCATTCGGTGCAATCGGTCCTCCGTGAATAAGCGCTCCAGGCCCGTTCAAGATCCTGAATGCTGGATTCGGGATTCTGACCTGTCCGCATCCTCCAGGCGCATTCGTTGGAGAGGATAATGAGGGGCTGGGAGACAAATTCGCAATTTTCCGGCATCCTCGCCTTGCCGAGTTCGAAGAGTTCCCGGGCTTTCTTCGAGGCGGGCAAGGGATCACCGTGACCCAACATCCGCCACTGAGCTTCGGCCTTGTACAAGCTTCCGCCGGTGAAGAACAAATTGGGATGATCTGGATGGCTGACCCATGCAGCCTCAATGGTTGTTCGTGCTTCGGCAAAGAGGCGTTCGACATCGCCCCCGCTCCGGGAAGCATGAATGGCCTGCCATGCAAGATTCAACGCGAGATTGCTGTCGAGGAGTGGCAATGCATCGAGGGTGAGTGCCTTGCGGAAAGCACGTTCACCCTTCTTCAATGGTTCAAGGGGATCCTGGCCGTGATCCACCAGGTGGGATCCCAATGTGTTGCAAGTGGATCCGAGGTTATTGAGGGCACTCAGGCTATTGGGGCGGAGGGCCAAGGCCTTGTCATAGGCTTCAATGGACCGCTTCCAAAGGGGCACCTTGTCGCGATCCGGCGTCTGGGTCGCCCGGGCGAGGTTATCAAGAGCATCTCCCAGGGAGGTCCAACAGCGGCTAACTTCCGGGTGGGCCGCGCAGGCTCGGTCCGCATAGGCGACCGACTGGAGAGGGTGGAATCCTGGGTCCTGGTCCTTGCCTCGGGCAAGTGCCCCCCATGAATCCTCAAGATCCGAGAGTGAGATGAGAGCCCGCCATTCCTGGGGATCCAACGCCAGCACACTTTCCGCATAGGTTCGCAGCTTCTGGAAACGCTCTTCGGAAAAATCGCCCTTCAGCGTGGCGGCCTGGCTGCGTGTCATTTCAATGTTTAACCGCTCCATCCTCACCGCAGGAGCGGAACGACCCAGATCCTCTGCACGAACGACGATATTTTCCCAGGTGGCCAGACGGACGTCCAAGTCTGCCCATCGGCCTTCGTCCAGCAGCGCTCTGGCAGCGCGTCGGTGCATCCATCCTTCAAAGAGCAAAGGCTCCCAGTCATAGGGATGGGCCTTCGCGGCCTTCCTTGCCAATTCCATTGCTTCATCCCAGCGATCGTCTGTTGCGGCCAGCAGGGCCGCGCCGAGGTCTGACGTGCTAAGAGACAACTGTTGTCCAGATTGCAACCAGCGGCGGGCGTTGGTCTCCAGTCCCGGGAATTCCGTCTCGAGTTTCTTTCGACGGGCCGCTCGAGCTTTACCATCTACTCCATCCATCTCCTGGAGGAAGAATCTGGCAGAGGCCATGCCGCGAGCATGGTCCAGCTCTGGTCCTTCAAATCCAAAATCCCCAGCCCGGTCCAATTCTTTTCGGGCTCCCGGGATATCCCCAAGCGTGAACTCAACACGGCCCAGGGCATAAGCCAAGGGGCCACGGCTAGAGGGTGGCAAGCTGGCCGTTTCACGCTGGAGATCTGCGAGGTGCTGACGCACCTGAGCCAGCACTGCTGCCGATTCGCCGCCGGGCATTGCGAAAGCCCGGTAGAGCAGGCTCTCCATTTGCTCCGCTTCGCGGGTGAAACGCTGTGTGTACAGAACGCGCTGGGAGGCGGTCCTGCGCTGCTGAAGAAAGGCCCCACCGCCTGCTACAAAAAGAAAGATTGCTCCAAGCGCTAGGGCTGTGCCAACAGGATTCCGGCGCACCAAAAGTTTTGAG
This sequence comes from Holophagaceae bacterium, assembly GCA_025361125.1. GTDB lineage: Bacteria > Acidobacteriota > Holophagae > Holophagales > Holophagaceae > JANXPB01. Next base: position 5,516 of record JANYBM010000134.1, on the reverse strand, counting down.
CGACCCAGCCAATTTACGGGCATCGCCAACGGTGGCCGATGTTCCAGGACACAGCGTAGATCATCGGCGAGAGCTCGGGCCGAGTCGTATCGCTGCTCTGGATGAAGGGTGGTCGCCTTGGAGACCACCGCGTCTAGCTCTGACGGGACTTGCTTCCCAAGAGTCAGTAGGGAAGGGCGTTCATTTGGATCCGGCTTCTCAGCCAAGCTGGACGGTCCCGCGCCGGATGGCGGACCTCCCAGGAGGACGTAGAGCATTTCGCCCAAAGCCCAGATATCCGAGGGCACTGCAGATGCTTGGGATTCGAGTGGAGAAGCAAGGCCGAAATCCAGTAGCACGGGCTGGAGGGTGCCTGCTGCGTCGCGGGTCAGAATCACATTGGAAGCCTTGATGTCCCGATGGGCAATGCCCCGAGCGTGGGCGAACCAGGCAGCGTCGGCAATCACAGCGACGATGCGGGCGATCTCCTGCGGTCCTTCTTGCGCCAGGAGCTTGGGACCAGCCTGCTCAAGGGTTTCCCCTTCGAGGTACTGCATCGCTATATAGGTTCGCCCCCCGGCTTGTCCCACATCGAAAACACGGCACAGACCCGGATGCTCCATCAGCGCCAGAGTTCGTGCTTCCTGCAGGAGTTCCACTGCCCGGCGCCGGTCGGGATGGACGAATTTGATGGCGACTTGCCTTTTCAATTCACGGTCGTCAGCCAGTACCACGACACCAAAAGCGCCCTCACCGAGCACTCGGCTGAACGTGTAACGCTCGATACGGGGCAGCTCCGCAGCCAATTCTTGGAGTTCATCAGGGTTTTCAGCGGGCCTCGGCATCGTGGTTCATCATATCGCTCCGTCCGGAGGTCCAGAAAAAAGTAAAAGTATCTTAAAAATATATCTTGTCGAAACAAATGATTCGAATCATATTCAAGACTCAATCGAAAGACTTCCGAATCATGGCCCCTGCACCCCGATACGCGCCCCTCATCTTGGACCTGCTCCAGAACTCGCCTCTTGGGCTCACACCCGGAGGAATTTTCGAGTTGGGGCAGGAGGCGGGCTGGCTCGGTAGCGATAGCCGGGCTGTCTATCAGCGCATCCTTCGAACCTTGAAGGTTCTGCACAACGATGCACTACTGCATAGATCAGGCAAACGGTATGTCCTCCCGCCAGACCAATTGGTAGCGAGCTACTCCGCCGGCGCTACACGCGCCGTTGCGATGGCATTGAAAGCGTCCTATCTGCCGCAGAACATCCTGGCCTGGCAGACCGCCTTCCATGATGCCGTTGAGATTCTGCTCGGAAATCACACTCCTGCCAACCCAATCCACGGACAGCCCTCCGGGCGCTCCTTTTCCTAACCCCCACTCCCCTGCGGAGGCACCATGCGTTCTACCTTCCTCTCCTGCTGTGCAGGCTTCGTGATCTTGGCTTCCACCCTTGGGTGTGGTGGCGGTGGTGGCACTCCCACCACTACTACCACTCCCCCACCCACTCCACCCCCGACTGTATCCAGCTTCTCAGCGACTCCCGCGACCATCACCCAGGGGCAGAACTCCACCCTGTCATGGGTAGTCTCTGGTGCGAGCAGCCTGACCATCAGCAACGGCGTGGGTGCGGTGGCCGGCACCAGCGTAAGCGTGAGCCCGTCCACGACCACAACCTACACACTCACAGCAGCCAACTCCACAGGGAACGCCACTGCTACGGCCAACGTAACAGTGAACCCTGCACCATCCTTCACGTTGATGGCGAGTCCTTCTACTCTAAGCCTCAAATCAGGAGCTTCAGGCAATGCCGCAATCATGGTGAACGCGCTGAATGGATTCACCAGTACCGTGACCTTCACACTCACGGGTGCACCCTCAGGCGTTGTGCCGACCTTCACACCCAATCCCGCAACTTCTTCAAGCAATCTGGCGCTCCAGGTGGCTCTCACAGTGGCGCCAGGAACCTATCCATTGGTCATTCGTGGAAACTCATCTGGATTGGCCGAGCAGACGGCGAGCCTATCCCTGACCGTTACGGATGCGACCTCCTTGACGCCCGAGGAACAGGCCGGGCAAATGGTTCGTAACGTATTGCGCATGGGCCAATTCTCTATGGCACCTGGATTCGGTGGAATACCCGCTTTGATCGCTCCGAACGGGGACAAAGCCCCCCTTGCATTGAGGGACTACACAACCTGCTACACCATCACCACAGATACGAGCAATCCAAATCACGTGACGATGCTCATGGATTTCACTAACTGCCAAGATTTCACAGGGTCCATCGGCTATGTGATCGATACCAGCCCAGCAGGTTACGTGTTCAACACGACCTTCACCAATTTTGGGTATTCGTTCACCTTGGATGGGAATTTGTTCGCTAGCAGAATGAATGGGGTGATTTCTTCCACAGGCTCAATGGGCCCTGGTGGCCAGTCCTACACCTACACCGTCATAACCCAAGGCCCCTTTACCAGCCAATGGACCTATGGCGGTCATACCTACGCCTACACCTTCTCGATGAACGAAACCTTCAACATCAATTTCAACACCCTCAGGTTCTCCACTTCAGGTACCTACAGTTACAGCGATGCCAGCGGAACCTGGACGATCACAGTTCCTGCCGCAACCCCCATGGTTGCTGACTACATGTCCGGGTGTCTGTATCCCATCTCTGGAACCATGAACATCGTGGGTCCTTCGGGTGCTTTCAGTGCCACCTTCGGCCCAACCTGCGGAACGGTTACGATCAATCCAGGGAATTACGTCATCAATCTGTAGCCATCCATCGCGATCACCTTTAGAAGTGGTGGCCGCGCTTCCCACCCCTAGTTTCCACCAAATTGGAGAACACATGGTCCCGCTTCGTACTCTTGTCCTCCCGGCGCTCATCGCCACAACCGCCTATTGCACATCCGAGCCGGTCACGATCTCCGTCACAGGGGAATCGCCCACACAGCTCGCTTCTCAGAAGGCGTTGTTCGGTAAGGCATCGGGCCTAGTTCTTCGCCTGCAACTCATCCAGCCCGGCAAGGCCATGGTTTCATTGAAAGCAGGCCGCCCTAACTTTGTCTTTGAGGGCAAGGAAAAACCCAGTTCCACCCTTCGCTTGGTTCGGCTGGAAAAGGACGAGAAACGTGGCAGGGTCGCCACCATGGGCAGCTCGAAAATGATGCCAATGAAGGACCTTGAATATCCGAACCCCGCCGCATGTGTAGAATTCGAAGTCAAGGAACAGAAGCCTGGGACCTGGCTAATTACCCCAAAGAAAGACCTAACAGTGGGTGAATGGGCTTTCTATCTGTACCAATCACGGGGATTCTCTGCGGATGACATCACCGCGGAATTTTTTGGATTTGCAATCGAGTAAGCACCGTGTTCCCCGGCCCACACGGCATCTATTTTCCCGCCACCATGAGCCTTGGGCCCAGCACCGCCGAGGAGTTTTACGGATTTTCCGTAGCGAAGAAGTAGTACTCTGGTCCAGCCTCAACAACTGGCTTCACATGCAGCGCGGTGGGTGAGCTATCAGTTTTATTCAATTAGCGTTTTGATTGAGGAACAGCAATCAAATTCAATCGATGTACTAAACACAATAATTAAGAGTATTAATTTCGATATTCGATAAAAGTAGAGTCTGTATGGGCCCCTTATTAATCCTTGTTACTTTGAAGCCACCAGGAAATCATGGCGTTAAATGACAACACAACACCTTTCGAGCCATAAAAGTCCCCACCCTTCATAGGAGTCATGTCATGCGAAAGCTTATTGTGGCGCTTGTTCTTGCCACTCCTATCTTCGCCCAGCAGCCTGTCGATCTGTTCGCAGGGAAGTCGATCACGTGGCAGAAAACACGATCAATCGAGAAGCTCTTCCAACAGGACGATCTGATTCGCAGCTGCGCTACCTTCAAGGTGGGCCAGGTCACGCTCCTTACCAAGACCGCCGATGGCAAAGAAAAGACGCTTAAGGTCGGCAATGAGCGCGCAAACCAGTTCGTTGAAGAGTTCAAGGAATCTCTCGGCAGATTTCTCTATCCTTCCTGCTCTGTCGTGGAATCGAATTCGGATTTCACGATTGATTTGAATTTCATGGATTTCACTGCCCCGAGTGCCATGGCGGCGGGCCTGCTTGGAGGATTTGCGCCGAGCGAACGCCTCGCGTTCCAGCTGGCTGTTTATGATTCGAAGAAAGTGCTCCTGTTTGGCGTGCAGTCGGAAGTCGTTGCGAAATCCATCGACAAGAACCGACCATACGATGACCTTCTCTCGGTGCGGATTCAAGACACAATCAATGAAATCCTCGTATCGAAGGCCTTCAGGAACAATCTCCCTCGTTGCAAGTCGCAGTATTTTGACATCCGCGATGATGAGCTTTTTGCGAAGCTGCCGGTCCTATCCTCGGAGGATCAGGTTCGACTGCTGCGGACAATATCGGCCATCAATCTCGCCTCGAGCAGTGACGCCATGAATAAGTGGCTGGCTGCCAAGAACAACCTCGAAGACGCAAGGGACATCATGAGCGCCATCCACGAGGAGGAATTCACGCACCGTCGGGACAAGGTGGTGCTGTACTACCGGAATATCGATTTCATCGACACGAACAAGTACGGTCCCGTGACAGAGGAGATGTACAACATCGCCGCCGTCCTGAACGTCTACAGGAACTGGCGTGGCAGCGCCAATGCATCCATTCTCGAGAAATGCATCGCCGACAAGAAGCTGGAATATAAGCAGCGGATCCGTAGGCAAACCGCACAACTGTTGCTCGAAAACAATGGGTTTGCAATCGGCCAAGAAGCGATTCAGCGCAAGGCTCAGATCTTCCGTGAAAAATTCATCAACATGTGGGAAAAATTTTCGGCGGATTAAGAACGAGCGATCCGCCCCTCACCTGGACGTTATGGAGTGAGGGCCTCTGCGGATTTTCCGTGGCGAAGAAATCAGAACAGGGCTGCTCTATAAAAGCTAAGGATGCCGCGCTGACAAGCTGCATTGAAAACCAGAGGTCATGAAGCGGCTTCGAGTGCGGCTTTTTCCTCGGCTTCAGACGGTGTCATCCCTGTTTCGTACTCTAGGATTGCGGCCCGTTCGACTATGGCCGATACCTTAACGATCACCACTAGGCGGCCGTGGGCAGCCGTGGAATCTCTCACTCCAAGTTGCACATGCCACCCAGGATTTGATTGCTTCAGGGTGGGGGTCAGGCGTCGGAGCGCGCTCACTAGCCCCTGGGGCGATTTCGGCCAGCCGTCCGGTTCCGCCGCCTGGCCACGAAGGGAATTGAGCACCTCGAGAAGTTTGGCGGCTGGGCCCCTCCACTTTCCACGAGCTTCCAGTACAGACAAGAGCAGAGAGGCAAGTGGAGACGCCTCTATCAGGTTTTCGATAGAGGACTGGGCGGCGACAATTAGCGCAGTGCATCGGTGACAACTACACCAGGGAGTCTGGGGTAGCGCCGGACCGGTAAGTCCGTGGGCTGTTGGTCCTGCGTCCTAATGGACGTAGGAAGGCGGTGGCATGGCTCGGGTCACGGA
>JANYBM010000131.1 GCA_025361125.1 Holophagaceae bacterium | reverse complement strand
CACGAGATCTTTGTCAGTTCCATAGCGCGATATCCAGAAAGGTGGAGGGACGGGCCCTATGAAACCTTGGCAACCTGCTGCAAACGCAGTCGTGGTGCCAATTCCCACCGGTTAACAACCGGAAAGATGATGAGCTGATGTGAACTGACTCAAACGATCACACACGCTTTGAAGGGGCCCGATGTGCACGGAGTAATTCTTCGTGCTCCAGCAAGACCGAGCGGAGGGCTTTGCCCGGTGCGAGGTTGGGGGTCCGGGGGGACGTAGCGAGCGAAAGCGAGCAGGCGGTCCCCACCGGATGATGTCGGGGTTTTTTCAATTCTGTATCTCGCAGCGGACTGACGAGGGGCTCCCTCGCCGTGCCCAGAGGATCCGCATCCGCGGATGACAAGGGCGCACCAAAATCCTCGCCAACCGAGTTGGCGGAGCCTTGCACGGAGTCCGCCATGAGCGACACCACTACCAAAAGCCGCACGACCGAATACCGCTTCGAAACCCTCGCCCTCCACGGCGGCCACACACCTGACGGCGACACCAAGTCCCGCGCGGTGCCCATCTACCAGACGACGAGCTACGTCTTCGATTCCGCCGAGCATGGCGCCCAGCTCTTCAATCTGGAAGTGCCCGGCAATATCTACACCCGCATCATGAACCCCACCCAAGCGGTGCTGGAAACGCGACTCGCGCAACTGGAGGGCGGCATCGGCGCGTTGGCGGTGGCCTCGGGCCAGGCGGCCATCGCGCTGACCTTCCAGACGCTGCTGATCGCTGGCGATCACATCGTGGCGGGCAACAACCTCTACGGCGGCACCTACAACCTCCTGCACAACACGCTGCCGCGAAATGGCATCACCACCACCTTCGTGGACAGCCGCGATGTGGAAGCCTTCCGTGCCGCCATCCAGCCCAACACCAAGGCCATCTACATCGAGGCCGTGGGCAATCCAAAGCTCGATATTCCCGAGTTTGAAGTGCTGGGCCGCATCGCGGATGACGCGGGGATTCCCCTCATCGTGGACAACACGATCCCCACGCCTTACCTGGTGCAGCCGCTCCAGCACGGCGCCCACATCGTGGTACACAGCGCGACGAAGTTCATCGGCGGCCACGGCACCGCCATTGGCGGGGTCATCGTGGACGGCGGAAAATTCAACTGGGCCAACGGCAAGTTTCCGGAATTCACGGAACCCAACCCGAGCTACCACGGCGCTAAGCTGCATGATCTCGCGGGCCCGGCGGCCTTCATCACCAAGGCCCGCATCGAGGGGCTTCGCGACACGGGTCCGGCCATCTCGCCCTTCAACGCCTTCCTGTTGATCCAGGGATTGGAAACGCTCCCCCTGCGGCTCGAGGCCCACGGCCGCAACGCCTTGGCGCTGGCCCGGTGGCTGCAAAATCATCCTAAGGTCGCCTGGGTGAACTATCCCGGCCTTGAGGATCATGAAAGCCACGGCGCCGCCAAGCGCTACTTCAGGCCCGGCGCCGGTTTCGGCGGCATCCTGACCTTCGGCGTGAAGGGCGGCTTGGACGCAGGCAAGACTGTCATCAACAAGGTCCAGTTGTTTTCAAGGCTCGCCAACATCGGCGACGCGAAATCGCTCATCATCCATCCCGCCAGCACCACCCACGCACAATTGAGCCCCGAAGAGCGCGCCACCACGGGCGTCACCGAGGATCTCATCCGTCTGAGCGTGGGCCTGGAGCACATCCAGGATCTCATCGAAGATCTGGACTTCGCCCTGGCTGAGGTGCATCCGTGAGCACGGCCCTGGAGTCCGACACGCTGGTATTGGAAAGCGGGCAGCCCCTTACCTTTCACATCGCCCATCGCCGCATCGGCACCGGGCCCGTGAAAGTGCTGGTGCTCCACGCGTTGACCGGTGGCCCCCATCCCGAAGGCGAGAAAGGCTGGTGGGATCCGCTTTTTCATCCAAGCCAACCTTTGGATCCGGCCCGTTGCACGGTTTGGGCGCCGAACCTCCTCGGCTCCTGCTATGGCAGCACGGGCCCCGATAACACATCAGAATTTCCGCGCATCACACCACGGGACCAGGCTGCGGCCCTGGCGCGCTGGCTCGAATCAGAGCACCTCACCTTCGATGTGCTCCTGGGAGGTTCGCTGGGTGGGATGGTGGCATTGGAGTTGGCTTTGCTGGCGCCGGGTCGATTCAGGACGGTCGCCGCCATCGGCTGTGGCGGCCGCAGCGATGGTTGGATCTGGGGCACCCACGAAATCCAGCGAGCCATCCTGGAAAGTGAGCTGCCGGATGACCAGGCCGTTGCCTTGGCACGCCACGCCGCCATGCTCACTTTCCGGGCACCGGTCGGCATCAATGGCCGCTTTGGAAAAGACCAGGAGATCCAGGAGTGGCTGCGTCATCACGGTGAAGCTTTGTCAGCGCGGTTCACACGAGCCAGTTATCTGACGCTGCTTTCCGCCATGGATGCACATGACATCGGCCGTGCCCGGGGTGGCCTGGTGCAGGCGCTTAAAGGCTTGAAGTCTCCTTTGCATATTCTGGGCCTCAGCAGTGACCAGCTCTTCACGCCGCCCTTGATCCAGGAATT
>JANYBM010000095.1 GCA_025361125.1 Holophagaceae bacterium | reverse complement strand
CTCCCGCGAGGTGGCTAATCGCCACGAGCACATGAGCGGTGCTTTCGGTCCCTTCGAAAGATCGAAGACTCCCAGCACGATGTTGGTGTTGCCGACGTCGACGGCAAGTAGCAGGCTCATGGGAATAGTGTGCCAGCTATGATGAGGGACGAGGCATGGGGGATGGGCTCGGGGGATATGCCGGACCCCTGCTCTAGGAATTTTGCCTGGGGACACAAGCCTCAAACCTTACAGCCAGAAGTCCCCCTGCATCACTTTCACAGCTTGGCCAGCGATCTTTACCCGGTCACCCGCGATCTCGCACCAGAGCTCACCTCCGCGGGCAGAAACCTGGAGCGCGTGGAGTTCTGATTTCCCAAGGACCTGGGCCCAATAGGGGATAAGTGTGCAGTGGCTGGAACCCGTGACGGGATCCTCCTCAATGCCCTGAGCTGGAGCGAAAAAGCGCGATACGAAATCCACGCGGTCGCTCTTGGCGGTGACGATCAGGCTCCACAACGGAAGGCTGGCCAGCAGGGCCTGATTCGGTTTCAGGGCAAGCACCTGTTCCTCGGACGCCAATACCGCCATCGTATCCCGTGCTTGCCAGAGTTCCATTGGCCTTACCCCCATCGCTGCTTCAAGGCCCTCCAGCGCGACCAGTGGTGTCGGTGCGCGAGCCGGAAAATCCAGGACAAAGCGGTCTTTCTGGCGCGCCACAACCAGCTCTCCGCTGCGGCTCCTGAATCGGATTTTGGCGAGATCAGCTTGCAACTCAGTCAAGATGACGTAAGCCGAAGCCAGGGTGGCATGGCCGCAGAGGTCCACCTCGACCTTCGGCGTGAACCAGCGGATGTGATAACCCTTTTCCTCCGGCACGAAGAAAGCGGTCTCGGAGAGGTTATTCTCCGCGGCAATGGATTGAAGTGTTGTATCCGGAAGCCATGTCTCCAGCGGCATAACAGCCGCGGGGTTGCCCGAGAAGGGCCGATTCGTAAAGGCATCGATTTGATAGATGGGAATTCGCACGGAACCCTCTTTTCTGGGACGGGGTAGTGTATTTTGCCATGCAGGCATCGAAAGGAATGACGATGAACAAAGGACGACTGGAAGCCTTCAGTGACGGCGTCATCGCCATCATCATCACCATCATGGTCCTGGAACTGAGGGTGCCGGTCGGGGCGCATCCCGGCGCGTTGCGCCCCCTGCTGCCAGCCTTCCTTAGCTATGTCCTCAGTTTCATCTATCTGGGTATTTACTGGAACAACCACCATCACCTTTGGCAGGCGGTCCAGCGCGTGAATGGCACGATCCTCTGGGCCAACATGCACCTGCTGTTCTGGCTGTCCCTCGTACCCTTCGCCACGGCCTGGATGGGCGCGAACCACTTCGCGCCTTGGCCCGTAGCCCTCTACGGCGTGGTGCTGTTCTTCGCGGGCCTTGCCTACTTCATATTGAGCCGGGCACTCATCGCCCATCACGGGACGGATTCGTTCCTGGCCCATGCGCTGGGCCGGGATTTCAAAGGCAAAATATCCATTGCGATCTACACCGCCGCCATTCCATTGGCATTCCTGAAACCTGGGATTTCCTGCGTGCTCTACGTCCTGGTCGCGATCATGTGGTTCATTCCCGATCGCCGGATCGAGAAGCACCAGCACCCGACAGACCCAGTGGTGCCAGGAACGGGATAGGCCCTTCAGTAGCGATTCATCCTTGAGATGTTTCCCAAGCTCCTTGGGCTTCTTCCCAGGCGTTCATGGCGTAGGCCAGCTCCGATTCCAAAGCTTTCTGCTCGTCGAGTTTGGCGGTAAAGGCCTGCCAGTCGTTGGGATCCATGGCGGCCATCTCCAAGGAGAGCGCCGCGATCCTTCCTTCCAACTCGCCCACCTTGGCCTCGGCCTCCTGAGCTTTGCGTTCCAATCGTTTTGAGGCTTTTTGTGCCTCTTTATCCAACGGCTTCGACTTAGCTGACGCCTCAGTCTTGAGACTTGAAATTTGAGATTTTGGGCTTGAGGCTTGAGACTTAGGACTTGCTTCTTCGTCTGGTTCATCCGCCGTGAGATCCAAATCCACCCAGGCCTGGTTTTCTTCATAGCCGCCCTCGCGGAATTCGGCCAGGCCCTCGTGAAGCCGCAGCAAGCTTTCCGCTACCCGGCCCAATAAATAGCGATCATGGGTCACCACCACCACAGCTCCGGTGAAACTCAGGATCGTGTCTTCCATGGCTTCCATGGACGGAATGTCCATGTGGTTGGTGGGCTCGTCCAGCAACAAAAGGTTTACCCCATCGCGAATGAGCGTGGCGATGCTGAGCCTTGCCCGTTCGCCGCCGGAAAGCGCCGTGACCGGTTTTTCCACTTCGTCGCCGCGGAAGCTGAACTTGGCCAGGAAGCCCATCACATCCTGTTTCAATGCCCGTGGGTTGACCGCGTGGATCTGCTGGAAGACGTTATTCCGGGGGTCCAGATTCTTGTGGTGCTGATCGAAGTAGCCGATCTTGACCTGGCTGCCGAGCCTGGCCTGCCCAGTGATGAACTTGATTTCCCCCGCGATGGCCTTCAAGAGCGTGGATTTGCCGGTACCGTTCAGTCCCACGATGCCAAGCTTCTGCCCGCGTTTGATCTGGAGCTGCTCCAAGGGCTTGTACAGCGGCTTCCCGTCCCAGCCCACGCTCGCGTTTTCCAGCACCAGCGCCACGTCACCGCCACGCTCGGTTTCCGGGAAGGAAAATTTCACTTTGCGCCGGTCCTGAAGGGGATTCGCGATGCGGTCGAGCTTGGCCAGGTGGGTGCGCCGCCCCCTGGCCTGCTTGGTGTTTTGCCCGGCGATGTTGCGGCGGATGTATTCCTCCTGCTTCTTGATGTAATCCTGCTGTCGCTCGAAATGGCGCTCGGCCAATTCCAATTCCTGTTCTTTTTTCTCCATGAATTCCGAGTAGTTGCCTTCATAGGCCCGGCTCTTGCCCAGCTCGATTTCCAGAATGCTGGTGGCGATCTTGTCGAGAAAGTAGCGGTCATGGGATACCACCACCACCGTTGCTGTACTGTCGGCGATAAAGTCCTCGAGCCAGCGCAGTGAAGGCAGATCCAGATGGTTCGTGGGCTCATCCAACAGCAACAGGTCCTGGCCCTGCAGCACCGCCTTGGCCAGCATCACGCGGCTCTTTTGGCCCCCACTCAGCGCATTCACCGAATGGTCAAACTGATCCTGGGCGAACCCTAGCGCCTGCAAAATGCTTTCCGCCCGAGCGCGAATGCTGAAGCCATCGAAACGCTCGAAGGCCTCGGTTGCATCCTGGTAGCGCGCCAGAACTGCATCCAGATCCGCATCGGCCACGCTCATGCGATGTTCCAATTCCCGCATTTCGTGTTGCAGTTTTTCCACATCACCAAAGGCCGCCAGGGTCTCTTCCAAAATACTTCCACCAGTTTCGGGAACCAGATCCTGAGCGTAGTGCCCCATGCGGATGCCCCGCTCCTTGGTGGGTCTTACCACCGTGCCCTTGTCCGCCTCCAACTGGCCCAGGAGCAGCTTGAAGATCGTGCTCTTGCCGGCGCCATTGCGGCCGATGAGACCCCAGCATTCGCCCTCTTCCAGCGCCCAGGTCACGTCCTGCAGCACCTCATGGGGACCGAAGGCAAGCGAGACATGGTTGAGGGAAGCCAACACTGCGTATCCTATCTGGTTGAGAATTGAGGGTTGAGGATTGAAAACCATGCATGAAAAAGGCCGCCGGATGGCGGCCTTTTGGTGGAGCTTAGCGGGATCGAACCGCTGACCTCTTCCATGCCATGGAAGCGCTCTCCCAGCTGAGCTAAAGCCCCAAGGGGAACCCAAAGTCTCGCACGAAGTCCAGGAAGGTTCAAGCCCGAATCAAGAGGATGAGACTTCCATCATTCAGACCTTCCCACGCGCAGCCTTTGGCCCACTCGTACTTTGTTGGAGCTGAGCTGGTTCCACTGTCGCAGCTGCGCAGCGCTCACGCCGTAGCGGGTGGCTATGGAAAAGAGGGTCTCCTTGCGTTTCACGGAATGAAACTTGTCCGGATGCGCATCCACAGGTGCGGAAATTGAAGGCTTAAGGGCCTTGACCAGCGTTGGGTCAGGCAAGCGAACCGAATCGCCAGGTTTCATCCCCACCCTACCCTGCGGATTGAGACTTTCCATCTCTGAAAACGGCACGCTGAAAGCCCTGGCAATAGAGGCCAAAGTATCACCGGGCTGAACCTGGTAGAAGCGCGGCAACGGAGTCTCTGGAGGCTTTGGTGGGGGGGCGGGTTGGGTGGGCTGAAGCGCGACCTGTGTCGGAGCAGTCGGTGCAGGCGTTGGCGATACAGTTAGCGCCGAAGGGACTGCTTCCGAAACAACTGGTTTCGCACTTGGAGCGGAGACCTTGTCAACCGGGTCCCCCGGCAGCTTCGGAAGCGACGGCAGGGGCTGATCCCCGAGAATCTTGGCGCGATCAGCCTTCGACAGCAGATCTTTGTCATCAATGGGAATAGCGGCGGGCGGTGGAACTTGAATCCGATGCCCGCGGCGGAACTGGGCACGGCTGAGATTGTTGGTGGCAAGCAGATCATCCTCGCTCACCTTGAAACGCGCCGCCACCTTGGCCAGCGTATCGCCTCGACGGATGACATAGCTTTTGAACTCCAGAAGCTGTCCACTGGGCAGTTTGGCCAGGGCCCGGGCGGTGGGCGCGGCCATGGTGGGTGGCACTCGCAGGATATATCGGCCCGGCGGCGTGGTGGCTCGAAGGAGTTCGGGGTTCAGCTCGCGTAGGGTGCCCACATCGGTGCCCGCCAGGCGGGCGATGACCGCCAGGCTGGTTTGCCGCTCAATGGTGACGGTTTCGAAAACATAGGGGCGCAATTGCGTCACGGTCAAACCGTAGCGCTCGGGGAAGCGGCCCACCAGGATGGCCGCGCACAGCGAAGGCACATAATTTTTCGTTTCATTACGGAGGAACCGGGAGCGATAGATATCCCAGTAATTGCGAGTGCCCAAAGCCTGGATGGCGCGCTCAGGCGTCAACGGGCCTGCGTTATAGCCAGCCAGGGCCAGGTACCAATCGCCACTCACCTCGCGGAGGCGTTTCAGGTAGCGCGCCGCTGCCCGCGTAGCCTTCACCGGGTCTCGACGCTCTTCCAGCCAGGCATTGCCATTGAGTCCGTAGATGCGGCCCGTGGAACGAATGAATTGCCACATACCCACCGCCGCCGCATGGCTCCGGGCCTCATTGCGAAAGCCGGATTCGATGACCGCAAGATAGGCCAGATCCTGGGGTATGCCTTCTTCGGCGAATACCTGGCGGATCATGGGCATCCATTGGGAGGCGCGGGAAAGCGCATTTTCCATGAAGCCGCGTTTCTCGGTGGTGAAGGCCCGCACCAAACCCAGCACCTTGTTATTCAAGTCAATGGGAAAATCGAATGCGGCACCCTGCTCGGCGGACTTCACTTTCGCTTGCTCATTTCTCAGGTCCTCACCACTGAGGGTGATGACTTCTTCGGTCACAAGCAGCCCTGGATCCGGTCCAATCGGGATTCCAGGCTCATTTTTTTCGAGCTGTTTTTGAACCTGATGCAGCCTATCCAGGAGGCCCAGCACTTCGGGCTTTTTCAGCGTCTCATCGGGCCAATCAGCCGTAAGAACCTCGGCTTCATCACAGCGTTCCGAGGCGCTATCCCAGTCCTCGGCGCCCTCAACTTTAATCGCGTTTTCGGCCGCTTCCACCAAGGCCTTTAGGCGTGGTGTGCCTGTCAGCGCCTGCAGCTTTGGATCGTGGGGTTTTTGCGGCACAGGCCCATTGGGAGTCTGAGGAATCTGAACGGGTGGTTCCGATTTTGTCATGGGTGGTTGAAGCACCGCAGGAGCTTGCGCCCCCAAGGCTATGCCCGCCACCCAAACCAGTGAGAGCGGAGCTTTGAATGACGTCACTTAGTGGCTTTCCGAACCCACCAACGCCTCATAGGCGATGGCGTCCAACAAATCGGATGGGATTGCCCCGGTGAGCTGGAACTTCAGCATCCAGCCCTTGCCATAGGGATCTTCGTTCACATATTCGGGGTGGTCCGTAAGGCCGACATTCAGTTCGGTAACGGTGCCACTGGCCGGAGCGAAAAGCTCAGACACGGTCTTCACGGATTCCACGGTTCCAAATTCATCCCCAAGGGCAAGGTTGTCGCCCACTTCGGGTAGATCTACGAAGACCACATCACCCAAGGCTTCCTGGGCGTAATGAGTGATGCCAACCAACGCGGTGCCATTCTCCTGGATCTTGATCCATTCGTGGTCCTTGGTGTACTTGAGATCTGCGGGATACATGAAGCCTCCGAAACTGGAAAAGTTAAGTGTAAGGGAAGTGGGCTGAGGGCAGTAGGCTGTGCGCCAGTGGCATCATTTCTTTCGTTTGTAGAAAGGTGTGGGAATGATTTCCGCTTCGACGGCGCGGCCCCGAATATCAATCTGGAGCTTGCCGCCGACCGCAGCCATTCCGGTGGGGACATAAGCCAGGCCGATATTCGCGCCGACAGTCAAGCATGGGCCGCCACTGGTGACATATCCAATCCGTTCGCCATCTTTGACCACCGACATACCATCCCGCGCGATGTCCCGTTTTTCGGTGGTCTTGAATCCTACGACCTTGCGCTCCAAACCTTGGGCCTTCGCCAATGCCAGTGCCTTCTTGCCGATAAAATCCGCATCCTTGTTCAGCTTCACGATCCACCCCAGGCCTGCTTCCAGCGCGTTAGTGGTGTCATTGATCTCATGACCGTAAAGGGACATTCTGCATTCGAGCCGCAAGGTGTTGCGGGCACCAAGCCCAGTGGGAATCAATCCGAGCGGCGCCCCGGCATCCAGGATGGCATGCCAGATTTTTTCGGCGGCCTCGGCCACCACATAGACCTCAAATCCGTCTTCGCCGGTATAACCTGTGCGGCTGATCAAGGCTGGAACCCCCGCGACTTTGCCGTGGCGGAAGTAGTAGTAACCCATTTCGCCTAGGGCCAGGTCGCAGAGCGGTCGGAGAATCTGTTCTGAGAGGGGCCCTTGCAAGGCTACTTCTGCGGTGGCATCGCTCTCGTTGGTTACTTGGACATCGAAACCCTTCGTGTGTTCCAAAGCCCAGTGAAAGTCCTTCTCTATATTCCCCGCGTTCACCACCAGCAGGTATTCTTCCTCGGCTTCTTTGTAGATCAGGAGGTCATCCACAAAAGTGCCGTTTTCATAGAGAAACGCTGTGTAGTGTACCTGGCCAATGCTAAGGCTAGCTACATCATTGGGGGTCAGGTACTGAAGGTAGTTCAGCGCATCCTTACCGACCACCCGCAGCTCGCCCATGTGGCTGACATCGAAAAGCCCAGCTTTGGTTCGCACAGCCTCGTGTTCCGCCAGGATTCCAGCCGGATACTGCACAGGCATGTCCCAGCCGCCAAAATCCACCATTTTTGCCCCCAGGGTTCGGTGAGCGGCGTTCAAAGGCGTCTTTTTTATTTCTGACATGAGACCTCCATCCCCTTCAGAGTAACAAATAGTAGGAACGCTCATGCGATGCGCGGCCCTACTTGTGATTTCTGTTGTTCCACTCAATCCGCAGACAATCTCGGGGCCTATCGTCTCACCCAGGGCAGCAGACCCGGCAGCTCCCACGTCAGCGTGCAAAAGCCATTCTTCTGTTTTCGTATACTGAGTTTTACGGCCAGTGGAAGCACCTCGACGCCGCCGACAACGGCGCGATCAAGTTCCTGGGCATAGGCTGGATCAAGTTCGCCAGCCACATCAAAAGCAGCCACATCTCCCCGGTGGACGAAGAAGACAAGCGCAGCCCGATGGCCCCGCTCCACCATGCCGCGCAACTCCCGCAGATGTTTCCTCCCACGCTCGGTCACTGCATCGGGAAAGCAGCCATGGGTGCCGATCTTCAAGGTGGTGTTCTTGACTTCGATATAGACGCGATGACCTTGGGCATCTTTGGCAAGGACATCAATGCGGCTGTTTTCCGCACCATATTTCTGCTCCGTCAGCACCTCCACCAAGCCAGGAAGCCCTGGCAGGACATCCTTCCGGGCCGCATCAGCCACCACGCGGTTGGGCATTCCCGTTTCCACGCCAACCCAAGCGCCTGCATGCTTACACGCGAGCCAAGTGTATTTCAGCTTACGTGCAGGATCATCGTGCTGCGAAAGAAGGACAGGATCACCCTGCTCCCAGCAGGTGGTCATGGCGCCTGTATTGGTGGTATGAGCCGTGATGATGGAGCCGTCTGGAAGTTCGACATCCGCCAGAAAGCGCTTGTAACGCTGGATGATCCGCCCTTGGATGAGATCGCGCTTTTCGATCAAGACCAGGTTTCCAGAATTTGCTCCACAGCTTCTGAAAGATCCTCGGAGACCAGGTCCGCCAACGATCCATCCACGCTTTTGCCATAACCCGTTCGCACCAAAGCTACGTGACATCCAGCTCTGCGTCCCGCTTCAAGATCGCTCTCTTTGTCGCCGATCATCCAGGAAGACAACAGGTCAATTCCGTGTTCCTGCGCAGCCCTGGTCAGCATCCCGGCATTGGGCTTGCGCTCGGGATGATCGGGATGAGCGAAGTCCCCCTGACCCATTTCGTGATGCGGCGCAACATAGACCGCGTCCAAATGCGCCCCCAATTCAGCAAGCAAGGCAGACATGCGAGCCGTCACCTGATCGAATTCTTCAAACCCGTAATAGCCTCGACCAATGCCACTTTGGTTGGTCACAACAACCACTGGTATCCCCCGCGCATTGAGCCTGGCCACCGCCTTGGCAACACCAGGAATCAACACCAGGTCGTCGGCCGTATGCAGGTAGTTGACTTCCTCATTTAGCGTTCCATCGCGATCGAGGAAGATGGCGGGTCTGCCGCTCACTAGTGGTATTCCGCGACGAAGATGTTGAACTGCCGGGGGGCAGCGGCTTCGCGACCACTGACCCAGAGCAGCTTTTTCCCATCTGCGCTGAAGTGGGGAAATGAGTTGAAATTTCCGGTATGGGTCAATCGTACAAGCCCATTACCATCAATATTTATGCTATATAGTTCGAAATTTCGACCCTTGCCCTGGCGGTCCTCCCAATTACTGGAGAAGACCACTGATTTACCATCCGGCGAGAACACTGGTGCGAAGGCGGCGCCAACCAAGTGCGTCAATTGCCGTTTCCCCGTGCCATCGGCATTCATCACCCAGATATCCATATCCATAGGTTCTACAAGGTGATGTTTCAGAAGTTCACGATACTTGGCGGTGGCCTGATCGCCTTTGGGGTAGTTGGTGCGCCAAGCGATGAGCTTGGAATCCGGGCTCCAAACGGCTCCGCCGTCATATCCCACTGCATCCGTCAGGCGCTGCAATTGCCCCCCATTGAGGTCCGCTTTCCACAAGTCAATGTCCCCACTGCGCTCGGAGGTGAACACGACCCACTTTCCATCAGGCGCCACGGTGGCCTCGGCGTCATAGCCGTCATGGGCCAGGAATGGTTTCACATCGCTACCATCGGGTTTCGCTGTATAGAGGTCATAAGTCGAAAATACCGGCCAGCGATAGGTTCCAGGTGTGAAAGGCGGGCTAGGCGGGCAGTCAGCGCCACCTCCATGAGTGCTGGCGTAGATGATCCGCTTGTCTCCAGGCAGGAAGTAGCCACAGGTCGTGCGCCCCTTCCCGGTACTGGCCAGGTGCTGGTCGGTCCCATCTGCATTCATCACGTAAATCTGGTCGCAGTCCCGGCCTTCGCGGGTGCTTTGGAAAATGATCCGCTTGCCATCCCAACTCCAATAAGCTTCGGCGTTGGATCCGGTACTAGTGAGCTTCTTGACCTCGCGAAGATGTGTTTCGCGCCGATCGCGATGGGGATCCCCAGGGGCCGCTTGGAAAGGATCCGGCACCGGCGGCGCCACGGCTGGAGTCTGAGGAACTGCAGGTTGGCCGGGGACTTGGGCCGGCATCCCCAAGGCCATGATCAGAATGAATTCCGCAATTGCCACGCTGAGCCTCCCTCACCAAGTCTGGCATCATCAGAGCATCAATGGAGATGGAGGCTCAAGTGATGGATAAACGCGTAGCTTCGGCTGATGAAGCGGTGAAGGATATTTTTGATGGCGCAACTTTGGCTGTTGGAGGTTTTGGCCTTTGCGGAATCCCCGAACATCTCATCTCAGCACTTGTGAAAAAAGGAGTGAGGAGATTGACCTGCTATTCCAATAACGCGGGCGTGGATGATTTCGGGCTGGGCCTGTTGCTCCAGAATCGGCAGATCAAGAAAATGGTCAGCTCCTACGTGGGCGAGAACGCCGAGTTCGAGCGCCAGTACCTGCACGGCGAACTGGAACTGGAGTTTTCACCCCAGGGCACTTTGGCAGAGCGCATGCGTGCTGGTGGCGCAGGGATTCCAGCCTTCTATACCCCTACTGCTGCAGGCACCATCGTGGCGGAAGGCAAGGAAACAAAACTATTCAACGGGCGTGAATGTGTGCTTGAACAAGGCATCGTGGCGGACTTTTCGCTTGTGAAGGCTTGGAAGGCCGATCGCCTAGGCAACCTGATCTACCGGAAAACCGCGCGCAATTTCAATCCCATGGCGGCGACCTGCGGCAAGGTATGTATCGTCGAAGTCGAAGAAATCGTCGCGGTGGGCGATCTTGATCCAGATCACATCCACACGCCTGGAGTCTATGTACACCGCCTGGTGCTGGGCACCCACTACGAGAAGCGCATTGAGAAAGTGGTGACCAGAAGTTAGCAGCCGCCATTTCGGACGAAGGACGATCTAGGGAGCAGGATTGTTACATGGGGTTCATACCATGATCGGGCCATCTAGCTTCTGAAAGGATCTTGTGAACCACCCAAATGGATACAGAACCCGCCGTTTCATGAACTGGTTCCCGTTGGGCCTGACCTACGCGACCATGTACATGGGCCGCTACAACTTCAATCTGGTGAAGAGCGATATCGGAGCCTGGTACCACCTGGACAAGGCTCAGATGGGCATCATCGCCACGGCGGGTTTTTGGACCTATGGCCTCAGCGTGGCGCTCAACGGCCCTCTGGCGGATCGCATTGGTGGCCGGAAAGCGATTCTCCTGGGTGCTCTTGGCGCGGCCTTGCTGAACCTGCTCATCGGCTTGCTGTTCCTGGGTGGCCACACCACCCAGTTGCTGGTGGGGATGAGCCTGCTCTGGTCCGCGAATATGTACTTCCAGAGCTTCGGCGCGCTATCGGTGGTGAAGGTGAACAGCACCTGGTTCCACGTTCATGAGCGCGGAGTATTTGGGGGCATTTTCGGCATCATGATTTCGTCAGGTTATTTTCTGGCGACCACCATCGGCGCCTGGTTGCTGGCCAGCTTCAGCAGTTGGACGGTCATCTGGTTCGTGCCCGCGGCGGCTATGGGTGGCATGTTCATCATTGATTATTTTCTGGTGCGCAATCGCCCAAGCCATGCAGGTTTTCCTGACTTCGATACTGGGGACGGATCCAAGGCCGATGAAGCCGAAGACGCCCCCCTTCCACTTCTCGATCTATTCAATAAAGTTTTTCAAAACCCCATCGTTCTGTTTCTGATCGCGGCAGAATTTTGTACTGGTTTTGTGCGCCAAGGCGTGATGCTCTACTTCACTGAATATCTGGCGGAAGTCTATAACCTATCGAGGAAAACCCACCTCTTCTGGTGGACCGGTGTGGCCTTCATGCTTGGTGGCATCCTGGGCGGCCTGATTTGCGGGTGGATGAGCGACAAGCTCTTCCAGTCTCGCCGCCCCCCCGTGGCTTTTTGGTTCTACCTGGCGCAGGTGCTCATGCTTTGTTTGCTGGGAATGTCGCTGGGCCGTGGCACCTGGCTTGGCCAGGTTTGGGCCATCATTCTGCTGGGCCTCACTGCCATGTTCATCTTCGGCGTTCACGGCATGTTGAGCGGCACCGCCAGCATGGATTTCGGCGGTCGTAAAGCCGCCGCTACGGTGGCCGGCGCCCTGGACGGCATCCAGTACATCGGCAGCGGCCTCACGGGGTTCGGGCTAGGTTGGATTCTCAAGACCTATGGTTGGGATGGCATTGGCGCCATCGGCCATGAACCGACCCACGCTTGGGTCTGGGTCGGCACCATCATTCCGTTCAGCCTCATCGGCGCCTTCATCATGACCCACATCTGGAACGCAAAGCCCGGAAGTGCGGCTCATTGAGGGAAACGACACTCGCGGAGGCACCACGAGAATTCAGACGTTTGCAAAGGATTTCGGTTCTGCAAACCTCCGCTTCCTCGTCTTTTCTCTGCGACAGTATTGCTTCAACCATTTAGGAACCCATGTCCCCTGACCGGCCCATCCTGGAAGCGCTTGGACGTCTAAAAACACGCCCTGCCACTGCCCCGCGCCCCATCGCGGTTTACGATCTGGATTCGACCTTGTTCTGCACCGGGCCACGGAACTTGGCCATCGCCCGGGCTTTTTCTGAATATCGCCATGAATTGCGTCCCTTCGTGGAACAACTCGAAGCCGAGCGCATGGGCTGGAACGTGATGGCGGATCTGCAGGAACTGGGTTTTGCAGACCAGGCGATCCTCACGGAGCTCCGGCATTTTTGGCGTGCCACCTTTTTCACGGATCACTTCGTCACAATGGACAGCGTCTACCCCGGCGCCGTGGAGCTGGTGAAGGCCGTGCAGAAGACCGGTTGCCTGACCTTCTACCTCACGGGCAGGGACGACCCGGGTATGCGACAAGGCACCCTTCAGGCCCTTGGGTCCGCTGGTTTTCCACTGCCAGCCGAAGACGTGATGCTGCGCCTCAAGCCAACTTGGGAAGAGGATGACCTGGCTTTCAAGACCCATCTTTTTGATGAGCTGCGGCAACTGGGCGAAGTCGTCCTGGTATTTGAAAATGAACCCACCAACGCCAATTGTTTTCTCAGGGCTTTCCCCACCTCCACGGTGGTGCTGCACGCCACCATCCATTCACCCGATCCAGAACCCCTGGCACCAGGCGTTCACGTGATGGAATCACTGGCAGGCGACTGGATCCAGGGCTCTGACTTACAATAGGCTCATGACGCAATCATCACGCTCCAAGACTGCATTCCTGGCCTTGGCTGGCTTTGGGTTGCTGGCGTTGCTCACTCTGGGGCGACTCGTGTTTCTGGCGCATTTCCATGGCTTGGCCTGGGAATCGGGTCTTGGCCGCGCACTTTACCTGGGATTCAAATTTGATCTCCGCTGGGTGGCCATTTTAGTGGTTCCACCCTGGCTTATGCTGAACACCGGCATTGCTAATTCCAGTTCAGCGAGCCCTCTACGGCGCTGGGTCGCTGCCTTCACCCTGCTTACTTCCCTGCTCATCTACATGGGCTTGGTGGCCGTAGCCATGGTGGATGACAGGGCCGGCCGTGGGTGGCTGGTGGCATTTCTGCTGTCAGCGTGGCTGGCGAGATGGGCCGGAAAGCCCGTGGGCTTGGCCCTTGCCCAAGCTCGAATTTGGCTCATTTATGGTTGCCTGGTCATTGGCTTTACCTTGCTCTGCTATGCCTTCGATTTCGGAGCCTTTGCCTACATTCAAACCAGGCTGAACGGCACCCTGTTGATGTTCCTTGACAACCTTGGAACCAGCGCCCGCATGGTGTGGGAGAGCTATCCCGTGATCCCTGGAATCCTTGGAATGACGGCATTCATGGTGCTGATCGCGTGGCTTCTGGGAAAGTCCGCAGCGAATCTTACGGCCCCCCATCCTGCCAAAAGCCGAAGATGGGCCATGGCCTGGATTGGAGCAATGCTGTTAATCGCGGCCATGTGGGGCAAATGGAGTCTCTATCCGCTACGGTGGGGTGAAGCCTTTGAAGCACCCAAACCATTCCATGCCTATCTCGCCCTGAATCCGGTTTTATTTTTTCTGGAAACCCGCACCGAGATGGATGGTGGCTACGACCTGGAAGCCGTGCGAGCCAGCCAGTCGCTTATGTCGGCCCACTTTCACATCCCCCCCGCCAGCGATAAAGATGGGCTGCCCACCTTGCTCCGGAACATAACACCACGTCCCCGGGTTCACGGCCGCCCCAACGTGGTATTCATCCAGTGCGAGAGCCTGGCGGCCTTCAAGACCTCGCCCTTTGGGAATCCCTTGAATGCCACCCCCACTTTGGCGCGGCTCGCCCAGGAGGGCATCTTTTTTGATCGTTTTTATGTGGTCATGGAAAACACCAGCCGCTCCATGTTCGCCACGTTGTTCGGCACTCCCGATGTCAGCAGTGTGCAGAACGCCACCCGGAATCCCCTGTTAGTGGACCAGCACACCCTGTTGAGTTATCTCACGGAGTATAGGAAACATTATTTTCTGGGTGGAAGCGCCAACTGGGCCCAGATCCGCGCAGCTCTCCATCACAACTTGCCTGACCTGGTGCTGCACGAAGAGGGCTCCTTCAAGAGCCCCAAGGTGGATGTTTGGGGCATCTGCGACCAGGACCTGCTGCTGGAAGCCAATGAAGACCTGGCTCGGGAACAGCAACCCTTTTTCGCGTATGTACAGACCAGCGGCAACCATCCGCCTTACACGATCCCCTCGCACATCAGGGCTTTCCAGCGGGTGGAGCCAAGCGCGGCTGCGTTGAAAACGGCTGGTTTCGTCAGTGCCGACGAATTCAATGCCCTAAGACTCATGGACCACGCGCTGGATGAATTCTTCAAGGCAGCAAGTCGTGAGCCCTACTTCAAAGACACGATTTTTGTTCTTTGGGGTGACCATGGCATCCCCAGAGGCAGCAACGACTCACGGTTCGGCGACCTGACCTTGGCGATCCACAACGTGCCCTTCATCATCTACGCTCCAGGATTGCTGAAGCCGGAGCAGCGCCACACCATCGCTTCCCAGGTTGACATTCTGCCGACACTGTTAAGCCTATTGGGACGGGAGACCGAAACCCAAACGCTGGGCCGGGATCTTTTCGACCCGAGCCTAGATCTGGGCAGCTGTGCCTTCACGTTCACAACCTTTCGCCGCCCGCCTCGGATGGGGCTGCTGCAAGATGAGCTGTACCTGAACCTGGAACCAGACGGCCGCCCGGCGCTGTACGCTGTTGACCAACCGGACCCGAAGGATCAAGCCGCAACAGCTCCCGGTCGAACCGCTGAAATGGCAAAATTGGCCAAAGCCTATGACACCTGGAGCCGATTTCTGTTGAGCCACAATAAACCATTGATGCCCAAGGTAGCTAAACCATGAAGCGTGTTTTTCTTTCAGTTTTCATCACAGTGGCTGCATTATTGGCAGTGGGCTGGCCCCCAAAGGCTCGGGTAGACCGGCCTTTGACCGGGCTGCCATTGGTGAGCTCGCAGGGGAGCATGGAAGTCGCGCTTTCACTACCTTTCGTGGTGCCAAGTGAATTGAAGAACAACTGGAAAGCAGAAGGATTCGCCAAGGTTTCCTGGACGCTTTCCGGCGTGAATGCGCGCTCCACAGCTGCGGTGAAAGCCGTGCAGCCCCGGGATCCATCGGGCCTGTGGAAGGTGGTTCATATCGCCGATCTGCCCCCACCGGGGCGGGACGATTTGCTAAAAATTTTCATCAGCCGTATGTCCGAAGTGAAACCCGATCTGATATTGGCGACCGGGGATTTGGGCTACGGAGACACCGCCGCGGATTTCGATCGCATCACCACTTTTTTCAAAAATCTGGAAACCGATGGCGCGGTGGTCGTCGCCTGTCCGGGGAATCATGAGCGTAAAGCCTGGATCCAATATTTGCGGCATTTTGGACCCGACACTTGGCATCGCCTGGAGTTCGGCCCCTTCACCATACTGAGTTTGGATTCAGAACACGGTCGGGACCAATTCACCCCCGCGCAGTTCGCGTGGTTCAAAAGCGAGCTTGAGCAAACCAAGGGCCGCATTGTCTTGGTGCAGGTCCATCATCCGCTCTTCCCCAGCGAAACGGCCACCAACGGCGAGGCCAAGGGCAGTGGCGGAATTATCGGCGCCCACCGGGTTGAATTCATCCAACTTTGCCAACAGAAAAGCGTGGCTGCGGTGCTTTCGGGCCACTGGCACAGCGATGCGGTGTTTGATGTGAAGGGGCGATTGCGCGACGACACTTGCAATTTTGGGGGTACCAAATTCATCGTCACGACAACCCTCGGAAACGAAATCCGCCGGGTGACGCGCTGGCCAAAATCCTATTTTGGCTTTCGGATACTGACTTTCCGGGACGGTGATTTGATCAGTTACACCGCTGATCTGGATGGTGACGGGAAGCCTGATCCCATCGCCAGCGAACCTCTCATTGCCAATGCTGGAGGTCGCTGATGGCTCTGGCTTGGCTTATTCTGTTCCTCGGTTCCTGGCTGCGGCTCCTCACCATCTCCGGTTTGAACTTCCACCATGGCGCGACGATTTTGGCTTTGGCCCCGTTGCTTTTTGTGGCGCTTCAGCATTTCCTTCCTGGCTTGCTGCGCGCGCCTGAACGCTCATCTTTCCGCTGGGTGCTGGCAGGCCTCACAGCGCTGGCCGCCATTGGTTTTATCCGCATGACTCTTCTGCGTTTCTGGGATCCAGCAGAATGGCTGCCCACGATTATGATGGTGCTCACGGGTCTTGGGATCACGCTGTTCGCAAGCGACGAGGGCCTGAATGATCATGGTCCTGGGGCTTGGCTTTGGGTGTCCCTCTGGATGTTGATCTCTGCCCGCGATCCTGGGCTGGGACTGCTGGGAGCGGGACTCGCGCCACTGGTTTTCCACTGGGGAAAGGGCTCAAAGCGAACCCCAAACCAGGAGCTCGGAACGCCATCCCTGAACTGGATGCTGCCCTTGACGCTTGGTTTGTTCCTGCCGAAACCCTGGTGGGATTGGGGACTTCAGACAGATTCCGCATTGCCTCTAGCCGCCTTCGGCTTGGGCGGAGCGCTCGTCCTGACCAGTCCATTTGTGAATCGTCTCAAGGCGCTTCCTGGTTGGGCCATCATGGTTGCCCTCGCAGCGACCGGGTTGCTGTACGCACCCTCCTGGGGACTGATCTGGGGCGCCGTGATGGGTATCTTTGCAGCTTGTGCTTGGGACCGTTTGCCAGACCCGCAAGCCACGCAACCCATTGGCGCAGTGGCTGGATTTTGGATTCTGGGAATACTGCTTTCATTCACCCTGCAAGCCAATGCCTGGTTGCCGGGCCTTGGGCATCTCATTTGGCTGGGCAACTGGACGTCCGTTCCATGAAAGACCGCGATCTGGTTGAACGCGTGAAGGACGCCACGGATCTGGTGGCCTTGGTGGGCCAGGCCGTAAAACTGCGCAAAGCTGGCGCCGCATATTCCGGTCTATGTCCATTTCACAGCGAACGCTCACCAAGTTTCCAGGTGGTGCCGGGGAAAAATTTCTACCATTGCTTCGGCTGTGGAAAACACGGAGATGCTTTCACCTGGCTCATGGAACGCGAGGGAATGAGCTTCCCCGAAGCTCTGGAGCAACTGGCGAACGCCGCCAGCATCGAGGTGCCGAAATATAAGGAGCGTCCGACCGCCGAAGTAGATCACGAAGCCCGCCTGCGCGCCGTGCTGGAAGCCGCTCAGGCTTGGTATGAACTGAAATTGAACAGCCATCTTGACGCCCTGGCCTACCTGCAAAAACGCGGTATCAGCGAAGCTTTTTTGAAGGAGGCAGGTTTTGGAGTGGCACCGGAATCCTGGGACGGCCTGATGACCGCCATGAAAAGCCATGGCTTTTCCTCGGAGATCATCGAGCAAGCTGGCCTGGCCTCGCGCACGGATCGGGGCTCGCTGGTGGATTTCCTGCGGAACCGGCTCACCATTCCCATCCACGATGCCCGAGGGCGACTGGTAGCGTTTGGTGGCCGCGCTTTGGGTGATGAGAAACCCAAGTACATGAATACCCGCGAGACCAGCCTCTTCCACAAAGGCGAGACGCTGTTCGGAATGCACCGCGCTAAAGGGGTGATGCGCGATGGCGCTGTGGTGGTGGAGGGCTATTTCGATGTCCTGCAACTTCATCAACAAGGCATCCATCAGGCGGTGGCGCCAATGGGAACGGCCCTCACCGAGGATCATCTGCGCATGATTGGACGCTTTACGAAGCGTCTCGTACTTTGCTTTGACGGAGATGCCGCTGGCCGCCGGGCTTTTGAGAAAAGCCTGCGTTTAGCTTTGCCTCATGGCTTTGATGTGAGGCTTCTGGAGCTTCCAGAAGGGGAGGATCCTGACACTTGGTGCCTCCGTATCGGCGCTGAAGCTTTTCGTGAACTACTACGCCGCGCGCCGGATTGGACCAGTTTCATGCTGACCCAAGCCCTCAAGGGTAAGGATATGCGGCGCATCGCTGACCGCATGGAAGCGTTTAAGGAACTGCAGGCCTATCTGCCCTACCTCCCCAATACGCCGGAGCGGCGGGAGCTGTTCGCCAGCGTGGCCCATCAACTGCAAATTCCCCTCTCTGAGCTCAACCGCAGCACAGGAAATCTTCGTCCACCCCCTGACACCCCAGAACACCTTCAATCTCTTGAACCCAAGGTGGATGAGTTGTTGCGGCCACTGCTGCATTTTTGCCAACAAGCCGATACCCGCGAGCGAATCTCCGAACTGCCTCACTCCTGGTGGGAGGGTCTGCAAGGCGCACCAGTCCTTCAGGCCGTGCTGGATGTCGATGGTGACGAGGAATCGCTACCCGACGAAATACTGGCCCTGATTCGACGGCAGGAGGCCCAGAAAGCCAAATGGAGTGACTCTGAAGCCGTGATGGAACGGGCCATCACCAAGCTGGAGGCCGCCTACGTTCAACGGGAACTGGGTCTGCTGGTACAGCAACTACAAGAATTAGCCTTGTCCGCCGATCCTGATTTGACCCGCCACCTGAAGTCCAGGCAAGCCTCACTTTCACTACGAAAGAGCACTTTGGCCCGGCAATTGCGGGGTGGTCCTCCGGCTTAAAGTTGGAAATTTACCCTTGCCTGAAGCGCGAAGTACCCTACACTGAATGGTTCCGGGCTTTCTACAGAATGGGAAAACCCTACCTGAAGCCAAGAGTCACGGATTATTGACCGATGCAAGTGTGCGGTCGCCCCTGCTCTTGAGGCTTCCCGTCTCCAAGGTTCATTGAGGACTCGATGATTCAAACGCCTGCCTGCGAAACCTACTTTGAACTCACCAAGGCCTTCATCTCGCTCGGCCGCCGCCGCGGCTACGTGCTGGTTGATGAGCTGAACTCGTTCCTACCCCCCACAGCCAGCTCCCCCAAGGATCTGGAACTGGTGATGAACATGTTCAACAGACTGGCCGTGGGTATCGGTGCAACCGAAGCCGAAGGGCTGGAAGCCCGCGATCAAATTGAAGAAGAGTTGCTTCCCCTTGGAGCAAAGAGCAAGGAGGGCAAGGATGGCGATGTCGACATTGACGGTTCCGAAGGGGACAAGTTCAACGATCCGGTCCGAATGTATCTCAAGGAAATGGGCACGGTCCCACTGTTAAAACGCGAAAACGAAGTGGAAATCGCGAAGCGCATCGAGATCGGTGTCCGCATGGTCATGCGAGCGCTTTCCAGGTCGCGCCTGGCTTCCAGTTTGCTTATTGATATCGGCAAAATGCTGAAAGAAAACCCCGGCAAAATCCGCGAAGTCGTGGGATTGAGTGATGAGGTTGATGAGGATGAAGATGCCGATAGCACTTCGGCCACCCAGCATGTCCACCATCAATTTGAGAAATTGCTCGTCTTCGACCAGGCCTTGCAGGACCTGTTGGATCTCAAGAGGGCAGTGGACGCTGGCGAAAAGACCATCGGAAAGCGTCGTAAAATCGGTCGTGAAGTCCTCCAGGGCCGAGCTCGCGTCAGCCGTCAGGTGCGCCGATTGGGGCTCAACAGTCTGGCCATCACGCGGCTCATTGATCGCATCACCCATCAACACAATCAGGTAATGGCCGGTGAACGCAAGACCCGCGAAATCAAGGATCGGCTGAAAAACCCCGCCTTCGCCAAGATGAAGGAAAAGTACAGTCAGGAAGCAAAGCAAATCAATGAAGAACTGGCCCGCTTCTTTGAAAAGTACGAAACCACATCCGAGAAATTTCATGCGGACTACAACAATCTGAAGGCTGCAGAGTCCATCAGCCGTTCGGCCAAGGCTGAGCTCATCGAGGCCAATCTGCGGCTGGTGGTCTCCATCGCCAAGCGCTACACGAACCGCGGCCTGCAATTTCTTGATCTGATTCAAGAAGGCAACATCGGCCTCATGAAGGCCGTGGACAAGTTCGAGTACAGCCGTGGCTTCAAGTTCAGCACTTATGCCACGTGGTGGATCCGCCAGGCCATCACCCGCGCCATTGCGGACCAGGCACGCACTATCCGCATCCCAGTGCACATGATCGAGACCATCAACAAGCTCATCCGCACCCAGCGGGAACTGGTGCAAAAGCTGGGCCGAGAACCCACCAGCGAAGAAATCGCCAACGCCATGGAAATGCCTGTGGGCAAGGTTCGCAAGGTGATGAAGATCGCTCAGGAACCCATTTCCCTCGAGACGCCTATCGGTGAGGAAGAGGACAGCCACCTTGGTGATTTCATCGAGGACAAGACTGTGGTTTCTCCCGTGGAACAAGTGGTGGGACAGCGCTTGAAGGAAACGGTCAATTCAGTGCTTCATACCCTCACCGAGCGCGAGGAAAAGGTGCTGCGCATGCGTTTCGGCGTAGGCGACGACACCTCGGAACACACCCTGGAAGAGGTCGGCAGTGAATTCGCCGTGACCCGTGAACGCATCAGGCAAATCGAAAGCAAGGCCCTGCGGAAAATCCGCCACCCACGGTATTCGAAAACCCTTAAAGCCTTCTTAGGCTAGCTACGAAGGCCCCGGTGAATCGGGGCCTTTTTTTGCGACCCACACAAATTCATCTGCCAAGTGGTTGCAATCCCCTGGTTCCGATGAATGTCACTGCTGAAGATTTCGCTCGGCTCCATCCAAGGCTAGGAAGCGATCCGTGCCATTTCGAGAGCCAGGTTGAAATCGGAAATCGAAAATGGCCCTTGCCCGGCTATTCTGCCATTGGTCCCTTGCCCCTATGAACATCGTCGCCATCACCCAGTACGCAACCTTGGTAGAACGTCTCCGCATGGCTTATGAGGGGGCGGGGCACCATGTCACCCATTTACCGGATCCATTGAGCGCATTGGCAACAGAAGCCTGGAATGAAGCCGAACTGATGCTCGTGGATGCTAGCGGCGACCCCCTGGATGGCTTCCGCTTCTGCAATCTCATGCGCGGCGAGAGCCGTGCGCTGTTTCACAATCTGCCCATATATATCATCCTCAAAGACCCACCGGCTCGGGCCGATCTGGAGCTGCTGCGGGAAGTGGATGGGGATGGATTCCTCTCCGCCAATAGCACCATCCATCAGCTCTTGCATCAATTGGAACCGGTGATGGAGGGGGATCCTGATCGCGCCGGGCGGGCGGTACCGGTGAGCGCCATCGGCTTGCCAACAGGGCTGGCCAAAAAACTCCCCGGGTTGCTGCAGCCCTTTCGTTTTGACCTGAAGCTGCATCCAGCAGCAAAGTTCCTGAAGGACCATGAGTCCGTTAAAGCACCGTTGGTCCTGTTGGGCCTTGACGCTACGGGCGAGCGTTCCCTGCGACTCCTTAAAATGCTCCGGGAGCAAGAAGAACGGCCCTTCATCATCCTCATTGGCAATGTCTCGGATGAAGCAATAGAACGGAAGCTGCTCCTTGCTGGCGCTGGAGACTGGCTACCAGTACCGCTCTCGGGGCCACGCTTGCTACACGCCTGCCGTCGTGGTCTTGAATGGATGCATGCGAAGCGCGTGAAGCTCGAATTCGATCGTCAGATCAACGATCTGCGGGAGCGGCGGGTCATGCTGGAAATCGAAGCCGCTTCTCTACGTAATGAAGTGCTTACCGACCCCCTGACCCAACTGCTCAACCGTCGCGCTTTCGACCAGAACCTTGAGCACGCCATCTTTCAGTGGGAACGCCACAAACGCCCCTTCGTGCTCATCCTGAGCGATCTGGATCATTTCAAACTCATCAACGACCGCTTTGGCCATGGCACCGGAGATGAAGTACTGAAGGCTCTCACGGCCCGAATGCGCGCCGCACTTCGTAAATCTGATCTGGCCTTTCGCATCGGAGGCGAAGAATTCGCCGTGCTGCTTACCGAGACAAACCTAAAAGTGGGCGAAAGCGTCGCGGAGAAACTCCGGCGTCGAATCGATGGGGAGCCTCTGATTTTAGAGTGTGGCCAAACGATTTTCCCCAGCATGAGTTTTGGTGTCGGCGCCCCGGGAGCTCAGGGGTTCAAGGACCTGTTCGCACAAGTTGACAAGGCTTTGTATCAGGCAAAAAGCCGTGGCAGGAACTGTGTCGTGGTGGTGGAGTAGGCTCCACTGAACCCTCCTTCTACCCCTACAGCCAATCAGCTACTGCCTCAGTGTGAAGAGATCTCCGAGACCCCGCAGGGTGAGGATCAGGTCCACCCGGTCCTCTTTGCCAGTGGGGCCGTTTTCGAAGGGGATGGCAAGCCCAATATGGGAATAGCGCAGGGTTGCGGCTACACAGGGAGTGACAAAGGCAAGGCCCACCTGGCTATAAGTGAAACCGTGAGACTTGAAATCGTAATTGGTATTGAACTCCAGACGCACGCGATCATCCAAAAAACGCTGCATTCCTCCTAACTGAATCCCCTCCTGCCGTGCCAGAAAACGATTGATCCCTGTGGAAAAGAACGCCAGGTTCAGGCGACTTCCATCGGCCCTTTTCACTTCGGCAGTAAGGGAACTGTCGGCACCACCATCCACCAGATCCGCTGATCGCTTGAAATTGATACGGAACGATTCACTGGGTTCCACATCAATATTGCTGTCCAGTGAGTCGAATCCCTTCTTGATGCGGCCATCTCCCAACAAGATAGGGTTGAAATGGAATTTGGTGGAAATGCGCCAGCGAATCAGATCCGCGAAGTCCAACCCCGCACCCGGCCTTCCTAAGAAATGCTGCTTGATGCCTATTTCAGCGCTCTGTTCTCCCATGGCACTGCCATCCACACCGGGTTGCGCATCCACTTCGTCGAATCGGGGCAACTTGCCCCCCAAGCCAAATTTGCTGTTTTGAGTCAACGCCAGGAAAGGTTCGATCACGTGGCGCAAGTCTCCGTGGTATCCAAACAGGGACAAACCGGTGTAGGTTCGCCCAGCCTGGGGTCCAGAAAATTGAAGTTTGATGGAGTCGAAGTAGCGCTTGGCCGAATCTCCTTCGGCGCGGAACGGGTCGAAGGCCGAATTGATGGCGGGGTCAAGTGACGTCCCACTCGGTCCAGAATTTGGATCGAAGACAGCTTCCTTCAAGGTGGCGCCATAGCGTGTATAGCGGGCTAAAACCTGAGCGTCCAATCGGAATGGCCCCATCTGGCCTAGGCGACCGTGGACCCGGATGAAACCATCGTCACGACCCCAGGTATAGCGACCTTCAGGTTCATGTTCTCCGGTTTGGATCTTGTAGCTTAGTCGGCTCGTGCGCCAGGAACCATCCAGATAGAAAGTACCCAGTGGAATGGGGAAGAGTCTGGCCTCCACCTGTGGAAGCACTTGACGTTTCAGCGAACTCGGGAAGTCTGGTCGGAAGAATGGATCATCCGGAAGGAAGAAGCTGCGTTGCTCCTGAGCCGTAAAAGCGAAACTTGCCCATTGAAAACTTTTCCCCAAGTAAAAAGCACTATCAAAGGGCCGTGCGCCTAACTGTCCAGGGCCTCTGCCATAATCGGCATCGATCAGGCTGTCGGATGCTTGATTGATGTCCGCGGTCAGTTGCCACCCATCCTCTCTTTGCCAGACTTCTTTGATTCCAAAACGAGAACGCCTCTCATCACTGCTGCGCTCGTTTATAAACTGGCCCTGGAAACTGCCCTGGTGGGTGGGTTCAGGATTCCAGCGAGATTCCAATCCCCAGAGCACCCCCTGCTTTGAGAAATATTGAGGTGAAACAGTGAGGTCAGCACTTTCACCCAAGGTCTGGAAGTAGCTCAGTCCCACATTGGCTCCCAGCCGTCCGCTATAGCCCAGCAAGGGAGGGAGTAAACCGGAACTGCGCTGGGCTTTGGCTGGATAGATGGCCCAGGGTATATAAAGCAAAGGCACATGCCCCACCATGACGCGCGCATTCCAAAGCGTGGCGAACCCATCCAGATCGAGTTTCAATTCTGAAAGCCGCGCCCTCCAACCTGGCTCTTCCTGGGGACAGGGGCTGACTTCCACCGCCTTGAAATCCCAATGCTTCAGGGTAGTGAACGTCACGCTGTCGGAATGAAGCACCCAATTGGGTGGGAGGTCCAATTCCAGGGCACGTGCTTCGCCCACCTGATGCTTCCAATCCATGACCAGTCGCTCACAACGCAAGCGCAGGTCCGGTGCCTCTAAACGGATATGGCCTTCAGCCATGAGTTGGCCGGTGGCCGGTTCGTAATAGATTCGATCAGCCAAAAGCAGTACTTCATCGGTCTCGATGGCACCGCCTTCTATACTCCAGGAATCTGTGGTCTCAACCACCTTTTCACCACGCCATCGGAATGGCACCCGCTTATCTGAAGTGCCACCTGGATCAAAGGGCCTGAGGGGCAACAGCGAGATGGGATCAGGTAGAGATGTATTCTCTTGAAGCGACCGAATTGGCGGAAAAACCGGCAAATTCTGACCATCCAACACAGTCCAGGATGAAGCTGCCAGCAGCAACGCCAACCACTGCCACATCGAAGACGGGGGCCGCATGAGACTCAGCCGCCGTGCTGGTGGGGTGCGATCAACGCAGTGATGAGGAACATGCCAAAGCCTGTGAGCAATGCAAGCGTACTCTTCCAACCGCGTTCCTTCTGAACTTGAGGCAACAAATCCGAGCTGGCTACATAGATCACCAAGCCACCGGCCAAAGCCAGCACCGGGGCTGGACTCAAATGAAGTGCCGATTGGCTCATTGCGCCAAGCAATGTGGCCACCGCGAGCCCTGCAGATGCCAGCAGGGCACCACGCCTTCCAAAACCCCGCACCAGAAAAATACTGGAGATTGTGGCCCCTTCCGGAATGCGGTGAAGCAGGAGCGCCATGAACATGAAGAGCCCCAGGTTACTACCGGTATGCACTGCCGCTGCCAAGGCGAGACCATCCATGAAGCTGTGCAGTGAAAGCCCCACAAGCGCCATGATGCCCGTCATGGGGCCCCCCTCCAGGTGGGTTTCTTCACCATAATGGAAATGGCTGGTGATGCCATGCTCCATCACATGCACCAGCAGAAAGCCACCCAACACCCAATACGCGGTACCTTCACCGCCCTGCTCCAGGCTTTCAGGAATGATTCTCGCCAAGGCGGCAGAGAGCAGGTAGCCCGCCGCGACGCCTGAAATCAGTCGCATGGTGGAAGCCCGACCCTGAAGAAAACGCACCACCAGCCACCCTCCGAAAAGGGTGGCCAGGGACGCGAGGAGAGCCTGAATCGCGAGAGACATGATCTATAGACTATGTCAGGGCGGTGACTAGGCTTTCACTTTCTTCTGGGCAGGAACCTTAGGCTTGGGTTCTGGTTTGCCGACTATTTTGGGTTTTGAAACAGCCTGAGTGTCAGCGGTGGGCTCTGCCTTTTTCGGTTTGGTCGCGGCCCTGGGTGTAGGTTTCGCCTTTGTGGCAGCCTCACTCTTGGCTGTTTTGGGTTTGGCGGTTTTGGAACTCGAGGTTTTGTTTGCTGCTTTGTGTGCAGGTTTGCTCTGAACCATTTCTGCCGTTTGCAATAGCACTGTGGTTGGCACTTCTGCTGCCAGCGCAGATGGCGCTGCTGGCAACGCAGCCGGGTCCTTTGTTGTTGAAGAGCCTACTGCGCCTAGACGCCTTGGGCGAGGTGTGGGTAGCAGCAACGCAGCCACGATCTCCCCTGAAAGCACCGGGGGCTCGATGACCACACGAGGTTGGACTTCGGCTGTACTTTGGAGAGCTTTCACTGCACCGCCCCTGCCCCGGCGACGGCGACGTCCAGGCTTGGTGGATGCTTCCTCTATTTCCCCCTCAGGCGCGGCTTCTGCACCTTCTTCATCCTCGGGCTTGGCGCTTTCAAACAAGGCGCGGAGACGCTCCCTTTCATCCAGGGCCGCGCGCTGCACATCCCGACGATCATGCTTGAATTCAACTGGTTTTTGGAAGTCTCGTTTTGAGGGCTCACGTTTCCCCTTCGGGGTGTTTTCTCCAAGGGCCTTATCAAAGGAGATGGCGCTATCTCCACCTAGAACAACCGTCTCTTCTTCGGGCTCAGCAATACGCTCGGCGTGAAGCTTGGTGGGCTTCTCTTCCACTTCTTCCTCGCGCTGTTCGATCTCGGCGACCATCTCGCCATAACCAACTTCAGAGTCGGCTAGGATTACCAAGCTTGAGCCGAACATATCCTCCAGCTCCTGCAGTTCCCGGCGCTTCTGGTTCAACACCGGCATGGCAATGGCCGGGGCCAGCTTCACCCGGAGTTCCTTCACGTCACCACGACTGAGAATCGCCTTCATACGGCGCATGACGGAGAGCAGAAGGGCTTCGATACTCTTCACTTGACCCGTGCCCTGACAGTGAGGGCAGGGAATGTGGGTGGTTTGTTGGATGGATGGGCGCAACCGCTGCCGGGTCATCACCAACACGCCAAAGCGATTGATCTTCCCCACTTCCATGCGGGCCTTGTCCTCGCGCAGGCCCTCCACGAGCTTGTCCTGCACGGCCTTGTTGTGACTCTCTTTCTTCATATCAATGAAATCAATGACAACAAGCCCCGCGAGATCCCGCAAGCGCAGCTGGCGCGCGGCTTCTTCCGCTGCCTCCATGTTGGTTCGGAAAGCCATGTCCTCCACACCTTCACCGGACGTCTTCCCGCTATTGACGTCAATGGCTACCAATGCTTCGGTTTGATCCAGCGCCAGGGCGCCACCGCTGGGCAACCCGACCTTTCTCGCATAGATGCGATCAATCTGTTCTTCTGTTTGGGATTTGGAGAACAGGGGCTTGGTTCCAACGTAATGTTTCAGCACATGTGCGTGTTGGGGCATGGTGCGCTTGAAAAAAGTTTGCGCCGCCTGAAAGGTATCCAAGTCGTCAATGAGCACTTCTTCCATATCCGCGGAAAAGGTGTCCCGTAGTGTCCGCGTGACGACATCGTCCTCCTGCCACACCAGTCCAGGCCCTTGTCGCTGCTTGTAGCGATTGAGAACCTCCTTGTATGTATCCAAGAGGTATTCCAGATCTTTCTGGAAATCCTCTTTGGTGACACCCAAGCTCGCGGTACGCACGATGACGCCCATGTTCTTGGGGATTTCCAGTTCGTCGATGAGTTGTTTGAAATACTCGCGTTCTTCGCGGCTTTCAATTTTCCGGCTGATGCCGTTCACTGGATTACCTGGTGTCAGGACCAGATAGCGGCCGGGAAGACTGACTTGAGCGGTCATCATGGCGCCCTTGCTGCCGATTTCTTCGCGCACCGCCTGCACTAGGATCTCCTGGTCGCGGTTCAGCAAATCCTGGATGCGTCCCCGGCGGCCGTCGGAGCTCACCATGTCCCGGGGCAATTCGCCAAGCGGCAGGAAGCCATTTTTCTGGCCACCGTAGTGGATGAAGGCCGCCTGCAGACTTTGATCCGCCCGCACTACTTTGGCTTTGTAGATATTGCCCTTGATCTTTTCGTTGTGGATGAACTCTACGTCGAAGTCGAGGAGAGTGCCGTCCAATAGGGTGGCTACCCGGATTTCTTCTGGATCCGTGGCGTTGATCAGCATGGATTTCTTGCTCAAAGGAGATCTCCTTGTTGGCCAGGTCCAAGGCGGGTGCACCGCAGCTTTGGAACCTTGGCCTGGATTGAAAATAGATTGTGATGGGGATGGAAGAAGGCGGTTCTGAAAAACCTGATCAGCCAATTGGCACCGATCGGGAAAAGATTCCGAAAACGCCTGAGATTTGTGGGCCGCCCGAGATGACGCGGTAATCCGGTTTCACCGGTGGCTTAAATGAATTCTCGCAGCAGAATGACGTTGAAGTCCATCATTCCACCCGAACCCTAGACGGGCTTAGGTTTCCGAGCGATGATGGCAACGGAGATTCAGCCATGGCCAATGTCAAGAAGACACCAAAGCCCGATCCAAAACCCAAGGCTGTACCTGAAAAAATCACCCGGAAACCTGATCTGGCTCCGCAGAAAAAGGCCGCGGGATCCCCTAGGAAGTCCGCTGAGACGCCGAAAAAGGTGGCGACGAAGACTCCATCTGCACCGTCGAAACCGAAGCCCACCGTGGCGCCGGAGGCCCACACTGAACCCGTGAAAAAACCAGTCGGTCAGAAGAAACCCAGGGGCAAAGGTATTGTTGAAAAGGCAGCTGCAACACAAGAAATGGCCCCGCCGTCACCCGCAATGACCCCAACCATGGCTCCTCCCATCACACCAACACCTGCCACGCCATCCGTTTCAGCAAAGCCACCAGCCGCGGCTCCGTCGCCTCTGGTAGCTGCGACCAAGGCTGTGGCAAAAGACCCGGGGCTGTCGGCTGCGCAGGTTGAGATCGCCTTGCGAGCTGTGAAGGAAGGCAAAGCCATCGAGCTGATCTTCACGGACGCTGATACCAATCCACCGCGCACCTTCGAACCACGCCAGCTCATCTTTGACACCCTCACTCAGGCCTGGTTCGTGTGGGGCTGGGACCGTCGTTACAACGCCGAACGACATCATCGTTTGGATCAGATGGCCGAAATCAATCTGGTGGATGGCCCGGGACGTTCCGCCCAAGGCCCCTACAAAGAGGGCACCCCTGCGAATCTCATTGGCGGTTGGCTGGGTGGTGAACCCATTCATGTGAAGGCTGCTTTGCAAAAACAGTGGATCTTCGCGGTGAAGCAGGCGCCCCCGGCCTTTCCCGAATTCAAAATCGAGGATGGCGAAGAGGGCAAAGCCACGGTTTCATTCGTAGCCACCGATCTTCGCGCCATTGCCCGCTGGTGCCTGCAATTCGGCGAGGGCATCCAGGTGCTCGAGCCCCAGCGGCTTGTGGACCGCGTCAAACAAGTTGGCATGGCCTGGGTCGGCAAGCCCGTGGCCGCGGCCCCGGCGCCAACCCCAAGGCCCGTCCCTCAGCCGGCGCCAAAGCCCGAATACAAACCGGAACATAAATCCGAACGTAAACCTGAGTACAAATCCGAATACCGCCGTGAACAGGGGAAGGACCGCGAAGAAGCTCCAAAAAAGGGTGCCCGGGTCGAGATCCGGATCGAAAAGCTATAGGCTCGAAAAAATTGGCAGCGCACCCTGCCATGAAAAATTAAGCCAGGATGAAGGGCGTAACACCCTATTTTCTTTGCCGGTCACTTTGCTTTCTCTAGCAGCTCCAACACTGCCTCGGCCATCCGCTGGCCATTGGGCGCGGTTTCCACAATCTGACCGAGGAGCTTCTGCTCTCCCCCGGGTTGTAATTCGAAGAGCCAAATCGTAGGCACTTTCTCGATCACTTGGGGCGTGATCCCTTTAGGCCAGGCACCAGCCTCAACCTTTTTGTCACGGTACACGCCAACGTATTGGAGGGTGACGAAGGGGTTGGCTTCCTTCGTTAGAGCCAGCAAATCAGGCAGTTCCACCTGACTGTCGCTGCACCAGGATCCAAACACCACGACCAGCGTGCACGGTATATCAATGGCCTTCCATCGGCCGGTCCACGCCGCTTTGATCTCCCGATGCTGGGTGTTGTCACGAAAAATTTCCCGGTGTGCAAGAATGGCTTCCCTGGTGGTGGCACCAAGCAGCACGACCTGCTGATCTTTACTGTCACGGGACAGGCCGCCGGCCGTTTCGGGAGGGATCAAGTACGGTACTGCGGGCGTATCTTTTCCCTGCACAGACTGACCAACAGCTTGTTTCATTTGCGACTCCGGAATCGGAGTTACCAGCACAGATGTTAGTAAAAGAAAACCCGCGAGCATGATCACCTCTTCCATCCAGCTTAGGACCTCGCCACATCCGCGCCCCAACTGGATTTAATAAATTGACGAAAACAGTCAGGAATATTATATTCAAAGGCTGGAAGAAGGATTTTTCAGGTGAAGATTTCCGCTCGCGGCCGCTACTCCATGCAGGCGCTCTTCGATCTGGCCCATCACAGCCACGGCGAGCCCGTGCCGCTGCATCAGATCGCCGAACGCCAAAAACTATCACTGCCGTTCCTGGAGCAGATCTTCCATAAGCTGAAAAAGGCTGGTGTAGTCAAGAGCGTGCGGGGGCCCAAGGGCGGTTACGTGCTCACGCGGCCTTGTAGCCAAGTGAGTGTGGGTGAGATCCTGCGCCTGACTGATGCCAGCCTGTACGCTGTGGCGAAAAACAATCCAGAAGAGGGTCGCCAAGTATTGCTTGAAGATGAGCGTATGAGCGAGCTTCTCTGGCGTCACCTGGAAGAACACCTCACTACTTTTCTGGAAAAGGTCAATATCGCCGATCTCTGCACCGAAACAAAAAGCGACACCTGCCCTGTCTGCACCTGCCCCGAATATGTCAGCGAGGCTAAAAGCTCGATGATGAATGGCAAGCATAAAGGCTGCGCTGCATTGATGAATTGATGACCTGATCATGGCAAATCCATGCGCACTGCCGACCCTGGCCGATCCCCCAAGCGAGCAGGATCTGGCCTCGCTGCCGAAGCTGGAGAAGCGCATTTTTCGTCGTGTGGGCGAAGCCATCGGTACCTACAATCTCATCGCCCATGGCGACCGTATCCTGGTGGGGCTCAGCGGCGGCAAGGATTCTTGGGCCTTGCTCGATGTCCTCACGTCTCTTCAAAAGCGCGCCCCTGTCAAATTTGAGATTAGTTGCATCACCGTGGATCCAGGCTTTCCCGCCTTCAATCCAGATCGCATTGCTGAAGTCTGCGAGCAGCGCGGCCTTCCCCACAATGTGCTGGGCGCGCCCATTGACGAACTGGTTCGCCAGAGGCCCGATGCAACGCCATGCATCATCTGCTCAAGGCTCAGGCGAGGTCTCCTTTACTCCTACGCCAAGCAACATGGGTTTACCAAAATTGCTTTGGGTCATCATCTCGATGATCTTCTGGAAACATTGCTGCTGAATCTATTTTTCGGCGGGAAACTGGCGACGATGCCGGTTCGCCTTACAAGCGATGATGGCGCCAATACGGTGATCCGCCCTCTCGCCACCTGTGAAGAAGAGGACCTGCGCCGCTTCACGTGGCTCAAGGGGTATCCCATCGTTCCCTGCGGCTGCCCTTTGTGCGCCTGCAGCGTGTTGGAGAGCCGCCGCAAACAGACCAAAGTCTTGATCGAGCAACTGCAGGGCAGT
Organism: Holophagaceae bacterium; assembly: GCA_025361125.1. Lineage (GTDB taxonomy): Bacteria > Acidobacteriota > Holophagae > Holophagales > Holophagaceae > JANXPB01. Next base: position 12,288 of record JANYBM010000095.1, on the reverse strand, counting down.
ATTCCCCAGATCAAAGCTTCCATGCTCAAGGCCATGAGCAACGTGAAAAACTCTCATCTTTTAGATCTGAAACTCGGCGCCCTGACAGCTATGGGTGTGGATGAAGCGGTAGAACGCCTAGGCTGATTTTAGCGTATGGTGAAACACCGTCATTGAACATCGAGGAGGCCCGCATGAAGGAATTTAGCGACCGGTGGATCGCGAAAGCCGAGGCCAGCCTGGAAACAGCCAAACGCGAATTAGCTGTAAAAAAGGGGAACAACCCCGATGCAGTTTGCCTACATGCACATCTTTGCGCCGAGAACTACCTGAAAGCCCGCTTGCAGGAGGGCGATATTGATTTTCCGACCACCTCTCACTTGGCCGTGCTGCTGTACCTTTGCGCCGATGTGGAACCCGCTTGGGAGTTTCACCGTACGCACTTGAGCAAACTCAGCGCCATCAACCGGATCATTCAGGAGCCCGAAGAAAGTGCGACCCAGGAAATGGCGAAGGAAGCTCTTGACCTTGCATCTAAATTCCGGGAGACCGCCCGAAAAACGCTTGGGCTGAAAGCCTGATATCAACGCCAAGACACGAAGAAATAGTCTTTTTGTCTTTGTGATCCATTTTTTGGGTTTTTTTCTTTGTGGTTCTTAGTTTGCGCCTTGGTGGTCCACCCAGGCTTCCACACCTTCGACCACATCCCTTACACCAGGTCCAAACCGGGCGTTGCTGATCCAGTCCATGCCTTGGGGAAGCCCAGCCAGCGCGGCTTTCACGTGGCCGCGATGGCCCATCTCGGGCCTTGGAATGGCGCGATCGGCAAGCTCTTCACGAACTTGCAGGGGTTCCCCCAGCTTTGGCACCCAGGACTTCAACACTTTTTGAACACCAGCAGATTCAGATAATGCGGCATCGGTTTCAAAGGCTCCGCCCAGAAAAACCCTCAGCTGCATGAGGTCCGAGGGCGCGCTGTCGGGATCAATCCACGAAGGCACCAAAGCGCCCAGAAAACCGTGGCCCTCCGGCGGGTGCACGAGAAAACCGAAAGAATCATCCAGCGGCGCCAAGCGCGCGTGACGGCTATGACGTAGCCGCACCGAGGTGTAGGGTATGGCCGCCAAGGCCTCAGCACTTTGGGGTGCGATGGGGCCAAGGAGTACAGAGGCTTCGTAAGCCGGAAGGGCCAGCAATACCCGATCCACTTCCCGCAATTCGCCACCGCCCCACACCCGCCACCGTCCCGATTCCAGGCGTTCAAGGCCTTCGGCCCGCAGGCCGGTTCGAACCCCGGAGAGGCGCTCCGCCAAGCGCTTGGGCAGCATTCCCATACCACCTTTCGGAACCATCAAGGAGCTGGCTCCCCCACTTCTCATGCCTTGAAAAAGAGAGCCCTTGGTTTCCCAGTAAAGCAATTTTGGCAGCGCATCCACGGAAAGGGATTCTGCGGGCGCCGCGAGGATTCCCGCCACCATCGCAGGCAGGAGATCCTCTGCCACGCCGCGCCCCAACCGCCGCGTCACGAATTCCGACAAGCCTTCTTCTGGCTCCGCTGAACGCACCGGGATGAAGGGCTCCATCATCATCCGCAGTTTGGCCGAAAAGCTGAGCAGCTTGGATAGCAGCAGCGCCACGGGTGCGGCGGGAACAGGAATCAACGCCCCATTCTTGCCAACCCAACGGGCACCGTGACCGGGGCTCCGGACTTCCAGATCAAGCTCTTTGAATAACCGATCCACCGCCGAGTCCGGTGCAACAAGTACACCCTGGGGGCCCCGCTCGAGGTAGCCAGGGCGGCCCTCCAAATCTGGCCAAGGCAGCGTATGGACCCAACCGCCAACCGTGTCCTGGGCTTCCCAAAGTTCCGTGACTTCACCCCGTTTTTGCAGCTGCCAGGCAGTCACCAGACCACTGACGCCACCGCCTAGAATGAGTGTGGTCATTTCAACGCCTCCAACGTCAGCCTCGTCAGGCAACGGATGTAGCTCGGATTCACCCCTGGAGCGGGGAGACGGCGATAGGTACGGATGCCTGCTTGCTTGGCCAGGGCAGCGTACTCAATGTCGAGTTCATGAAGGGTTTCGATGTGCTCGCTAACGAAACTGAGGGGCATGATGATGACATCCCGGCCACCAAACTCACCGAGGACCTTTTTGAGGGCGGGAGTGAGCCATCGGATCGGCCCCACGCGGCTTTGGTAGGCCAGCACTGAACCGCCAGGAATGTCGCCGATACGGGACTTGAGGGCTTCCACGGTGGCCTTGATTTCTTCTTCGTAGGGGTCGCCCGCCTCGATCTGGCTCATGGGCAGGGAATGCGCGCTGAAGATCACCGTGGCGTAAGGAAGGTCCTCCAAAGCCTCGCGCAGGGGTGCTTCCATGGCATCCAGATAATCCGGGTCAGTGGCGTAGGCGAGCACACCCGTGAGTACGGACATGCCTACCTTGGCGGCTTCGCGCTCCAGTTCGCGAATGCTGGACCCCGTGGTCGCAATGCAATCATGGGGATAGAGCGTTACGGGCAGCAGCTTGGTGATCCCCTGTTTCTTTAATGCCTTCAGCAAACCTTGGGCACGGGGTTGGGTGTAGCGGAACAGCAGTTTCACGGGCTCATTCCGGCCTGCTTCGCGAAGGCTATTACGCAAGGCCGAGGCCTGCTCCGCGGACTGCCGTAAAAGCGGAGAACCCCCTCCGATTTCAGCATATTTTGCGGAGGTACCCTTGCGTCGGAACCGTGCGATGCCTTTGGCATAGGTGGGCTGGAACCATGCTGGCCCTGGAAGTTTGATGAGTTCCCGATCGCTGAACAGGTTATAGAGGAAGGACTCCACCTGATCCAGATTGACCGGACCGCCAAGATTCAAGAGAAGGATGGCCGTGTCGGCTTTTGGCGCGGCTGGTTCAGCCATGGCATCCCTGGCATCAGCACGGAGCTGGGACAAAAGGTCCATCAGACCGTCCTTGAAAACTTGGTGGTGGCCGCCATCTTCGACAGATACGCATCGAAAGGCATGGCCAGATTGCGCACAAACCGCCGGCCTAGTTCCGTGACGAAAATTCCCTCATCCCGCAACTCCACGATGCCAAAGGGGATTTCTTCTTTGAGCTGCTCGATCGCCTCTGCGAAATGATCGGGTCCAACGCCAAAGCGGGTTTTCATGTCCTCCCAACGCAGTTCGAAACGACCCATGATCTGATGGATCACCCAGCGCCGCAGTTCATCTTCCTCCGAGCAATGGTAGCCTTTGTGCACCGCGAAATGCCCGGCATCCACCGCGTGTTCCCAGCGGGAAAGGATCTTGTCGTTCTGATGGTAGACACCACCGATCTGGCTGATGGCGCTGGGACCGATGCTCACCATATCCGAGCCGCCTTGAACCGCGTAGCCCATGAAATTGCGGGTAAGGCGGCCATCATGAATGGCCTTGGCCAGCGGATCATTCGGATGGGCAAAGTGATCCATTCCAACTGTCAGATAACCCGCCTTTTCAAGTAGTTCTGAGGCCAAAAGCAGTAAATCCAACCGTAGTTCAGGTGTTGGCAAGGTTTCCGCTGGAATACTCCGCTGAAAGGGCATCATGGAGGGCAAATAGGCGAAGCCGTAGACCGCCAGTCGATCAGGACTCAACTGCAAGGTTTCTTCAAGCGTGCGGCGGAAGGTAGCCATGGTCTGGCCGGGCAACCCATAGACCAGATCCAGGTTCACCCCATCAAAGCCTTCCACCCGCGCCTGCTTCACGGCTGCAAGGGTCTGGTCCCAAGTCTGCCCGCGCGTGATGAGTTCCTGAACATTCTCATCAAGGTCCTGCACACCAAAGGAAACGCGGTTGAAACCCATCTTTCGAAGCGCAGGCAATTGGTCGGGTCGAAGGAAAGTAGGGTCGGCTTCCAATGAAACTTCTGCCCCCGGCAACAACGGAAAACGATTCGTTATCAAATCAAAAACACGCTGAAGATCCGGCACATTCAGGTAGGTGGGCGTGCCACCCCCCCAGTGCATCTGGATTACGCCACGGCGATCCGGGAGGTGGCTGGCCCAGAGTTCCGCCTCACGGTCCAGGGTGGCCAGGAAGGCTGCCACGGGATCGTATTTGGGGCTGATGACCACATTGCAGCCACAGTAGGCGCAACGACGGCTACAGAAAGGAAGATGCGCATAGAGCGACAACGGTTCGGAGCTTGCGTTGGCCCGGCTCAAAGCATCCACGATTTCAGTTTCAGGGAAATCATCCTTCCAGACTGGGGGCATGGGATAGCCCGTGTAACGCGGGCCTGGACGGTCGTAGCGTTGAATGAGTTCAGAGAGACTGGTCATCGTTTCACTTCCTCGATCACAGCTTGCAACACGTCCGGATCTGTTTCCGGCACCAGTCCGTGGCCCAGATTGAAGATATGGGGCGCGCCCTTCATGGAATCTACGATGGCCCTGGCTTTCCCCACTGCGGTTTCTTTACCTGCGAGCAAAGCCGCTGGATCGAGATTGCCTTGCAGCACCTTGGTTGCTGAGAACCGCTGCCGCGCTTCGGCCATTGGCACCTGCCAGGGTATGGCCAACCCCGCGCAAGGCAGCTCCGCCAGTTCCTGAGGTTGGTAACCACTCCGTGCGAAAAAGAGGGTCGGAGCCGCTTTGACCTGCTCAAGGGTGCGCCTCACTGCGGGGAGCGAAAATTCACGATAGTCCGCAGGATCCAACTCACCCGCCCAGGTATCAAAGAGTTGCACGCCCTCCGCACCGGCACCGATGTGGAGATTGAGCAGGTGGGCCGAAACATCCGCGAGCCGATCCATCCATTGCTTCGCCCTCACAGGTTCCTGATGAAGGAAGGCTTTGGCGCGAGCCCAGGTCTTGCTGCCCTTGCCTTCCAGCCCATAGGCCAGCAAGGTCCAGGGAGCCCCGGCGAATCCCAACATGGTGATGTGTTCAGGAAGCGCCGCTTTCGTTTTTCGGATGGCTGCCTGGACAGGTTCAAATATTTTCTCATTGAGTTCCACACCTGGATCAATCTGGTCGAGGGTACGCGTGAGCCGCGGGCCACCTTCAGGAATGGTGACGCCACACCCAAGCGCATCCAGGATCACCAGGATGTCGCTGAAGATGATGGCACCATCGATTCCAGGAAAATGGCGGATGGGCATAAGGGATACTTCCGCTGCCAGATCACTGTCGTAGAGCAGATCTTCAAAGCTGGCTTTGGCCCTTAATGCCCGGTACTCCGGCAGGAACCGCCCTGCCTGCCGCATGAACCAGACCGGGGGCTTTTCCAGGGTTTCACCTTGGAGAACGCGGAGAAGTGGTTTGGTCATCTAGACTCCAGGGGAAGCATTTGAGAATTCCGGCACCACGGCCGTCACGGCCTGTTCGAATTTAACCAGGGCCTCGGCGCCATGGGCGGCACTCAGGAAGGCAACTTCGTAGCCGCTGGGCGCGAGATAAACGCCTTGTTCCAACATAAGCCTATGCAGGTGATTGAACTGCGTGATGGAACCTGAATTGATGCGGTCCGCGCGCTTCACACTTTCCTGAAAAACAGGCCAGAGCAGGCTTCCGATGTGGGGGCAGTGCAGGCCTGGAATTTTTTCAAAGGCTTTGGACCACAGGTTGGCGCGATGATCGAGATCCGCGTAAAGCGCAGGCGTCAGCAACTCCAAGGTGGCAAGACCAGCGGCCATGGCCACGGGATTCCCTGACAATGTGCCTGCCTGGTACACCGGTCCATCCGGCGCCACCACGGCCATGATGTCCTTGCGCCCGCCGTAGCAACCCACTGGCATGCCACCGCCGATGATCTTGCCAAAGGTCACCAGGTCAGGTTGGATGTTGTAGAGCCCCGCCGCTCCGCTTGGGCCCACCCGGAAACCGCTGATGACTTCGTCGAAAATCAGGAGCGCGCCGTGCCGCGTGCAAAGTTCCCGCAAGGTCTTGAGGAAATCCAACTGCTGTAATAGAAGGCCATTGTTGGCGGGTACAGGCTCGATGATCACGCAGGCGGTGTCCATGCCGTGCTCATCAAAATAACGGGTCAAGGCGCCGAAATCGTCCAAGGGCAGCACCGAAGTCAATTCGCCGATGGCGGCGGGAACTCCAGCAGAGGTAGGCTCGCCAAACGTCACCAAGCCTGAGCCCGCCTTCACCAGCATTCCATCACTGTGGCCGTGGTAACAGCCGTCAAATTTCAATATGCGGTCGCGTTTAGTGAAGCCCCGCGCGGTCCGAAGGGCGCTCATCACGGCTTCGGTGCCACTGGATACGAAGCGCAGCTTTTCCATGTAGGGCACCATCGCCTTAATGCGGCGGGCCAATGCCAATTCGCGTCGCGTGGGTGCGCCGAAGGTCAGCCCTTCTTTCATGGCTTCAGATACCGCGTTGATCACATCGGGGTTGGCGTGACCCAGAATCAGCGGTCCCCATGACATGCAGAGGTCAAGATAGGTTTTGTCGTCTTCATCCTCAAACCAGCATTGCCATGCGCGTTTGAAAAATTTCGGTGTGCCACCCACCGCGCGAAAGGCCCGCACGGGGCTGCTGACGCCACCGGGAAAGTGGGTCAAGGCTTCTTTGAACAGCTCGTCATTGCTCATGGATTAACCCCGTTCCAAAGTTGAAAAGTCGAGAAGTTGAAAAGTTGAGAAGATGGCCTCCAGGCTCTTAGGCTTTTTAACTGTTTAACCTTTTGACTCTTCGACTTTTTGACTCTCGAGTCTCGACTCATACTTCACCCTTCATCCCTCATCCTTCGACTACCTCTTGGGTGGGTGCAAAAGTGCGAAGCAGGTGGATGAGCGCATCTTTTTGCGGCTCACAAATGCCGTGGACTTCTACGCCTGAAGACTGGAAGGCTTTGGCGGCGCGCTCTCCCCAAGCGAAGCGCAGCAGGTCCCCTGGGATGCCCGCCATGTACTCCGCTTGTAACGGGCTTAGCGCCAGCAGTGCATCCACTGTAGGCAAGGTGGGTTCTGGCAAGGTGGGGACTTCACGATGGGTTATCCATGAGTGAATGCGCCAAGCTGAGCCTTTGGCCACGGCTTCAATGTATTGGCGACTACGTTCACCCCGGGCCAGTACAAAATCACCACCCTCTGGATAGGCCTGCTGAAGCATGTCCCACAAACTTTCTGCGGTGGCCTGCCGGGGGCGGCGAATATGGCCCGAATCAACGAATTCCAGTCCCAAGGTCTGCTCGGTGCCCTCGCCCTGCACCACCACGTTCATGGTTTTCGTCACCCAGACTTTGACGGCCTGGGCCGCTGCTGGACTGAGCACGAGCAAAGCTGTAATCGCATCGAGTGCCATAGGCGGCGTGGCATGAGTGAATTCCTGGCTGGTGATGTAATACGGCACCGGCACCCAGCCTGCCTCGGCCACGGCACGGCAGAGGGGATGATCCAGAGGGCGGGCCAGGGCAAGTTTCACGAAAGCCCCATCTGGCGCAGCACGCTTGCAACCAGCACTGCGTCATCCTCGCCAATGGCTTCGCCTCGTTGAATGCCTGTATCCGATGCGAAGGCCCCGCGGAGCTGAATGCGGCCGTCTTCCAGCTGCAGAGCCAGGGCCCCAAGAGGTTGCTGACAACCGCCGCCGACCCCGGCCAAGAGGGCGCGTTCAAGGTGCACGCAGCGAGCCGTCAAGGGGTCATGAAGATCCGAAAGGGCCACGATGAGATCCGTGCGATCGCCCCGGGTTTCCGCCAACAGAGCCCCCTGCCCCGGCGCCGGGAGCAATTCTTCAGGGGTCAAGGCTCGCACCTCGAGATCCGAAAGATCAAGGTCAAGCCGCCGCAAACCCGCGGCTGCCAGCACGGTGCCATGCACCGGTTTGCCCCGCATCTCGCCATCCCGAACACGCTGCACGCGGGTGGGCACATTGCCACGGATCCAGGTGAAGGTCGCATCAGGAAAAGTTGCTTTAAGCATCCGCTCCCGCCGCACGGAACTCGTACCGATAACGCAGGCTTTGGGTGCGTCCTTGCGCATCACCAGCCAATCACCACAATCCTCGCGGCTGGGGATGCAGGCGCTCTGGACACCTTCGGGGCGCTCCAGGGACACGTCCTTCAGGCTGTGAATGAGCAGATCAACGGTGCCATCCGCCAAGGCGTCTTCCAGTTCCTTGGTGAAGAATCCCGAGCCCCGAGATTCATCCAGGGGTCCATTCAACCACTGGTCGCCTGAGGTCGTGTAGCGCTTCCAGTCAACGTGAAAGCCCTTGGATTCCAAGTGCTTCACCAGGAATTCGGCTTGAGCCACGGCCAACAGTGAACCCCGAGTCCCAACGATCGCGGATTTTGTAGTCATCCCCAGGTCACCCCATTCATGCGTTCAAGAAACAGCGGGCACCTCAGCGACGCTGGAACCAAGGATCATCATCCCTCAGTTCAAGCATTGGGTCACGTTCAAAAACCGTGACACGCGGTCCAGGTTCAGGTCCCCAACAATCTGGAAACCGCGTCCCAGTCCCACGCTTCCGCCTTCGGCAGCGACCCCTCCCGCAAGTCCTGCTGGGTAAGGTATGTGTCATAAATCACCAAGGCAGCCATGCTCTCTGCTACCGGCACAATACGCGGCGCGATGCAGGGATCGTGGCGGCCCTTGGTGGATATTTCGGTCGCTTCACCTTCTTTGGTAATGGTCTTTTGGGAATGAGCAATGGAACTGGTGGGCTTCACCGCTATACGCACCACAATGGGCGCGCCGGTGCTGATGCCACCCAAGGTTCCACCCGAATCGTTTTTTTGGGGACCCTCTGGAAACAAAGGATCGTTGTTCTCACTGCCGCGTTTTCGCGCGGACGCAAAGCCACTGCCGATCTCCACCCCCTTGACGGCGCCGATGCTCATCATGGCGTAAGCCAGTAGGCCATCCAGCTTGGCAAAGGTGGGATCACCCAGACCGATGGGCAGGCCCTCGATCCAGACTTCCGCTACGCCGCCGACGCTGTCGCCATCGCTCCGGGCCGCTTCAACCGCTACTTTTTGAGCTTCAAAAACGTCCGGGTCCGCAACCCGTAACGGGTTCTTCTCCACGAAGGCCCAGTCAATGCGTTGGCCCGGGATGCCCGCAATCTCCCGGTTGAAGCCACGGATGGTGATGCCAAGGGCAGCCAGTTGCTGCTTGGCCCAGGCTCCGGCCGCCACCCGCGCAAGGGTTTCCCTTCCGCTGCTGCGCCCACCCCCACGAGGATCGCGGATACCGTATTTGCGGTCATAGGTAAGGTCTGCATGGCCAGGGCGGAACAGCTCTGCAATGGCCTTGTAGTCGCCACTTTTCTGGTTCTCGTTGAACACCACCAGGGCGATGGGATGGCCCGTAGTCTTGCCTTCAAAAACACCTGATAGCACTTGCACGTGGTCGCCCTCGTTACGCGGTGTCACCAAATCTGATTGCCCCGGCCTTCGGCGATCCATCTCTTTCTGGATCTCTTCCAAATCAAACGTCAACCCGGGTTTCACCCCATCCAGGACCACTCCCACCGCCGGGCCATGACTCTCGCCGAAGCTCAAAATGCGAAACGTGCGGCCAAAAGTGGAGGGGGAATCGAAAAGCATGTCTAATCCTACCCAATCTCACGACCAGAACACGCTGAGGCTTAGTCATCAGAACGGGCTCGTTCAAAGAAAGCTGGAGATCAGGCCCCTAGCAATTGGAGCAGTCTTGCCCCAATCGCGGCACGGCCAAACCGCTCGCGACAAGTCCGGTCGGCTTCCGCCCGCCGACTCATCACCTCCTCATCAGGAAGTGTCCAGATTTCTTCCAAGGTCGAACAAAGGGCAGCTGCATCAAACGCATCCACGCACCAACCAATCCGACCTCCTTCCAGAATCTCGAAAGGTCCACCGTGGTCGGGGCCGATGAGCAGCAAACCCTTGGCCGCGGCCTCGGGATAGACCATTCCAAAGGGCTCATCCAAAGGCAGCAGGGCGAAAACATCGCAAGCTTCATAGACTTCCCGAAGCTTTACATCTGGCAAGAATCCATGGAATTGAATCGCGTTTCCCAGACCGAGTTCTCTAGCAAGGGATTCCAGGCGCGGACGGTGATCCCCTTCTCCCACCACGTGGAGTTTTGAAGAGGGGTTCGCTTTGGCACGGAACTGCGCGAATCCTTTGAGAACCGTGTCCACATTCTTGAGCACTTCCAGCCTGCTGTGGACCAGTACCTGCAGGCCTGCGCGATCCAGCCCCCGTTGCTTAGCGCTGCCTTCCGGGAAACTCACCATGGGGTAGATCACTTCAACTTTTCGCGGGCCGAAAGCTCGTTGCAGATTCGCGGCGGAAAATTCGCTCAGGGCCCAAAGCTCGTCAAAGGCGGTGATGGATTTTTTATCTTCTTCACGCAACCAATACCTGGGGTTCTTCATGGCCATTCCGCGATCATCCGAGGCCAGTTTCTTCTCGAAAGCTGTCACGGCATCACAATCCCCGCCCCCTGCTTCCAACTTGGCCACCAGCGTGGGATTGGTTGCCCTTGCATGCAGGCTGCGTCGAGGTTCGTTACAGTGCCATATTTTCCGGGCATCGGTATGCGCGTTACCAAGCATGGTGCTGCACGGCCAGTTGTAAGCAATGACGGCATCCAGCCCTTGTAACCTAGGTTCTGCCCTAAGGCCGCGCAATCGTTGCTTATGCAGCTGGCTCCAGAATAGAAAGGCCTCCTGCCATTGGCGCTTGGGGACCAATCGAAGGTCCATTCCTGCCAGTCGTGCGGCCCAGCGATCCGCATCGTAGTCAAACGTAATGAGGCTTACCTGGTGGCCTTCTTCCTGAAGGAAACGACCATGGGAAGCCGCAAGAATTTCGGCCCCACCCACGGCCTTGAAGGCGGGATGAAAGATACCTAGCTTCATCAGTTCTGTTCGTTTCTGTTGATAAAAATCATGACAATTCCAGTGTACACAGGCACCTTCCTGGTTTTCGCCCGGTACGAGGAGTTGATCGAATTGATCCGGGTTTTCCCGGGAGACGCCTCCCTGCCAGGATGTTTATTGAACGTCCACTCAGGCCGACCCCATGATCCCTCGCATTCTGCTCACTGGTGCTTCCGGCTTCGTCGGTCAGCACATGGCCCACCTGCTGATCGAGCGCGGGTTCCAGGTTTCCGCGCTGCAACGTGGGTCGCTCGGCATCGACCTTCCGCCCAGGGTCGAGCCGATCTATGCCGATCTAGCAGATCCGGCATCCCTCGCGGCGGTACCCAGGAACTGGTTCGGCGTGATTCACCTGGCCGGTGCGTCGGTGCCAAGCCTTTTCACGACCACGGCCCCGATCGTGCAAAACGTAGCCATGACGTTGAACTTGCTGGAGCATCTGCAGGAGGCTCGGGTACTCCTGGTCTCCAGCTGCCATGTGTATGCTCCATCCGATGCACGGCGCATAGAGGATGACCCACTGGTACCCCAGGGCCGCTATGGCCTCAGCAAATTCCTGGTGGAGCAACTCGCGCCCCACTATGCGCAGGCCCTTGATCTTCGTATCGCACGGCCTTTCAACCACCTGGGTCCCCACCAACGCCCAGAATTAGTGGTCCCGTCTTTGCTCCGCCGTCTTGCCGCCTCCAAGTCTGAGACGGGACCCGTGCGGATGCAGGGCATGAACAGCGTGCGCGATTTCATAGATGTACGCGACGTGGCCGCCGCCTACCTGGCCATCCTCGAACTGGACTCCCCCGTGCACCGCACCTTCAACGTCTGCACCGGGACCGGCACGAGCATTGGCGACTTGATCGCATTGGTTCTACGCCTCCTGGGGTCGCAACGGGAGGTCTTGTTTGAAGGCAAGCCCAATTCCTTGGATGACATTCCATACCTGGTGGGTTCACCAGATCGCCTTGGGGCAGCGTCTGGATGGTTGCCAGAATTGAGCCTTGAACAAAGCCTCCAGGCAATGTTGAGCACGCTTCATAGGGATGGACAAGCATGAGTGAAACCAAGGTCGCGCTGGTCACCGGGATCACAGGTCAGGATGGCAGCTACCTGGCGGAGCTGCTGCTTTCGAAGGGCTATCAAGTCCACGGGATCATGCGGCGGGCCTCTCTGTTCAACACAGATCGGATTGACCATCTGCATGTGGGCGAGCATCCCAATCCGAGTTTCCATTTGCACTACGGCGACCTTTCGGATGCAGGCGCGCTGCGCAATGTGTTGGATGATGTGCAACCGGACGAAGTCTACAACCTGGGCGCCCAGAGCCATGTGCGGGTGAGCTTCGACCAGCCCGAATACACCGTGGACGTGGTGGCCGTGGGCGTCATCCGCTTGTTGGAATCCATCCGCAATTACCAGAAGCATAACCAGAAACAGATCCGCTTCTACCAG
>JANYBM010000051.1 GCA_025361125.1 Holophagaceae bacterium | reverse complement strand
GGCCGTGGCGGTGCCATGGGCGCGGGCGGGATCGGGCTTCACATTGATGTTCGAGGCCCTTCTGATGGTGCTCGTCCGAGAGATGCCGGTAGCAGCGACAGGACGCATCGTGGGTGAGCACGGGAATCGGATCTGGCGGGTGCTGAACCACTATGTGCATGAGGCACGGGCGAAGGTGGACATGGCGGGCGTGACGCGCCTGGGAGTGGACGAGACGGCGGCCAGGCGGGGCCATGACTACATCACGCTGGTGACGGACATGGACCAGCGCCGCCTGCTGTTCGGCGTTGAAGGCCGCGGCCACGACACGTTGAGGGCCTTCAAGGAGGATCTGGAAGCGCACCATGGCAAGGCCGATCAGATCCTGGAAGCCTGCATCGACATGTCCCCTTCCTTCATCAAAGGACTCCGGGAGAACTTCCCGGAGGCGCACATCACCTTCGACCGTTTCCACGTCATGAAGCTGATGGGCGATGCCCTGGATGCCGTGCGGCGGGAGGAAGCCAAGACGCGGCCTGAGTTGAAGCGGTCGCGGTACTGGTGGCTGAAGAACCCGGAGAATCTCAAGGCGGAACAGCGGGAACGGCTACAGGCGCTGAAGGCCCAGAACCTAGATACCGCTCATGCCTACCAGATGAAGCTGACCCTCCAGGACTTCTACGAACAGCCCAACCCGCGAGCCGCCGTGACCTTTCTGGACGACTGGTGCGAGATGGCCCTGGAGAGCGGCCTGGAGCCGGTCAAGAAGGTAGCCCGAACCCTCCAGGAACACGCCGCCGGTGTCCTTCGCTGGTTCAGGGGATACCTCACCAACGGCTTTGCCGAAGGCCTCAACTCCATCCTCCAGGCCGCCAAAGCCAAGGCCCGGGGTTACAGCACCACCCGCAACCTCATCACCATCGCCTACCTGTTGGCAGGCAAGCTCAACTACGGCCTACCCACCTGAAATGGAAAGGAACCCAAAGTAATCACCCACTGCTGGTATGTCCCGGGCCCTGCCGTGCCAGGTTACGTTCCTGGCGCGGTTCTTGTCCTCGAAGGCCGGGCCAGGCTGTCGATGAGTTCTCGTCACCCAAAGCTCCAGTTGCCAATGGAGGGGTGGAGAGTCGCAACATCACCGTCCTGTCGCAGTGACCAGTCGGTTGGGCCAAGTGGAGTGATGACCTCCTGCCTACAACCACAGCAGCAATTGTGGGCGACGGTGCGATACCGTTTGCAGATGTAAAGAACGCCATCCTCCAGCGCTCCGGAACGACATCCACAAGTTCTGGCCTCAACGACTGCTGTCTCATGCCTCCAGGGCTCCAGCCATTTCAGCCCTCGTCAGGGACTGGGAGTTGATGGAGTAGGTCATGTGATGCACCTGGAGAGGGTCCTGGTAAAACCCGCAGAATTGCTTCCATCTGATGACGGCAAGAGATGCGTTGAGCGCGTTGATATCCGCCAGGGCCAGAAACCGTGACCAAAGTCATACGATTTGGCCCGTGATCTTAATCCTCCCTTAATGCAAGGCCTATAAAGTCTCCCCAGTGGTTTAGACGACCACTGAGACATCAATACTGATCGTGGTATCTGCGCGGGGTACGGCCGATCCAGTGTTGGTTTCTCTGCGGAAATTTTCTGAAGTTCTCGAACGATCGGTGGTGCCGATCCACGGCATTGCTTGTGAAATCTTGGGTTTCGATTGGGTCGCCGACGAAGGTCGGCAACCCAGTGATCCTATCTCTAAGTGGGGAAACATGAGACACCTTCGAACAACCACCACCTTACTTGCGGGCTTTCTCCTGGCATTGGCCCCGGTGCGGCTGTCTGCATTGCCTGCCTTTGCCCGTGCCACGGGCGCTTCCTGTGCCGTCTGCCATTCCCTTCCCAGTCTTCAGTTGACGGCGGAGGGGTTTGCCTTCCAGGCCCGAGGGTTCAGAACCGAATGGAGCAAGACGGATTCTGAGAATTTCAGCCTGGAGAAGACCACGGGCATCACCGTGGATGGTTCTGTCGCGGCGGTAAAGGGGGCGGTACCGAGTACCCAGGCTAGCACTCCGGATTTGCAGCTCTATTCCGGCGGCGCGGTGTCGGACCACTTCAGCTATTTGGCCATGTACCACCTGAATTCTTCTCCGGACCCAACGCAGAACGTGGAGCAGGCCTACATCCAGTACAACAACGACCTGGGAAAGAATGTCCACTTGGCTATTCGGGGAGGATCTTTCCAGCCTCTCATGCTTCGCACGTTTGGGCTCGGAGCTCCGACGGCTTTATCTGCACCCTTGGTCCTGTCCCAGCCGGTCAGCAGTAGCACGCCCTTCGCGCTGTCTACAAACCTTGTAGGGTTCGACGCGAGCTTGATGACGAACTGGGTTGACTTCACTGTTGGTGCTGGTAACCCCACCACGGGAACTGCCGCCACGAATCCCACCAACCACAAAGACGGGTTTGCGAGTGCCCTCTTGCGCTTCGACGACAATGCATCGGCCTTTGGAGTCTTCCGCTATGAAGGCACGAATCTGGTGTTCAACACGGTGGGAGATCCCACCTCAGGCTTGGCCTTCAGAGACGACTTCACCCGCACCGGCCTGCTCTTCCGCTATCTCCAGGACAAGTGGCGCTTCGTGGGTGCCTGGTTCAACGGGGATCACAAGTCTGATGCCCTCGGCACTCAGATCAAGAACCGCGGCTATTGGGGCGAATTGAACTATAACTTCACAGAGATCGTCGGCACCTATGTTCGCTATGAGCGCCTTCAGCCCGTCACGTTCGATCCCACGCAGGATACCAAGCTCTGGTTGGCCGGACTCAATGGCATGCTGTTCCAGACAGCGGGGACCGGAGGCAGGTGGGTCATTGAGGGAGCCAAATCCACCCAGAACGGGGTTGACAACAAACAGGTGGTGCTCGACTTCCTCGTCGCATTCTGATCCCTACTGCTAGAGAGGGATGACTACCATTGGTTTCGACAGGTCGCTGGGAGGGGAACTTCCTCCCAGCGATCACGCCATGTGCTTAGATGAAATAGTGGGTGATTCCATGAAGATCCTCATTGTGGAAGACGAGGCTAGGCTGGCCGATGTGCTCCATCAGGGGCTCAGGGAACATGGCTTCGTGGTCGAGTTGGCGAGGGATGGGTTGGTCGGACTTCGGGCGATACTATCTGGCAGCTATGACGCGGTAGTCCTTGATGTCATGCTCCCTGAGCGGGATGGATTCGAAGTCCTGAGACAGGTCCGGAAGGCCGGCAACATCATTCCCATATTGATGCTAACCGCTCGAGGCGGAGTGGATGACCGGGTGAGAGGCCTGAATCTTGGGGCAGATGATTATCTGCCCAAGCCCTTTATCTTCAAGGAACTGTTGGCTCGGCTCCACGCCATTACTCGACGCCCTGCTGTGGAACCACAGGACCTACTGCGCGTGGCAGATCTTGAGATGGATCCCCGTCGCCGTGAAGTGGGGAGGGCTGGCAATCCGGTGGATCTTTCGCCCCGTGAGTTCGCGCTGTTGGAATACCTGATGCGCCGGAAAGGGCTCGTGCTGACCCGAGCCATGATCATGGATCATGTCTGGGCATCTGATTACAACTACGATGGAAGCTCGAACTTGGTCGATGTATTCGTCAATACCCTTCGCAAGAAGATCGATGCTGGGCATCCGGTGAAGCTCCTCCACACCGTTCGGGGCGCGGGCTATGTTCTTCGGGAGCAGGCCTGATGAGATTCTCGAAAACCCTGCGTTACCGTCTCACCGCCTGGTACTGTTTCGCCTTGGCCGTGGTCCTTTTTTCCTTCGGAGTCTTGCTCTACGGGCTCGTGCATTACCATCTGCTCCACCATCACGATGAGCCTCTTCGCGCCGGGGCTGGCAGCATCATCAAGATCCTCGCCGAACAGGATGACTGTCACGATCTAACGCCCCACCAGATCGAAGAGCTTGGGAAAATTGGGAAGTTGGCGCTGATCCATGAGGACCAAGGTGCGCGAAATGTGTTCTATAAGTCTCCTGAACTGGCCGATGGCCCTCTCGAACCGCATTTGACAAAGTTGCCTCTGAAAGGCGGTGGTTCACCCCAGTTCGAAACCGTCCTAATGGAGGGTATCCCTTGGAGAGTTCTGTCCCTTCCCTACCAATCGCGAGCGGGACGGAATGGTGTGGTACGTGTGGTGGAGGACATGGGTGACATCCAGGAAACCCTTGAGGCCCTCCGCCTTGGCCTACTGATCCTGGCCCCTGTCGGAATCTTGATCTCCGCCTTGGCTGGCTACTGGCTCTCTGGAAAGGCGCTGGCCCCAGTGGGTCGGATCACCGCCCTGGCGCAGGACATCGAGGCCAACAACCTTGATCAGCGCCTTCCTCACCCTGGAGTGGATTCCGAAATCGGTCGACTGGTAGACACCTTGAATCGAATGTTCGCCCGGTTGAATACCTCCTTCGAGGCTATGAAACGGTTCACCGCGGACGCTTCCCATGAACTTCGCAGTCCACTTGCCACCATGCAGAACACCATCGACGTCATACGTGAGCGACCTCGGACCGTAGAGGAGCACCAGGTAACCCTTCTGAACATCGGTCGGGATGTCACTCGGTTGAGTACGATCGTGGAAGATCTTCTTCTGCTTGCGCGGGCAGATGCAGGGCGTTTGGCCATGAAAATGGAACCGGTACGACTCGACTGGATCTTGGAATCTCAGGTGGAAGCACATCAGGCCCAGGCCAAATCCAGCGGTATCGATCTGCGAATTTCTGTGTCTGGGGCGGCCCTAATCCTCGGTGATGAGCGATGGCTTCACCAACTGCTGGTTAACCTCCTTGGCAATGCCCTGAAATTTACCCCGGGGGGAGGGCAAGTATCCGCCGCACTCATCATGGTGGGGGATAAAATCCGGATGACCATTGAGGATTCGGGCCCTGGAATTCGGGAAGAAGATCTGGAAAAGGTGTTCGAACGGTTCTTCCGTTCAGACCCTTCCCGGTCTCGCAACAGCACACCCGGATCCGGTCTCGGACTTGCCATCACCGCCTGGATTGCCGAGGCCCATGGCGCCAGCATCCAGGCGTCCAACCGCCCTGAGGGGGGGGCTGTGTTCACAGTTCTGTTCCCACCCCACCCACAGGTTCCATGAGTCGAACCGAAACCCTCCATATCTAGCCTGACCTGACCCCTCTCCTCGTTCCGCAGGCCCTCCTGATGGCCTGCCTGTACACAGGACCAGCCCTCCTTCTTGGAGCTCGGCTATACCTGCCTCGCCCCGAGATGCCTCAATGACCCGGCACACCACCACACAAAATCATGGAAATAAAGCCGTTGTAAAATGGCCGAACAAGGTGCGATCAACTCCGATCGGCCAATTTATGACTACAAATAGAAATAAGTTCAATTATCAATTTATGAGATTCCTAAAACCCCTTACCGCCTCCTTCCGCGCTCCACTCTGGACATTGCCGACTTCTCTGAGCTTCTTGCTGGCTGGGGGCTCGATTCCCATTCTCTCAACTACATCTTTGGTGGCCGCCGCAGCAGGTACCCTGGCCGCGCTGTCGCATGAAAGCGAAGACAGCCAAATGAGCAACCACATTGGACGCCAGAAAGGCATTCTTTGAGGTAGGCCAAGGCGGGACCGAAAGGGCACAAATTACCAATGGAACAAACCGATCCCATGTGCATCCCTTTGACGAGCCGCCAATTCGGCCACCCTCACAAAGGAGAAGCCATGAAAATCATCCGAAACCTCGCAACCTTTCTGGCCCTTACCTCTGTCACAGCTGCGATCGCTGGAGACAGTAGATGGTTTGCAGGTAAGTACCGTCCCGCAGTTTCGCCCTCTGCTTCATCCATGCCGACTCTTACCCCTGTCACGGCTGCGTTCGCTGGAAGCAGCAGGTGGTTTGCTGGTAAGTACCGCCCCGCAGCCTCACCCTCTTGGTTCTCCCCCAAACCTGGGACCAAATGACGGGTTCAGATCACTAGTATCCGGTTAAAAGTCAAACAATGGCAATAAGTTAGAGAAGTGGTCCTCGCGAATCCGGATTTCCTCCTTTGCAAAGGCACGCCGGAGCTCGATTTTCTCGAAAACGGAGACCGACAGGATCTGTAGCAATTGGTAGAGCGAGGCGTCGAGGTGGAGTTCCTTCTTCAGGATGGCAATCAGCGCGTAGGTGGCCACGGCGATCCAGATCTGGGTCTTTACAGCGTTCTCGCTGGTGCCCATGAATCGCTTGATGCGCAGGTGTTGCTTGATCCACTTGAAAAAGAGCTCGACCTGCCAACGCTGCTTGTAGAGCGCGGCGATCGTCAAGGCTGGCAGAGCGGTGTTGTTCGTGAGGAACACCAGCGTCTTGCCGCTCTCGGGGTCCTTGTAACGAATGCGCCGGATGAGCTCGGGATAGTGCCGGGATGCGTAGAAGCCGTTGAGGATCACCCGCTGATCGCAGATAACGCCATGTCCCCGATCTGCGGGCATGGAGCAGGCACGGCGGGCATCCATGCCGCGTTTGGCTCGGGTGACATAGAACGCGGCCTGCCGGTGGATGTCGTACAGCCGCTGGAAATCCAGGTAGCCACGATCCATCACATAGAATGCACCAGCCTCGATGAGCAGCAGGTCCAGAGCCCGCACGTCGTGCATCTTGCCATCGCTGATGTGGATGAAGGCAGGGATGGAGCCCCTGAGATCCAGCAGTGTGTGCAGTTTGATGGCCGCCTTGGTTGTCCGGAACGGGGCCCATTCGAACAAGGAAAGGCAGAGGTCGATGGTGGTGGAATCGAGCGCATAGACGGTGTTGTCGAGGTCGAGTCCGAGATCGTCGCCGCAATAGAGCTTCCGGGCTCGCCGGATGAGCGCCTGGGCGACATCGGCCCAGATGCGCCAATCGCGGTTCTCGTTGGCATCGGCCAAGGTCGAGCGCCGCACGGGCTGGCGGAAGCCCATCGAGTACAGCCGCGAGCGGTTCGCCCCAAGGCATGCCTCGATGTCCCACAGGCTTTCGCGCCATGTCAGCTGCGCGAAGGCCATGGCCCGGAACTGCTCGGCGCAGGTGAAACTTCGCACTCGCGTGTCGCCGCCGTATCGCGCCACGATTCGTCCAAAGCCCGTCCATGGCATGAGGTTCATCAACTGCGTGAACATTGTCTTTCCGGAATTCATGGCGACGCTCCCTGGGGTCCAACCCCAGAAAAACACCCGAAATCCCGCTTCCGCCGTTCAAATCGCCACCAAGGAATATTGTATGGAAATAGCTGTAGTAGATAAACCTACAAGCTTGCCTTTCACTCTCAACCGGACACTAGTGGGTTCAGATCTAGGTTGATGGCGGTGTGAAAGAAGCCTGATCCAGGGTTGGAAGCCGGTGTCACGGTGACGTCTGGTTGGGTCACCTGGCTACAATTGCATCCGCATGACCTCACGGTAGGCATCGATCAGCTTGGATCGCACGGCCATCATCATCATCATGTTGATGTCCGCCTTCTGCACGGCCAGCATAGCCGTATGCATGTCAGTTCCCTCTCCGACCATTAAATTCCGGGCTGCATCCTCCGCACGTTTGTCATCCTCACCGGCTTCGCGAAGGGTTTGTTTGAGAAGGTCGGAGAAGCTGAGGCCATTGCCATCGACCTGCTCACCCGGCTCAGTCGGCCCGGTGATGGGCGACAATGGCTGTAGGGGCGAGACAGGGTTAAGGGGATCCATGGGGTAACGCCTCACTCACAAGATCTGGCAGATAATAGATCAACTTGAGGCATCGGAGTCTTGGCGGCGGCACAGATCGACTCGAGTGTCGCTCGGGTCGCCAAAGACCTGTCCCAATCCAGAACGTCACGCAGCCTCTGTGCCAAAGGTTCCTTGACCCCGCCAAACTGGGACTTCAACCATGGCCTCAAGCCTCAAGGCCGAGGAGGCAGCCAGTGAGAAGACCAGTGAACATGGCGTATGCGTCAGCCTTCCGGGGTCATCCAGCCGGCCTCCATCCCGGAGGCTCCACGAGGATGTACGCCCGACCATCCTCATTCCAGGCGGTGCCACGATGGCCTGAGGCGAGGATCATGGAACGCTTCTTGGAATCGGCGTCCAGGCCCTTGAGGGTGCGGTCGAAGGCGTAGACGGCGCGCCCGTCCTTGAGGTAGAAGCAGGCGGCCCGGCAGGAGGCCATCGGGCAGGCCCTACCGCCCTTGAGGGGATGGTTCGCCAATCCCTTCGGCAGGTGGGCTGCGAAACCAACGGCCTTGGAGGACCACTGTTTGCATCGCTCCATGCATTGCTCCATAGATTCCTGGGCGGATGCATCCAGGGTGAAATCCATGTTCTGGACTTCCCTGTAGTTCTGAAGCACAGCCTGGGTGAACCGCTCTCCTTCATGACTGTTCCAATGAAGCATCCAGCCCCAGGCACCAGACCCGAGGAGAAACACGAGGGTGGCGGCGATTCCCAAGGTGTACCAGGTCGGTCGATGACCGTACCCCTGAGTGGCCCGAAGCAGGTTGCGTCTCAAGTCTTCGGGGGCACCGCCGGGACGCAATGCATCCGTAAGCTGCTGGTCAAAGCCGGTGGTGCCGGTCGATTTTACGTTCATACCACACCCCCTTTCGGAGGGAGATCTTCCTTCTTCAATGCAGCCTTCAGAGCGGCCTTGGCCCGGTGAAGCCGGCTCTGGACGGTGCCAAGAGGAAGATCCAGGATCCCGGCGATTTGTTCGTAGGAAAGCTCCTGCTGGTAGCGCAGGAGGAGAAGGGTCCGGGCGGCCTCAGGGATACGGGTTAGGGCACCGGGTAGCGCTTCGAGGAGCGATGGATCCACACCTTCCTCATCCTCAGGGCCAGGAAGCGCTTCGAAGTCCTCCTCGTTCCAGACTTCGAAGCGTGCGCTGGATCTGAACTCCATTGCGATCTCATTGCGCAGAATGGATATCAACCAGCCTCGGGCCGCAAGCGCATCCCGCAATTGGCCGAGTTTCTCGAAGGCCTTTAGGAAGGTGCGTTGGACAATTTCCTTGGCGAGATCCTCTTGGCGAAGCTTCATGCGGGCATACGCATGCACCGCATCAAGATGCCCTTCCACCAGGGATTCGCAGGTCAATATCAAAGCCCTTCCCCTGTCATAGGTACAAGGCATTTCCCGTACGCTGGTCCTGGCTGAATGGGGAGGCTGCCAGGGAGGAAAAAAGGGCGGGACGGCGAACCGTCCCGCAAGAGATCAGGACATGTAGTCCGGCATGACAGGACCTGTTTCGCGCACTTTTGGGGGCGTGGTCTTTTTGGTGTCCTTCGTGCAGCTCTTGCACTGTTCACAGCCCTTCATCTCCTTGGGTTCAGCCGTTTGCTTGGGTTCGACGGAAGAGGCCTCATGGTGCTTGGCACTCATTACATTGTCTTCGGCGAAGGCGAAGGTGAAGGAAGAGAGCGCCAGGATGGCGAGCAGGTTGCGTGTGAGTTTCATGGTATCTCCTTTTTTGGGACCGACCATTTGGACGGCTTACATAAGGGATGCCCCAGGGATGGTTTTGTTCCATCCGGTAATTTCTGTATCAATCGCATAGGGTATCGAGAGGAATCATGCCCCGAACAAGCATCGTCCCTATCATGCGTGATTCGTGATGAGGGGAATGGTGGAGGCATCCGTAGAGGCGGTCTGGCCATCCCGCAGGACCAGAATGCGATCGAAAAAGCCCTGGTTTTCCACGTTGTGGGTCACCATGACGATGGTTTGTCCGTCCTCGTTGAGCTCCCGGAGCAGGGCCATGATTTCGGCAGATGTCGCGGTATCGAGGCTGCCCGTCGGTTCATCGGCGAGAAGTAGGGGCGGACGGTTGACCAAGGCACGGGCGATGGCTACCCGTTCCTGTTCGCCTCCGGAGAGCTGGCTAGGAAGGTGGCCGCCACGGTCGCCGAGACCCACGAGTCCCAACACTCGCAACGCCTGCCCGCGCTTCTCGGCCGCCGGCATTTTTTTGACCGCCAATGGCAGCATGACGTTCTCCAATGCGGTTAGGTAGGGAACCAGATTGAAGCTTTGGAACACGAAGCCCAGGTATTCACGCCGAAAGTCAGCAAGCTTTTCTTGATCCAGGGCATATAGATCAATGCCATCGACCATGACCATTCCTGCCGTGGGGTGGCAGAGTCCGCCGAGGATGGAGAGAAGCGTGCTCTTCCCTGAGCCAGACTGGCCCATGATGCCGAGGAAGACTCCTTCTTCCACCTCCAGGTCGAGCCCTTTTAGGGCGTCAACCTGGTGGCCACCCGCGCCTATATAGGTCTTCTGAAGATTCTTGATATCGATGAATGCCATGAATCAATCCTTCCGGGGCTAGGGGCCCCGTGAGTAGATGGGAAACGCCGTTTGGGGTCAGATCGCCCGCAGTGCCTCGCTCGGGTCCATCCGGCTGGCGCGCAGCGCGGGGTAGAAGGAGGCTGCCGCACCAACGAGGACAGCCAGCAGCAGGGAACCTCCAGCGAGGGCCGGACTCCAGACCAGGTGGGAATGTCCCTGGGCCAGCCAGGGGAGAAGCAGACGGGTTACACCCATCCCCGAGAGGAACCCGAGAAAGCCGGCCAGGAGGCTGACAGTGACTGCCTCCATGAGGATCAGGCTGACGATATGGCTGCGCCGGAAACCCAAGGCTCGGAAGATCCCGATCTCGCGAGTCCGCTCGTTGACCGAAGCCATCATGGTGACGAAGACCACCATTGCGCCGATAAAGAGGACCACGACGGCCACGCCGAACGAGAAGGCCTTGAACTGCTCCAGGGCGTGGATGCGGGTCTTCACCACCTGCTGGATGGCGCTCACCTTCCCGCCGGGAAGAGCCGCGGAAATCTGATCCACCATGTCCGATACCGGACAATCTCCGCAGAGGGCCGCGACTTCGACGAGGGAAACGGTTCCCTCCTTGTGGAGCAGTCGCTGAGCTGCTGGCAGGGTAGTGATCAGGAGATCGTCGTCCTGGGACCCCGTTTCCCGCAGGAGGCCCGCCACGGTGAATGGGTTTCCATCCACCATGAGGGTCGATCCGGTATTAAGGCCGAGCCTGCCAGCGGCCCGGCTTCCCGCCACCAGTTCATCGTCGGAGGCCATCCGACGGCCGTCGAGGCTCCACCAACCCTTGACGCGAAATTCCGAACGCGGGTCCACACCCATCAGCATGACTCGGGATGTTCCCACCCTCACTGCCCCCAGAACCTTCGGCGCCACGGCCGCGATGTTACGGCTGTTGGGGATGCTTTCGATCCTGGTTAGATCTTGTTCACGGATTTCCTTGGCATCAAGCGAAAGCCCCCCCAAGGTGATCCCCCCATAGGAGAGCGAAAGCTCATCGCTCTTGGGGGTGATCAGTATGTTGGCGCCGAAGCTCTCCAGCTTGTGTTCTGCTTCCATGGTCAGAGACTGAGTGAGCGAAAGGAGAGCCACCACAGTGGCCACTCCGATGAGTAGCCCAGCCACCAGGAAAGCCATGCGGGACTTCCGTCTCCGCAGGTTGTTCAGGGCGATGGTACGCAGATTCATCTGAGTCCCTACAAAGGATTGGTGCTGAAATACATCGCGCCCTGAATCAGGTCCGATTCCCGAATGACCACTTGACCGCCATTGACCAGTCGGGCCAGGGGAACCGGGTTGCAACCGCCTTGGACATCGTTGATCAGGTTGGTGTGGAACTTCCTGTTGCACTTGTTGCAAACCATATAGTCCCCCTCCTGGCGGTATCCCATGCGGCCCCGGTAGCAGACCACGCAGGAGTCGATGGCCGCACGAATCTGGCCATCGAGGCTCTTCACCACGAGGAAATTCACATTCGTGTCCCCATTTCGGTAAGTGAAGAAGTGCGCCTTTCCATCGGAGACTTCCGCCGCCGAGATGACAACCTGCCCTTGAACGGCTTTAATTGTTGGGTATCTCCCGCTTTCGCTACCCAGGATGTTCCAGGCGAGGAGTACAAGTGCGGTCAACCCCAGAGCGGCACCAAAGATAACAGGAAGATTTTTTTTCTTCTGCGGCTGAACGAACTGGGCCTGCTTGGCGTTGTGCTGAGACATGAATGAGGCTCCTTAGATATGGCATGCGCCCGGAAACGTGCGTGAAGGTGATGGGTCAACGATCTAGGCTGTTGAATGGAATGGCAGGGGACTTAGCCTGAATCTCGATATGCAAGGATTCGGGCGGAGGAAACCGGGAGAAACTCGGAAGGCCTCTGCGGCTGGCGTACTGATGTGACCGCGGAAATGCACAGAATCCGACGGAGACTCCATTACGCGAACGGATCACAGGGATCTGATTGCTCAGCAGTGAACGAAACAAATGTTCCAGGCCAGGAGGGCCATGGCGACAATCCCAAGGACGACCCAAAGGAACTTCGGGAGGTTTTTTTTCTTTTTTGGCTGAAGGGACGGACCCGATTCTGCGTTTTGCTGAGTCATGAAAGTTATTCCTTTGGATGAGAGCGGAGAATGCATAACTGGGGCGGGACTCGAAAGGCTCCATGCTGGTGCATCGAGGCGCCCAGCCTCATGTGGAGGCGACCTCTGACGAACGACTGGTGGGCCGCAGACTCCTCAGCAGCTGCAGGAAAGCAGGTCGAGCCTGCAAGACTGCCTTCCCGTCACCGGTCATCTTGAAGAACCATGTATGGGTGTCCACTTGGGCCATGCCTACGGCCATGCGTCCGTTCGGAACATCGGGATTGTTGATGTCGAAGACAGAGATCTGTCCAGCCACCGCCCCCAGTCGGACACGTCGGGATGCGAGGGTTGCTTCAGTGATGGGAGGGAGGCTGAGTTGTTCCCTCCAGCGGTTCACATTGGCCAATTCACCGCCGGCGGTTCCGGGCAGGGAGATCACCGAAACCTCTACGTCCCTAGGTCTTGGTGATTTCAAGGTTGCGTACCGCATGCCCCCCTGGTGATTCTCTGAATTCCAGCCCTCGGGGAGATCCCAGTCAAGGGCCTTGCCGAAGGTGGCCTGGACTGGATTCGAAGCACCGACAGCATTCATATTGCACCCCCCCTCGGCATCCACGCCGTGGGGGCAGGCAGATCGTCCATCGGCTCCGGGCGTGTGATCGCAACCATTCTGGGCAGCGCCTGGGAGTGTCCCCGGAGCACCCGAGGGCAGGATCGCGTAAAGTGTTAACGCTGCGACCATGGGAGCAGCCAGCAGCAGGCTCAATCGCCATCGGCGATCAGGCGAAGGCACCGTCGATTCGAATGGGATTGAATCCTGGTCTGTCATGGCCACCTCCTCAACCGGTGTAGGTATGGACGCTTTGCGCCGCGGTCGGTAGGTAGTTCACGCCGAACCAGCAGATCAGAACGATGGGGAAGCCGAGCAAGGGCAGCCACAGGGAGCGGGACTCCCCGGTCTGCACGCGCTGGTGTAGCGGGATGAGGTAAAAGGCCCAGGTGAGGAAGGACCAGGTTTCTTTGGGGTCCCAGGTCCAGTAGTTGCCCCATGCGCTTTTGGCCCACAGGGCGCCGATCACGAGGCCCGCGGTGAGAAGGGGAAAGCCCAGCCAGAGCAGTCGGTTCGGAAGAGCGAGTGTCGCTGGGACATCCTCCTTGCCCATCCACTTGCGCACCAGCAACACCGCCGCAGCCAGACTACTCAGTGCGAGGGTTGCGTAGGCCGCCATGTAGATCACCACGTGGGGGACGAACCATGCGCTTTGGAGAGCGGGCATTAATGTCTTCATCCGGGCTTCGGGGAGCATGAGATTCAGCACTAAAAACAGCACAGCCATAGCCGCCATAGGAGCCACCAGCAGATCGGTCTTCCATCGCCATCGGGCGAAGAAGGCGATGGCTGGTAGCCAGGCCGCGTAGAGGAGACGAGTCTCGCCCAGAGTCCTGATCGGAGGCCGCTCGAGAGTGATCCATAGCCATGCGACCATGCCGATCAAAAGCGCCCACCCCGCAAGACACAAGAGCATCCCCTGGCGGTTGAGGCGATCCTGGCCGCGCACCGTTCCAAGCGCATCGGTGACCGCGCCGGATCCCAAAAGTACGGCAGCGCCACCGAGAACCATGACGTCCGTCATTGGGCACCTCCTTCGTTCAACAGGCTGGGCAGCAGCCACAGAGCCCCCAGGGTTCCCACGAGCAACAACGCCAGCCCGGTCCAAACCACAGGGATGGAGGGATCTCGTTTGGCGCCGAGAATGCTGAACGTCAATCCTTCGGGCGAGACCTGGTAGCTCGATTGGCTGAGCTGCCATCCGTGATGCATCAAAGGATCGTTGACCCGGATGGAATAGCTCAAGCCGTCGGCCACAACCTCGCTTCGGAAGGTTTTAGGGGTCGGTTCCATCAACATCAGGACGGCGTTCCCCTCCAGCTCCAGGTAATCAAAGGTCCCGGGGCCAGTCGCGATCCAGCCCTCCCTGCGGAGACCGTTTTTCACGGCCACCACCTTCGCGGCGCCGACGGGCTGGGGGCGCAATCCCTCCACAGCTTCCCAGTCACCGCTGGTCCGGACGCTGTACAGTCGGCCGGGCTTCAATACCGTTGTTCCCAATGCCACGGGTGCCAAAGCATACATTCCGGTTCGAGTGGTAAGGAGGCCTTCCTTGCTCCTGACAACGGCGAGAGTCTCCCGTCCATCGGTCAGGAAGTGAACGCCTGGTGCCGTTCGCTGCTGTAGGAATGCCACGAGTTTGGGAAGAATCGGTTGGACTTCCCCTGGGCGAACCTGGACCAGTCCGACCTCACCCCCTGCACGGAGTGGCAGAGGTCCCAGGTGATCCATGAGGCGAAGGCGCTGGCCTGCGCCTCCTTCATCGAGATCCAGGGCCAAGAGGGGACCGTTGGGATCCTCCTGGATTCCCTTCACTGAAGGCTGGGCCGAAGGGAAGGCCGCTTCACAGGTGATTTGCCATCCTTGGAGACTGACGCTGCTTCCCCTTTTGAGATTAGGGAGCGCCGCTCCACCCTTTTGGGGATGAATGGCCTCGCCCTCCACGGTGGCGAGGCTGGCCTCCAAGGGGAAGGGCTCGATGTGGAAGGACTGGAGGGCAATCGGTGTCGGGAGTTCGGTGGCGCCTCCCCGGTCGAGCTCGATGGTGCCGCTGGATTGCCCCTCTTGGAGCAGAAGTGTTCCCGAAAGGCTCGTCATGTTCCCAAGCATTCCCCCAGCAAGAACGAGGGCCGTCCCAAGGTGTGTCGCGAGGAAGACGCCATTCTTGATGCCGGGAACTCTGGCCCGCCTGCCCGCCGCGACCATGAGACAGGCCAGTACGGCCAGGGCCATCGCGGCAACCCAGTAAGAGTGGAACACATCTGTGAGCCCCAGGCGTTGAAGGGGCCGCAGAGCAGAGCCGAGTTTAGCCGCATCTTCGGGGCTGGGGTTCTGGAGGATCAGGGTGCCGGCTAAAGCTCCAGCCGACAGGAAGACCAGGGAGGTGATGGTGAATGGAATGCCGGCGAGAAACCGCACCAGGGAATGGGTGGGGAGCAAGGCTCCGGTGAGAAATGGAAGGGTCAGAAGGATGAAGACGAGGCTGAAAGCGGCCGGGGCACCCAGGATTCCAAGCTGGGCGGGACGCGCGGATTGAAGCGTCATGAACCCCAGGGTGAGCCCGCCCATGAGGACGATGGCCTCGGGGTATCCCCATTCCCGCGCAGGGGCGCTGGTCACTTCGTCGATTGTGTTGGATTCGCTCATTCGGGTGAATCCTCCCGGCAGGTGCGTCCGGTTCCAATACGCGGTTGTCGGGCCGCAACGTAGACCCTTACGGCCATTTCCGTTGCAGCGTTCCGAAGACCTGCTTTCTTGGCGAGAGCCAGGGCGTCGTCTGGGGGCAGACCTCTATCAAGGGCCCAGTAGGCGAAGAGGGCCGCTGCAGCGCGGTTGCCCGTGGCGCAATGCACCAATGCCTTGGCTGTTGAAGGCAAGGACGACATCAGGCCCCGGAATGAATCCAACTCCGTGAAAGTGGGCTCCCGGTCCAAGGGACAATTGAGATACGCGGCACCGCTACTCCTGACGGCCTCCAAATCCGAGCTGAAATTACTCTCGGATGGATGTCTCAGGTTGATCACATGAGTGATTCCCAAGGGTTTCAGCTGAGCAAGGGTGGCCGCATCTGGACTACCCGACAGGACAAAAAGCCCTGGCTGGACTTCGACCGGATTCAGGGCCGGCGTGCTTTGAACCATCACGAGAAGGGAGAGTGCTGAAATCATCTGAGCCCTTCTTTTGGGTTGGGAGGCGGGGCATCCATTACGAGTTTGGGTTTGGTGGTTGCGGCGGTTGGACCGGGTTTAGAGTTGTCAGGACTCGCGGATCCAGGGGCAGGAGCCTGACCCGGGCGGCATCCCGAGTTGACCTTCCCCGGAGTGGGGCAGACGCCATTCCTGGCACAGGGAGAATCCCCATGCTGTTGACCGCAGCCGCAGCCGCAGGAGACGTTGTCCTGCCTCGCCCGTTTCCGCATGGCTTTGCGGAGCTGCACCAAGCCGATCCATGAACCCAGAACCAGCACTGCCAATGCCGAGCAGATAACGGCGAAGCGGGCACTCCTCGCATCAGACTTGGGTTGGAATTCCTCGGAGACTTCCCCCTTGGCATGTCCCACCGCGGGCATGACTAGGTCCTTAAAGAAGCGCTTCGTGGCTTTCTTGCGGGGCGAGCGCTCGGGATGGGGATTGTGGGAAGGGTTCATGGGGTGGATTCCGAAAGGCAGTGATCAACGACAATTTGGTCCACAGGCAGAGGGTCGGGAGTGAAGGTTGGCTGTCGGCGCCGGAGGCCGGAGGAGCATGAGTGCCGCGAGAGTCATTCCGATGGCAGCGCAGAGATACACAGTCCAGCGCAGCCAGGGGCTCTGTTGACGGAGATGGCCTAGCTCATTCGAGTCCATCTCTGTCGGTTCGGAATCGGCTTGAGCCACCCTGTCCGTGGGCCCGCTCGATCCAGTTTCCTGGGCTGGGAGAGACCGTCTGGTCATGGTGTGCCTTGCAGAGGGAACTTGAGCTCGAATTCTGTCCAGCCACCATCGGCCCGTCGAACAGTCGCCTCACCACCCATCCCTCGGATGGTTTCCAATACGTTGAAGATTCCAAAGACATCGCCAGTTGGGATTCCAGGCAGGCAGAACACGGGATCAAACACCCTCTTGAGGTCCACCTCAGATTCGCCATGGCCGGGATCCAGGATTTGGATCACACCCATGTCGCCTTCCTGATGGCTGAACACCTGGATGGGGGCTTGGCCG
Source organism: Holophagaceae bacterium (assembly GCA_025361125.1). GTDB lineage: Bacteria > Acidobacteriota > Holophagae > Holophagales > Holophagaceae > JANXPB01. Next base: position 9,798 of record JANYBM010000051.1, on the reverse strand, counting down.
TTCGCCTCATCCAGGGCCCGCTGCACCAGCAGCTCAAAGCCCCGTCGAACCAGGTTGATCGGGCCTCGGACCGGATAGAGTCCTGGATCCAAATCCACCTCCACACCGTGCATCGTTCCTCGGTTCAGATGGAAGGATTCGATGACTTCCAGCAGGCAAACCTGCAGGTCGAACACCCGTTCATCCGGGGATTCTTCCGAACCCGCTGCCGTGCGATTGAACTGCCGTAGGAGCAGGGTGGCCTGTTCCGAGGCTCGACGCAGCGTTTTCCATGCATCCATCTGTGATGGCCGGGAATCATCCGAAGGTTTGAGAAGCTCCTGGGCGAAGAGCATCGGATGCATGGTGTTTTCAAGATCCCTGGCGATGGCGCTCGCCTGCTGACCAATTTCGATCTGCCATTGCGATTCCACCATTCTGCGTTCGCGCTCGACCTGATCTGACACATCGCGCATCACAGCGAGGAATGTGGGGCCGCCGGGGTGGTTGATCCTTCCAACCCGGGTATCCACGGCTCGCATCGCGCCGGTGGCGTGAATCAGGTTCAAGCGAACGGTACCCCCAGGGGGAACCGACTCCAGGTTGTGGATCTCCTTTTCTGCAAGTAGCAAACGAATGCTTAAGCCATTCCCGTAGCGTAGCGATGGCATGCCAAGCAGGTCGGCCATCCCCGGGTTGAGCCGGTGGACTTCCCCCTGAGGGCTCCAGGCGACGACTCCATCCGGGATGGTGTCTACCAAGGTCTGCGAGAAGCTGGCGAGGAGATCGCTCCGATGTTTCTGATATACGGCTAGGCCTCCGGCCGCACCGAAACCGAGGGCGATGAGCATCGAGACCCCCGCGAACATCGATAGGCGTGAGGCGTTCCGTTGGCTGGATCGGATCGCCAGCTCCAGCATGTCTTTGTGATAGTGCGCCAGGGCCTGCATGCTGCCAAGAACGGTCTGGTGCTGATGATCCAGGTGGGCATGGGCTGTCAAGGCTTCCTGCCAACGGGCGGCCTTCCCTGGCCCCCCTCGAAGCTGGGCGAATTCAATTGCGAGTCGCCTTGTCAATTCGACCTGGGACAGGTAGCCGGAGATCGATCGGTCGACCGAGGTGAGGTAGGGATCCACTTCCTCCTGGGTGCGTCGCCCGAACTCCCGTCGCGATGCGCTCAGACGATCCATGGCCGCCTCAAGGGCAGCGGATTCGAATTCAGGCCGCTCGGCATGCAGCATGCCTGTGGCCCTTTCGTGGAGCTCTTCCAGCACCCCCAAATGCCGGGAGGTTTCCAGCGTCCAGGTACTGCAATGGGCAAACCCCAAGGAGGCAGCTCGGGTCGACTGGATCAACAGGCCAGACCAATAGAGAAGCCCAAGGAAAGGAAGGGCCACGGCTCCCAGGATCCAGAGCCTGCGTGTGCGCGAGACGGTCGGATACATCGGAGCCATGACTCACCTCCTTTCCGGTTGCAATTAGTTCATGTGGTCCATGCCGTGGCCTTCGTGTCCGGAAGGCTTTCCCTCGGCCTTTTTGAGATTCTTAGGGGTGCCGTCCTTCTCCAGGTACTTGTCCGGATTCTTAGCTAACTTGGTGTCGCAATCCCCCGGGCAGCAGATGCGGTACTCCTGACCACGAACGATGACAGTCTTCGACTTTTCGGTGACCTTCAGGCCCTGAACGGGGCATACGGCATTGGTCGCGGGTTTGACATCAGGGCTGGCCGTGAGGGCCATGGCGAACAGCAGGTTGAGCATGGTTATTCCTTTGGTGTTACGGCCAATAAAATGGAAGGCAACCCCAGGCCGTAGTTAGGGCAACCGTGGCAGAAACCTCCGAAAGCCAGTGTTTTCGGGGCTTCTTTAGGTGTGATGAAAAGTCCGACGCCAACGATGCCCTGAACCCTCCCGAACAGGACGTCTTTGGCGTCGGTGGCACCTGTGAGGGCGCCATCTCTCCAACCACTGAGCCAACCTCTCGGGGGGGAGCGCTATCTCGGTGATTGGCGAGGGACGGAAAAATCTCTGCCGAATCCGCATGACTCAAACGGAAGCTCACGACGGAACGGGGAAAAGCCCTGATCCTTTGATTCGATCGGTCCATGCTAGCGCCCACCTTGTCCGGTGTTCCGAGTCTCACCTGACCTAGGTTGAGGTGGCCGACGGTGTGGGTGAATTTGGACATAGACCTTCCCTTACCTCTTTTGAAAGGACGAGCTGCTTGGGGAATCCCAGGGGAATATGGGCGGAGATCGAGAAGGTCTCCGAGGACGAGGAACTTCTTAGTGGAAGTGGGGAGGGGCTGTGATCAGTAGGTCTCCTACCCTTTCGAAATAAGCCGTGGTCACTAAGTCGCTGGCTCCAGCAGTTGGTTCAAACCAGCCCTTCTTGTGAGCTTTGGCAAATTCGAGCAGCCTGGACACGGCCCGCGAGTGATCCATGCCCACATGACGGACATCCCGTGAATGGGCGAGGATTTTCCCCTTGAGGTCGTAGACGATGAGTTGGGGTTTCAGGGAATCTCGATTGCCGAAGCGTCCTTGGGCGTGGTTGATCTCTTGAATCAACTTGTCGGCTCCCGATTCCCGTGCGAATTGCCCGGCCTCCGACACAAGGGCTTCGGCCTTGGCTCGGGCGTTTTCCTGGGCTTGCGCCGGAAGCATAACCAGGAGGACTGGGAGGAAAATGAAGGGTTTCAAGGGATGCCTCAGTGCTGGTGGCCTTCGTGAGCGGATGGGGCGGGAGCAGGCCTCTCTTCTGACCTTCGCGGGTCTCGCTTTGGATCGTTAAGTGGCCTTCCTTCCTGGTCGAGGTACTTGTCATAGTGCTCTGCCATCTCTGGTCCGCATCCGCCGCAGCAGACCAAATAGTACTTCCCTCGAATGGCCACTTCTCGATCACGCCCGGGTTCCACGGCTTCTCCCATGACCGGACAAATCATGTTGGTGGCCTTCACTTTCGGGGCACTCTCCTGGTGAGCGGAGTGGTCTTGGGCTGGACTATATCCGCCATGATTTGAGTGGCCCCCGCCGCACTGAGCGAAGACCGGGGTCACAGAAATGGCAAAGAGAGCGGGAAGAAGCAGGGTTGAGACGTTCATGTGGAACTCCTTCTTGGAAAGTTGGAACCAGAATTGGTCAGTTGGCTTTGGGTGCGGGTGGCGCGGGAACGGGCTTGTCTGCATCCTTCTTCGGATCGGGTTTCGGTTGACGTTTGGGGTCATTAAGAGGCCTCCCCTCCTTGTCGAGATACTTGTCGTAGTGCTCGGACATATCCGGGCCACATCCATCGCAACAGACTAGGTAGTAGTTTCCCCGGATGACCACTTCCCGGTCGCGGCCTGGTTTCACCGGCCGTCCCATGACGGGACAAATGGTGTTGGTGGCGTGTACTTTGGGTTCGTTATCCTCTTGCCCGGAGTAGTCCCGTGATCTACTTGGGCTCGGCTGGCTGGAGCCCCCACTGTGACTATGCTGGGCAAAGGCTGGGGTCATAGCCATGAAGAAGAGGATGGGGAAAAGGCCTTTGAAATGAGTCATGGTGAATTCCTTTTTTTGGAGCGGCGAAAACAGAATTGGTTAGTCGGCTTGAGGGGTCGGCGACCTGGGTTCAGGCCCATGGATTTCTGTCGGACTCGGAGCCTTTTCACGGATGGGCTCCGTTGATGGACGGGCAGATCCAGCGTTTTCGGTTGACGGGACCTTCGCTCCATCCGGACTCTTCTCACGAAGTTCCGGTGCGGGAGCGGGTTTATGGTGCCCTTGACCATGGAAGAAAACCATGGCCACTCCCATCATCACGACCATTAAGAGGAGGTTCATGCGAGGCCCTTTCGGGACGAGGCCACTGCTGGCGTGATCAATTCCAAAGTAAAAATCTTGGTGCTCTTTATTTTTTCTCCTGTGTCATAGCTCAGGTCCTCTGAGGTTCGGGATACCACCACAAGGTGGTCACCGAAAACCGCGTACGTGGCTCTGATCGATGAGCTCATATAAAACCTCCCAAAAAAACGACTATGCCTGCCTGCGTAATCCATCAGAGTTTCTGTGGCCAAGGGCAGACCGTCGCCCCCGATCCAGACCTTGAGGGAGGCCTCGGATCGGGAGACCCGGCCGATGTGGTCAGGCCGGATGGTCGGATTGAAGGTGAAGACAAGAACCTTTGCGGACTGTCCCTGGTACATCTCGTTACCTTCATGTTTGAATTTCGCGCCTACAAGTATTTCAGACAGAACATCGGCTTGATTTAATAAGCGATGGAGCGATCCAGCGTCGAGTTGTTTCATGGCATCTCGTACTGGCGTCATCGCCAAGGGGTCCCGATTCGCTTGGCGCTCCTCCATGCTTGATGCACTCAGTTGAGGAAGGGCCCAATCAGAACGAAGGCCGGATTCATCCTCGCTCACACGAAGATGAACCAAGCCTTGGCTGACGATCGGCTTGAATAGGGTGCTGACTTCCTGCCGATTTGAATAATCCACATCCACCTTGATGGGTGACCGACTCTGGAGGCGTTGAAGGCTCGTGCGGAGATCAGACGGGCCGTCCGCCCAAGCTAGAGTGGGGAGAACGAACATGATGATGAGTTGGAGAGTAATCCGCATGTCATACCTCCGATTGGTTGTGTGGTGCGGCACAGAGCACGGTGACAAGCTCCGGTGCGTTGATGTGATCAGACGGTTACAGGGGTAGCTGGAATCTCAGAGACAGGTCCTTCCACTACTTCCTTGCGCTTCCATAGGTAGTAGATGGAGGGGTAGACCAGCAGCTCGAGAATGAAGCTGGTGGCAAGGCCACCCACCATGGGCGCGGCAATGCGCTTCATGACGTCGGCGCCCGTGCCGGTGCTCCACATGATGGGAAGTAGGCCCATGAAGGCCGCAAAGACGGTCATGGCCTTGGGACGCACCCGCTTCACTGCCCCATGGATGATGGATTCCACGAGGTCACCCGTGGTATTCAAGCGGCCTTCCTTTTGGGCCTCTTCATGGCTGAGGTCCAGGAAAAGCAGCATGAAGACACCAGTTTCGGCATCGAGACCCATGAGGGCGATGAGGCCCACCCAGACCGCGATGCTCATGTTGTAGCCCAACGCAAAGAGCAGCCAGAAGGCGCCGATGGCGCTGAAGGGCACCGCCAGCATGACGACGGAAGCCTTGAACGCGCTCTTGGTGTTGGCATAGAGCAGCCCGAAGATCAGTACCAGCGTGATGGGAAGGATGAGCTTCAGCCGTTCCTTCACGCGGATCATGTTTTCGTACTGGCCGGACCAGGTGATGCTGTAGCCCGCGGGAAGCTTCAGCTCCTTCTCGACGGCGGCCTTGGCGTTCTGGACGTAGGTGCCCACGTCGATCTTCGAGGTGTCGAAGTCCACCAGCACGTAGCCGTTCATCTGGCCGTTCTCGTCGCGGATCATGGCGGGGCCGGTGGCCCACTTCAGGTCCGCGATCTCCTCCATGGGGACCAGGGCACCGCTCGGCGTGGGAATGAGGACTCGATTCAGGGCATCGGGGCTTTCGCGGTAGTCGCGGGCGTAGCGCACGTTCACGGGGTAGCGGGCCCGGCCATCGTAGACCGTGCTCTGGTTGTCGCCACCGACGGCGGTCATCACCAGCATGTTGGCCTGCTCGACGCTGAGGCCGTAGCGGGCAAGCTGCTCCCGCTTCAGCACGAAATCCAGGAAGTAGCCCTGGGCCGTGCGTTCGGCGAAGGCGCTGCGGGTGCCGGGCACGCCCTGGAGGACGCGCTCGGCATCCACGGCAACCTTCTGGATGGTCTCCAGGTCCGCGCCGTTGATCTTGAGGCCCACGGGGGTGCGGATGCCGGTGCTGAGCATATCGAGCCGGGCCTTGTTGGCATGGTCCAGGCGTTGGGGATGGCGGGCAGCTTCACCACGCGGTCCAGCTCGGCGACGATCTCCTCCTGAGTGATCCGGTCCCGCCAGAGGGGCCGCAGGATGGCCTTCAGGAAGTCCGGTGCCCAGGCGCTGAACCAGCGGGGCTTTGCGCGCCACTGATCCTCGGATTTCAGGATGATCACCGTCTCCATCATGGAGAAAGGGGCCGGGTCCGTGGAGGTATCGGCACGGCCCGCCTTGCCGAACACGCGTTCGACTTCAGGCACGGTGCGGATCAGCCGGTCCTGGACCTGGAGGATCCGCTGAGCCTCGGTCTGGCTGAGGCCCGGCAGTGTCGAAGGCATGTAGAGCAAGGTCCCCTCATTCAGGGGCGGCATGAATTCGCTGCCTAGGCTCACAAAGGCGGGGATGGTGGCGATCACAAGCAGGACCGCCACACCGATGGTGGCTTTGGCGTGCTTCACCACGAAACGGCAGGGCCGTTCATAGATCCGGTGCAGGAAGACGCTGATGGGGTGCTTCTCTTCTGCGTAATACTTCCCAACGGCGATCTGGGTGGCGGTCCAGGCCAGCCACCTGGGCTTGAAGGTGAAGGGCTCCACCCGCGCGAAGAGCATGCGCATGGCCGGATCCAGGGTAAGCGCCAGGAGCGCGGCGATACCCATGGCGAAGTTCTTGGAGAAGGCTAGTGGTTTAAAGAGCCGTCCCTCCTGATCCATCAAGGTAAAGATGGGAAGGAAGCTCACCGCTACGACCAGTAGGGAGAAGAAGACTGAGGGACCGACCTCCATCAAGGCTTCGAGCCGGACATCGTAGAAACTCCCGGGTTTTCCAGCCTCGATCCATTTCTCGATTTTCTTGTAGGCGTTCTCCACCTCGACGATAGCCCCGTCCACCAACACACCAATGGAGATGGCGATCCCGGCAAGGCTCATCAGGTTGGCATTCTGGCCTATTCCATACATGGGGATGAAGGCCAGCGCCACGCTCACGGGGATCGTGATGATGGGGACGATTGCCGAAGGGATGTGCCATAGGAAAATCAGGATGATGATGGAGACGACAATCATCTCTTCGATGAGTTTGTGCTCCACTGTCTTGATGGCGCTGTGGATCAGTGTGGACCGGTCATAGACCGTGACCACTTCCACGCCCTCGGGAAGTCCCTGTTTCAGATCCTTGATCTTTGCCTTCACGCGTTCGATCACGTTCAGGGCATTCTCACCCTGCCGCATCACCACGATGCCACCCACCACGTCTCCGTGGCCGTCCAGGTCCGCGATGCCACGGCGCATTTCTGGCCCTAGGGTCACGGTGGCCACATCACCAAGGCGCACAGGTGTACCATTCTCGGCCTTGAGCACGGCCTGTTCGAGATCTTTGGTCGTCTTGACATAGCCTCGACCACGGATCATGTACTCGCGCCCGCTGTATTCCACGAGGCGCCCACCCACCTCCGCGTTGGCGGATTTCACGGCTCCGATAACGGATTCGATGGGGATTTTGTATGCCGCCATCTTGTTGGGGTTGAGCTGCACCTGGAACTGCTTGGCTTGCCCACCGACAGTGGCCACTTCGGCCACGCCGGGTGTGCTCTGAATGGAGTACCGGAGGAACCAGTCCTGCAACGATCGCAGCTCATCCGTGCTGTGTTTCCCACTGTGATCCACCAACGCATATTGATAGACCCAGCCCACGGAGGTTGCATCAGGGCCAATGGTCGGCGTCACACCTGGAGGCATGCTGGAAGTGATCTTGCTGAGGTACTCCAGCGTCCGGCTACGGGCCCAGTAAATGTCGGTGCCGTCCTCGTAGATCACATAGACATAGGAGAATCCGAAATCAGAAAGGGCTCGCACCGCCTTCACTTTTGGTGCGCCAAGAAGGGCTGTGACGATGGGGTACGTGACCTGATCCTCGACGATGTCCGGGCTCCGGTCCCACTTGGTGTAGATGATCACCTGGGTGTCACTGAGATCTGGCAGGGCGTCCAAGGGGATGTTCCGCATGGTCCAGAAGGACATGGCAATTAGCACCACGGAGGCGGCCATTACGAGCCAGCGGTTCTCCGCAGAAAAGCGGATGATGCGCTGGAGGAAGGTTGGGTGTTCGGGGTCGTAGCCTACATGTGCGCTCATGGACGTCTCCTCAGTGCTGGTGTCCGCCCGCAGGGGCGGAAGGCTGAGAAGCGCCCTTCTGGCTCAGATGGGCCAGGGCTGCCTTCAGGCGAGATTCGGAATCGACCAGGAAGTTCGCGCGGACGACGACCTCTTCACCCGCCTTGAGGCCGGATCGGATCTCGACCTTTTCCCCGATCGCGGTGCCGGTGGTGATTTCGCGAGGTTCGAACTTGCCGTCCCCGAGCGCCACGAAGGCCACCTTAGTTGTACCTGCGTCAAGTACTGCATCGCGCGGAACGAGGATCCCCTTGTGTCCCTGGCCCTTGAGTAGGACCTCCCCGAACATCTCAGGCTTCAGCTCGTCTTTGGGGTTTGCAAACTCCAAGCGGGCCTTGGCAGTGCGGGTTTTGGGATCCATGATTGGATCGACAAAGACGATACGACCCTTGAATATCTTCCCGGGGGAAGCCTGGGTGGTCAGCTCAGCTGACATACCCACTTTGGCGCGGCCCAATTCAGCCTCGTACACGTCCACCAGCACCCAGACACGGCTCAGATCCGTGATCTCGAAAGGGATGTCCGCCGGTGTGATGCGGGCTCCTTCCACCACATTCTTCACTGTTACCACGCCCGAGATGGGGCTGCGCAGGGTGATTGCGCGCAGGACTTCGCCCGTCTGTTCCAAGTTGTCGATGGCCTCCTTCGGCACATCCCAGAGAGAGAGGCGCCGCCTCGCGGACTCCAGAAGGTCACCACCGCTGCTTTGCAGTGATCCACCCAAAAGAGCCTTCTGGGTTTTCAGGGCCAGGAGATACTCTCGTTGGGCGCTGACGAATTCCGGGCTATAGAGGCTGAACAGTGGCTGGCCCTTAGTGACGGATTTGCCGACGAAGTCCACGAAGAGCTTTTCGACGAAGCCCTCCACTTTGACGTTCACTTTGCGGACGCGGGTTTCATCGACCGACACGCGACCCAGAGCGCGAAGCTCGCCGCTCACAGCCCCTTCGGCCACCTTTTCGGTTTGAAGGCCGATGAGTTGCTGGCGCTCGTGGTCGATCGTAACGGTAGAGTGGTCTTCGATGCTCGCGCCTTCGCCCTTGAGGTCACCCTCGTAGACGGGCACATAGTCCATTCCCATCTCATCCTTCATGGGGACCTGAGAGGTGAGGCTCGGGTTCATGGGGGAACGATAGAAAACCAACTTCCCCTTTTCCTTGGGCTTGTCGCTTTCCATCGCGACCAGGGTCATTCCGCAGATGGGGCAGGTACCTTCATGATCCATGATGATCTGCGGGTGCATGGGGCATTGGTACATCTGCTTCTTGGGTGAGGAGGCGCTGGCGGCAGCTTGTTCATGGTCATGCCTGGGGTGGGGCACCAGGAGCAGCGTGCCCCCGATTCCAGCGACCAGTCCGAGGGCGACTAGGCCGAGAAGGCGAATGCGCGAGGGACGGGACGGGGTCATTTCGATTTGTTCGTCAATCATGGTCAGCTCCGGTTCACATGGATTTCGCGGTAGAACTGCCTTCGCCACCGCTGGCAGAGGCCGCTCCGGATTTGGAGGAGGAGGAAGGCATGGAGGAACCGCTGGCGCTCCCGCCGGAGCCCATGGAACCTGAACTCAGGCCCTGCGCCGTGATGCCGGGCGTCCCGGAGAGATTGAACTCCTCTTGGGCGATTTGAACTGACTGTGCCTGGGCCAGGGCTTGGAGGAATCCTCCTCGATCGGAGATCCACCCGTTAAGCGCCTCCAGCACGCTGATGAAGGGGACGCGTCCGGTCTCGTACTGAGCCAGATTGGCTTGGAAGCTGGATTCGCTCTGCACCAGAAGCCCTTCGCG
>JANYBM010000049.1 GCA_025361125.1 Holophagaceae bacterium | reverse complement strand
CGACCGAGCCACTATTCACGGCCTTGCCGAGCGCCTGAAGAAGGCCAAAGGGCGGCCTGAATTTCAACGGATCCAGAGCGTGCTGATCCGGGCCACCCTAGGCAGCACAGCGGCAGAGATCGCCCGCCTGCTGGGCTGGTCCGTGGCGACGGTGCATGTCATCCACTCCAGGTGGGCCAAGGAGGGCGATGCGATCTTTGACTTGAAGGCCAAGGGCGGGCGGCACCACCAATACCTGACTCTGGAGGAAGAAGCCTCCTTCCTTCAACCGTTCCTGGCCAAGGCGGAGGCGGGCGGAATCCTGAATGCCCAGGAGATCAAGGCCGCGTTCGAGGCGCGGGTGGGGCGCATCGTCGCCAAGACCACCATCTACCGCCTGCTTGCGCGTCAAGGCTGGCGCAAGATCGCGCCCCGGCCGAGGCATCCCAAGGCCGATCCGGCGGCGCAGGCCGCCTTTAAAAAAACTCGAAACCGAAGTCGGGGAGGAGGTTGAGCGACAGGCCCGGCAAGGACGCCCGGTCCGGCTGATGTTCCAGGATGAAGGGCGGTTCGGACTCCTGGGCGATCCCCGGCGCTGCTGGGCTCCCAAAGGGGTCCGACCGATTGTCGGCGCTCGCTTGCTCCGCCAGTTCACCTACGCATTTTCCGCGCTCAGCCCCCACGACGGCGAGATGGACAGCCTGGTCCTGCCATTCGTGAACGCCCAGACCATGTCCTTATTCCTGGCCCTGGTCGCCCAGCGCCACCCCGACGACTTCATCCTCATGGTCATGGACCAGGCCGGCTGGCACATCGCCCAAGCCCTGCAGGTCCCCGCCAACATGCGGATCCTGTACCTACCGCCCTACAGTCCCGAGCTGAACCCTGTTGAACACCTCTGGAAGGTCCTACGGGAAGGCTGGTTCGCCAACACGGTGTTCAGCGGCATGAAAGCCGTGGTGGACACCCTCTGCAAAGGTGTCCGGACCCTCGAAGCTGACCACGACAGAGTCCGCAGCTTCGCTGGCTTCGACTGGATTACTTCTATCACATTGAACGCAACTTAGTATCAATCCCAAGCGTCAGTTATTCTTCCCGAAAGCCTGAGGTGGCCTAAGTTGATCCTGTTCAGCCCGGCTTTGGAGCTATCCGCTGGCGCGGCTGCTTAAGCTTCGGCTTCCACCCGCAGGAGCAATGCTTCGAGGTCCGATAATTCGGTGCGTGGATTGATGAGAGTGCAACGGAGGTAGGTCTTGCCGCGCAGCGAGGTTTTCACGAGATAGTAGGAGCCTTCGCGGACGATGGCTTCGCGCACGTGGGCCTGGAATTCATTGGCGTTCGCAAAGTGCGGCGGAGCATAGCGGAAGCAGACGATGTTGCCTTCGGGCACCGTGGCCAATTCCCAGTGGGGCCGTTGGGCGACGAGCTCGCCGAAGGCGCGGCCCAGGTCGTACATGCGCTCAACGTAGGCCGCGAAGAAGCTGGTGCCGAGCACTTTCAAGGAGGCGTAGACCTGCAGCCCCAGCATCCGCTTGGTGCATTCGAGGGTACGCTGGGCCAGGTCGTACCAGGTTTCCGTAGGATCCTGGCCGCCGAAAATGTAGACCGCCTGCTGACTGAAGGTTTCGAAGGAACGGCGTCCGTTCTGGAACACCACCAGCGTCGCCAGCGCGGGTGCGAGCAGCATCTTGTGGGCATCAATCACTACGGAATCCGCCCGCTCGATGCCCCGGAGCGCAGTCCGCAACCGATCCGAGACCACGGCTCCGCCCCCGTGGGCGCCATCCACATGCAGCCACACGCCGTATTCCGCGCAGAGCTCCGCGATGGCGTCCAGGGGATCGATGGCGCCGGTGGCCGTGGAACCTGCGCTGGCGACCACAGCCACGACCGTGCAACCCTCCGCTTTCGCGTTCCGCAAGGAGGCCGCCAAGGCATCCAGGCGCATCCGATAGCGGGTGTCCGTGGGCACGGATACGACGCTACGGCCCCCCAGGCCCATGATCTGGGCGCTGCGCCGCACAGAGTAATGGGTCTGGTCCGAGGCGATCAGGCAAAGTGCACCGGCTGGCGTCACGCCTTCCTCCCAAACATCGCAGGAGGCCGCGTGCTGGCGGGCCGCCAGGAGTGCCGTGAGGTTGCCCGCGCTGCCGCCATGGGTGAGCACGCCATCCGCCAGCAGTGGATCAAACCCGATGCGGCCCGCGAACCAGCGGACCACGCTGCGCTCCATGGCCGTGGACACCGGGCCCATTTCATAGACCGCGCTGCCGTTGTTCAGGAAAGCTCCGGCGAAATCCAGCAACGCGCTCCAGGGCAGCGGTGATGTCACCTGATGGCCCACGTAGCAGGGATGGTGCAGATGGTTGCTATCGGATACCACCCTTGCCAGCAGAGCAATGGGATCCTCGCCACCCCGGGCGGGGAAATCCGCGGGCCACCTGTCCATGGATTGCATCGGTGTAAAAGGAGGCAGCACAGGGCCTTCACGTCGGGCCGCGGCGGCCATGTGATCCGCCAAAAGATCCACCACGCGATGTCCCAGGCTTCGGAAAGAACCCGGGTCAAAGGCCGAATCGAGATCGCTATCCAGGTCGCTCATGGTTCAAGAATGGCACGAGACAGCAGGATAGGAACTGCGCTTAGGCATGGTTTCAGAAGCCGTTTTGCGGCCTTCCGTTGAACCATTGAACCATTTTACGTTTGCCCTGGCAGTGGGCACCCCTTTAGGTATTCAAAGCTCATCGCAGCGGGATCGGTCGCAGTGGTCATAGGGATGATGGTGGCGCGATAGGCTCTCTCTTTTCCCTAGCCGAGCCGTCTCCAAGCCAGCACCGCGGCTCGGCTGTTCATATTCATCGTTAAACGATGTATATTTCAGTACCCGTTTTCGGAGTCTTTGATGCTGCGCTTCCGTGCTCCTTCCCTGCTTCTCGTCGCGTGCGCCCTCGTGGCCCAGGATCGCCTGCCACGCTTCGTCAGTTCGCCGGATGTGAATGGCGATCGAGTGGTGTTCACTTGGGAAGACGATCTTTGGCTCGGCTCCCTGAAAGGCGGGCCGGCGCGTCGGCTCACCACGCATCCAGGCCTGGAGACCGCGGCCCGGTTCAGCCCGGACGGCAAATGGATCGCCTTCAGCGCCCAGTACGATGGCGGCACCCAGGCCTACGTGATGAGCGCGGAAGGCGGAGCGCCGAAACGCCTCACCTGGGCGGGCGCCGCCACCGTGCAGGGCTGGACGCCGGACAGCAAGCGGGTGGTTTACAAGGCCATTTCCGATTACAACTTCCGCCCCGTGGAACGGCTTTTCACTGTGGATCTCGACGGCCATGAACCCGAAGCCTTGGCGGTGCCGCGCGGCGTGCAGGGCACCGTCTCGCCCGACGGCCAGCAGTTGGCTTACAGCACTAAGGGCGTGGTGGAATATTACTGGAAGCGCTACAAAGGTGGCCGCCATCAGGATCTGTGGCTGGCGGATCTGAAAAACAAACGCTACGAAAAACTCACCGATTACGTGGGTCGCAACGGCGCGCCTATGTGGGCCAACGGCAAGGTGATTTTCGAGTCCGACCGCGCCAGTAACGGCATCACCAACCTCTACGCCGTGGACCCCGCCACCAAGGCCGTGGAACCGCTCACGGACCTGAGGGATTTCGATGCCCAGCAGCCCAGCACCGATGGCCGTACTGTGGTCTTCGTGCAGGGGGGCTACCTGCAGTCGCTGGATCTCGCCACCAAGGCGGTGCGTCGCGTGGATGTCACCACCAGCAGCGATGGCTGGAGAGTTCTTCCGCGAACTTTGAATCCTAAGGACTGGATCCAATCCATGAGTCTGGTGGGCAGCACCGCCGTATTCGAAGCCCGGGGCGATGTGTTCCTGGTGCCCGCGGATTCGACCAAGCCCACCCTGAATCTCACGAAGACGCCGGGCGTGCGCGAACGCATGCCGCGGCTCTCGCCGGACGGCAAGCGAGTGGCGTATTTCAGCGATGCCAGCGGCGATTACGATCTTTATGTGCAGGCCGTGGACGGCGCGCCCGAGCGGGTGGCCACGGGCCTGAAGACCGCGCTCTACCATCTAGAATGGAGCCCGGATGGCAGCAAGCTCCTGTTTGGCGACAAGAGCTTCGCACTCTACGTCATGGACGTGGCCACGAAGAAGCTCACCAAGGTGGATGAGTCCCACGAACTGAAGAACGACGAGTTCACCTGGGAAGCCAGCGACTACACCTGGGCACCGGATTCGCAATGGATCGCCTACAGTTTCGTGGAGCCCAGCCGCAACAGCCGCATCCACCTGTACAACCTCGCCACCACGCAGAAAATCACGCTGACCGATGGCTTCTACGATTGCCTGAATCCGCGCTTCGACCTGGACGGCAGCACTCTGTATTTCCTGAGCTACAGCAATTTCCATACGCAGCTCGATGCCAGCCAGGACAACCATATCCAGCCCGCGCCGGTGCAGGTCATGGCTGTGAAGCTGAAGGCCGCTGACGATAAAGGCGCTTTCCGCATCGACGCGGCGGGCTTGTCGGAGCGCATCGCGCAACTACCCGTGAAGGCCGGCAATCTGTTCCACCTCAAGGCCGGCAAGGGAATGGTCGGCTGGGATGAAGTCGAAGGCTGGGATGACAGCGTCGTGGAAGAAATGTACGGGCCCCGCGGCAATGAAAAATGGAAGCTGCACCTTTTCGATCCCGCCGCCAAGAAGGACAAGGAGGCAGTGCTGGGCGACAGCATCAGCGATTGGGCCTTCGATGCCGAGGGCAAGCGCGTGATCATCCGCAAGGGCGGCGTCTTCCATACGGGCGAGGCATCGGCGGTGTTCAACTCGAAAGCTCTGCCGGAGAAGCTGGACCTCGAACGCATGACCATGACCGCCGCGCCCCGCGAAGAATGGAAGCAGATTTTCGAGGACACCTGGCGCTGGTACCGGGATTTCTTCTACGACACCAACATGAACGGCAACGACTGGAACGCCATCGGCGCCAAGTTCCGCGCCTGGCTGCCGGACCTGAATTCCCGCCAGGAATTGAACTGGCTGCTGAGCCAGATGGTGGGTGAGCTGAACGTGAGCCACACCTACGTCGGCGGCGGCGATTACGGTCCGGGGCGGCCCGCGCCGAATCCGGTATTCTCCGGGCTGCTGGGCGCCGATTTCAGCGCCGAGAATGGCGTCTACCGCTTCGCGAAAGTCTACGGACCGACGGCCTATGCGCGCGATCTCAAGGCGCCGCTGGCGGATCCCGCGCCCAAGGTGATGGAAGGCGAATACCTGCTGGCCATCGACGGGAAACCGTTGCGCGCGCCCGAAGCCATCCAGGCGCGGCTGCAGGTGATCAAAGGCCAGAAGGTGATGCTCACCGTAAATGCCGCGCCCACCATGGAAGGTGCCCGCACCATTGAAGTGGAACCCGTCCCCAGCGATTCGAACTTGCGCTACGAGCGCTGGATCGCCGGCAACATTGCCGCCGTGGACAAGGCTTCCAACGGCCAGCTCGGCTACATGCACATCACCGCCATGGGCGACCAGAACATCGGCCAGTTCGACAAATACTGGCGCGCCTTCCGCTACAAGAAAGGCATCGTCATCGACGTGCGCGGCAACGGCGGCGGCTGGACCGAGTACTTCATGATCGACAAG
>JANYBM010000041.1 GCA_025361125.1 Holophagaceae bacterium | reverse complement strand
CCCAATCTCCAACGTTGCGGATCACTTCCTCCAGTTCTGTAATGGGAAGAGGTGGCAACCTATCCATTTTTAGAACTCAGGGCGATCTGAATGATTCGACCGATGTAATCCAGGTGTGCTTTTTCAAGTCCTGGAAAAACTCCAACCCAGAAAGTGTTGTTCATCACCCGGTCGGCGGTTTGAAGATCACCCACCACTCGATGGGGCACACCCTTGAAGGCGGGCTGACGCAGAAGGTTTCCGGCGAACAGCAGACGTGTCCCGATGTGGTTTGATTCAAGGTGCTGGATGAGCTGGTTACGGGTTATAGGGGCATTTTGACGGAGTGTGATGGGGAAGCCAAACCAGCTGGGTTCGCTGTGGGCCGTGGCTTCGGGCAGTTCAAGGAATTCCTGCAATGGTTCTAATTTTCCCCGAAGGTAGGCGTAGTTCTCCTTACGCTGAAGGATGAACCGGGGCAGCTTTTTTAACTGGCTGACACCCACTGCCGCCTGCATGTCGGTGAGCTTCAGGTTGTAGCCGATGTGACTGTAAGTATATTTATGGTCATAGCCCTGTGGCAGGTCTCCCAGCTGCCAGTCGAAACGTTTGTGGCAGGTGTTGTCGTGGCCAGGTTCGCACCAGCAATCCCTGCCCCAGTCCCGGAAAGATTCCACGAGCTTTTTCAGCTGGGGGGAATTCGTCAGTACAGCGCCGCCTTCACCCATGGTGATGTGGTGGGCTGGGTAAAAGCTGACCGTGGCGAGATCCCCGAAGGTACCAACCTTCTGTCCCCGGTACTCAGCACCCACCGCATCACAGCAATCCTCGATGACCCAAAGCTGATGCTGTTTGGCCACCTTCATCACCGCGTCGAGGTCGAAGGGATTGCCGAGGGTATGGGCCAGCATGATGGCCTTGGTTCGCGGCCCAATGGCTGCTTCGAGATGGGTGACATCAAGATTGTAGGTGGGGATTTGGACGTCCAGGAAGACTGGCACCAGCTGGTTTTGAAGGATGGGCGCCACCGTAGTCGGAAAGCCTGCGGCACAGGTGATGACCTCATCGCCCGGCTTCAGTTGACGGTCCCCGAGCTGGGGCGAGGTAAGGGCTGTGAGCGCGACAAGGTTGGCCGAAGAGCCGGAATTGAGGAGCATGCAGAATTTTCGCCCCCACCAATCTGCAAAGGATTTTTCAAAGGCCCGGGCGAACCGTCCCGTGGTGAGCCAGAAATCCAAAGATGCGTCTACCAGATGTTGAACGTCTTCGGCGTCAAAAACCTTGCCACTGACTTGGACCGGTGAGACGCCGGGCTCGAAGGTGCGCGCGGGCCATTGTTCTGCTGCATATTCTGCAACCAATTCCAGGATGCGCGAACGGAGTTCTTCGGCGCTCATGCCTGGGAGTCCAGAAACGTGTGGTACCACGGGATTGTTTTGCGAAGGCCCGCCTCCAGAGCATAAAAAGGGGACCAGCCCAGCCGCTCTCTGGCCTTGGAAGCATCCAGGTATTGATCCTGGATTTCCGCTTTGGCGTTGGACTCGATGATCGGCTGAAGCTCATCGCGACCCATGAGTCGCAGGATGGCCCGAGTGATTTCCAAAACGTTGATACGGCTTTGGGGGCTGAAGTTGAACGCTTCGCCTTGCACGCCTTCCGAACCGCTCATCTCAGCAAGGCGCAGGTAGGCATCCACCACGTCATCCACGAAGATGTAGTCACGGATGTTGGTGCCATCGGAACGGAGCACAGGCACACGGTTTTCCAGCGCAGCGCGGATGGTGCCCGGAACGATGCGACTCCAGTGCAGATCTCCACCACCGTAAATATTCCCGCAGCGGGCGATGGAGACAGGCAAGCCGTAGGTTTCGGCGTAAGTGAGCGCCAAAAGGTCCGTGCAACTTTTCGATACGTCATAGGGATGGCGGCCATTGAGTGGCATGTCCTCGGTATAGGGCAGTAGGTCAGAATCTCCATAGGCCTTGTCCGATGAGGCCACCACGAAGCGCTTCACCAAATCGCGATGCACCCGGGCCGCATCCAGCAGGTTGTAGGTGCCCCGGATGTTCGCCTCGAAAGTCGCCAGTGGGCTGCGCAAGGCCACGCCCACCAGGGCCTGGGCGCCCAGGTGGATGATGGTGTCAATTTCCTGTTCACTGATGGCCCGCTCCAGGGATGAGTAGTCCTCCAGCGCTCCATGCACCACGCAACAATTCTGGATCGTGCCCGCTCGAATGAACTCGCTTTGGGGATCCCAATCCCGCACCAGCACCACGACGCTGGCTTTTTCTTCCACCAGCCTTTTGCAGAGCCAGGAACCCACTATCCCGGTAGCCCCGGTCACCAGGACACGGCGATCTTTCCAAATGCTTTGGTTGGAGCTCATGCCCATACCTTCCAAGGTGCGTCACCAGAATCCCAGAGTTTTTCAAGCAGCAGCTTTTCTCGGATGGTGTCCATAGGCTGCCAAAACCCCGGATGTTTGAAAGCCATCAGTTGACCTTCGGATGCGAGCTGTTCGAGTGGGCCTGATTCCCAAAGGGTGGCATCCCCTTCGATGTAATTCAGCACACGGCGATCCAACACGAAGAACCCGCCATTGATCCAACCTTCGCCGGCCTGTGGCTTTTCGGCGAAACGGGCGACACGATCGCCTTCCAGCGAGAGGCCACCAAAACGAGCCGGGGGGCGCACTGCTGTCACCGTGGCCAGTTTTCCGTGGGATTTATGGAAGGCCACCAGGGTTTTGAGATCAATATTTCCCACCCCGTCCCCGTAGGTGAGCATGAAGGTGTCGTCTCCATCCAGCCAAGCCCCCAGCCGCTTCACGCGGCCCCCGGTCTGGGTCTCTTCGCCCGTATCCACCATATGTACGCGCCAGTTGAGTCCCTGGCCTTTATGCACTTCCACGGCGCCTCGTCCGAGATCTACGGTGAGGTTCGCGTTGCGGGCCTGGAAGTTCAGGAAGTAGTCTTTGATGATCTCGCCTCTGTATCCCAAGGCCACCAAGAACTCAGTGAAACCATGGGCCGCGTAGATTTTCATGATGTGCCACAGCATGGGGTGGCCACCGATTTCCACCATGGGCTTGGGCTTTAGAACCGTCTCTTCGGAGAGACGCGTTCCCAGGCCGCCTGCGAGGATGATGGTCTTCAAGGCTGCTCCTTTGAGAGGGGAGTCGAAGATATCAAATTATCACCATCGGCCTGGGACAGAATGTGGGCCGGTGCCTTTGTAAGGGCGAGGAGGCCTTGTAGGGCGAGCCAGATGGCTGAAGAAACCTGAGCAACCAGGGAGAATGCCAGAGCTTGGGCTTGGCTTATTCCATAGGGTCGCAGCGCGAATATGCACACGACCTGATGCGTGCCGAAGTTACCTGGAAGCAGAGGTAAGGCAGTGGCGAACATGAGAAAAAGATTTATGCGGAGGGGTGCCAGGATGTCGAGGCCATGGCCGAAGGGGAAGGCCAGAAGAGCCAACCAGACTGCCATTGCATCTGCGGAGATTATGAAAACTTGCACCATAATGACCTGAGAGATTCGACCGGGCCTGGATAGTCGAAGGATCTGGCTATGCACAGCATCGAAGTGGGCCAGCGCAGTCTGGATTCTCGGCTGGTTTCCGCTGGGATCCAACTGTCTTAGCAGGGTGCGAAGCCACCGGCCTCCGAGCACCAACGAGAGAAGGCTGACCAGGAGTATTGTTGTCAGGGCACCGAGCAAAAAGAGTGGGCCGGTTCGGAGGTTGGAGGCTATTCCCCTTCCAAGTAACAGCGATAACACGACTCCCATTCCCAGAAGATCAAAAAGACGATCCACTATCGCGGAGGTCGCCGCTAGTGTCAGAGTCAAGTCCGTCATCCGCTTAAGAGCGACAACTCGGACCATTTCCCCTGAACCCAGGGGGAGGAAAAGTGTCCCCAGGTAGCCCAACGAATAGGACCAGAACGCTGCCGGAAACCGCCTGGGATCATCGGTCAGCAGGGCTAGTCGCAGGGCTCGCAACGCAATGGAGCCGGATCCCATAAGCAGGGCTGCCAGGATCCAAGTCATCTGGGCCTGCCCTATGGCGGCGAGGACAGGGGGCCAGTCTAGCTTCCAAGCAAAGATGCCAATTACCACCAAACAAATTGCTACGATTATGGTTCGCGCCCAGCGTGGCCACCGGCTGGTTGATAGTTTCAATAGATTGCTTGTTAACACACGGACTTCCCTTGGACGATGGTTGACCATGATGGCATGAGGTGCCGCTGGAACATGTTGGAGGGCCAGCGCTGGTTAAGCTCCCCAGCAACCCTGCTTGTTGTGGAATCGCCAGAAACATGGATGTAATGGAAATTTAATCAATCTTTCTCGAAGTTTATTTTTTCCCGTATCACAACGAAGGGTTTACGGCGCACTTGAGCATGGATGGCTCCAATATATTCGCCGAGAATGCCGAGAAAGGAGAGCTGGACTCCCGAGAAAAAGAGCACCAACACTACGACAGTTGTTGCGCCTGGGGCCTGAAAGCTCCAATTGAAGAGTTTGATCAGGGCGTATGTGAGCGCCATTAACAGACTGAGACACGAAAGCAGGAGGCCTGAAAGGGTAGCCAGGCGGATGGGAACTAGGCTGTAGCTCACCATTCCGTTGATGGCAAAATCCAGGTACCGGCCGAAGTTGTAGGAGGTGACGCCAGCTACCCTTTTTTGGCGCACATAGGGCTCGGAGGTCTGCCGGAATCCCAAGGTCGCGATGTCCCCGCGAAGGTAGGGGTTGAAGTCATCGATCTTCTTGAGTTCGTCCACGATTTTTCGGTCATAGAGGCCGAATCCCGAGTGGTTTTCGATCAATTCTTCATCCGCCAGCTTACGTACCAGCCAGTAATATATGCCCCGTATCATGCGAAGCAGAAAACTGTCCGATTGGTTTGTGTAGATTCCGAACACGATTTCGTGGCCATTTTCCCAGAGTTCCAGAAAGCGCGGGATTTTTGCAGGTGGATCCTGGAGATCCGCAAGCACCGGGATGGTGGCGTCCCCCGAACAATGGCGGAGGAGCGTTAGGGAATTTTTTTCAGCGCCCCAGTTTCGCGAATAGGTCAGCACCTTCACCCGCCGGTCCTTGGCCGCGATCTCGCGAAGGATGCCCAATGTGCCGTCGGTGCTGCAGTTGTCTCCGAAAATATGCTCATATTCGTAATGGTCGAGCAACGGTTCCATTATCGCCCGCACCTCTTCATAGCAGCGGCGGACGTTGCCCTCCTCGTTGAACGCGGGAGAAATGATGGAGATCAGCTTCTTAGACACGGGAGGCTCCATCAGTTCAGGTCATCCAGCAGGCGACGGGCGCCAGGATGCTTTGCGTCCGCCCTTAAGGCTGCCTGGGCGGCGGTCTTGGCCTCATCATGCCGATTTAAATCCTTCAGGATCTGACCTCGCCGCCATTGCACGGTGGCGACGCCTCCCGTGCCGCCTTCGAGGGGTTCGAACAGGGCCTGATCGAGGAAGACCAGACCTTCTTCGCGGTGGATGCTTGCCCGGGCTGCGATCTTGCCGAGTTGGACCTTCATCAAGCTCGGCAGGTCGCAGCGCTGAAGTGAACCATGGGCGATAGTCCAGGACTCTTC
Source organism: Holophagaceae bacterium (assembly GCA_025361125.1). Classification (GTDB taxonomy): domain Bacteria; phylum Acidobacteriota; class Holophagae; order Holophagales; family Holophagaceae; genus JANXPB01. The sequence goes on along the minus strand of JANYBM010000041.1, from coordinate 1,898 downwards.
AGGTTTGCCACCGTCCAAGAGCGCGTCGCAGATGGCCTGGAGGCCCCTGGCCCTCCCTTTGACGGAAGGCAACAGACGCATGGCTTCGGACGCCAGCTGGGCACGTTGGGGGCCTTCGCCAATGGCTTTCCGCGTGACGCGGCTGCCAAGGGAGTCCAGATACCCGTAAACGATTTCTGGATCGCTCGGAGCCGTGGAGAGCGCCCGCTGAAAATAGCCTTTGGCATCGCTCCATCTGCCGTCCATGGAAAGCACCATGCCCTGAAGCAGGTCGCCTCGCGAGGGGCTGGCTTTGCGCAGATTTTCGGCGCAAGCCAAAGCCTTTTTCGTGGAGCCCCCGAGCAGGCCGGGAAGCTGTTCAAAGGCGAGGCCCAAGCTCATCCAGGCGGATGCCAGATTCGGATCAGCCCGTGTGGCGGCGCGGAAATCATCCATGGCCAGGGAGGCGCCCCGGAGGCTTCCAAGATTCCGCTGTTGCATGGCGGTGCCAGCGCGGGAAAGGCCTCGGGCCAGCAGGCCATCGGCAAAATCACCCTTCAGTTCCAGCGATTTCTGCGCGGCGGCATTGGCTTCGTCGAAGCGCATCAAGGCTGAAAGCGCCTGGGATTTCGCGGCCCAGGCCATGGCGTCCGCGGGATCCTGCCTGATCCGGTTCTCCGCATCGGACAGGCACTTGAGGAATCGTCCGGAATCAAGGTCCGGGCGGGGGTCGTACTGGCCCAGAAGGGGATGGGCGAAGAGGACAATGGGTAGGAGAGCCAGGATGCGCACGATGGATGGAAGTTTAGCTTATGACTGGGAGCCTGGGGGTCTGGGCTGTTCGGTCATAGCTTGAATACGACCGCTTGGGCAGTGGACAGATAAAGCGGTTGCTCGGGTTTATCGGTAAAAAAGGCGTCCACCGCCTCCTTTGCCCCTGGGCAGGAGAGGAATCCATAATCATCAAAAACCATCACGCCCCCTTGCTCAGACGTGGGTAGAAGTATGAGCAGGCGTCCATTACGGATTGGTGGATGTCCACATCCACGTGGACGAAGCAGAATCTCGCATCGGACTCAGAAGAGGCGGTGGCCGGGAAGAATCCAGGATGGAATTCCAATCCTTCGGTCGGACCAAGGAAAGCCATGACTCCCGAGAGGGAGGTATCCGAGAAGTCGCCCGAACGATGGAAGTCCTTTTCCTGGGAAGCGGTCTCCGGCATGCCTTCAAAAGTGTCGAAAAGATGCAAGTGCTTGCCTGAACCCAGGAGCATCGTTGAGAAGAGCAGGGCCGTCCCGCCTTTGTAGACTCCTACCTCCGCCGCATCTCCATCGACGTTGGCCGCCTGTTTTGTCAACTGGTAGAGCGTGAAGAGAGCGGGATCCTGCAGGAGGGTCCGGGTCCGGGGGCGCACCGTCACGCGCTTGAATTCCAGATCCTCCTCCCAGGGGCTGATCGGGTTGGTTCTTCCGTAGATCAACTTCTGGAGGCTTTTGAATCCCGAAAGCCAGATCATCACCCTCCGAAAAAAGGAAATCTGGCCTAGACGAGTCCCCAGGTGCTGGAACGAGCGGTGAACCGTATTCATGGGAGGCGGCGACTGCAGACAACTCCTGCAAGAGTATGGCGTTGCGTGTTCATGGTCTTAAAAGTATAGCCAGTTTCGGCATCATTCATTCCGCCGCCGCCTCTTGGTGGTAGGGGCGCTTCAAGGTAAGGTGGGACCTTCATTCAAAGCGATTCCGGAGGTTTTCACGATGCTGATGAAAGGTATGCGCGGTCTGATCGTTGGGGTTGCCAATAAGCGCTCCATCGCGTGGGCCATCGCCCGCAAATGCGCGGACAATGGTGCCCAATTGGCGCTCTCTTACCAGAACGAACGCCTGGGTGAGAACGTGAAGGAACTGGCGGCGGAACTG
>JANYBM010000038.1 GCA_025361125.1 Holophagaceae bacterium | reverse complement strand
AAAAAAAATGCCCCGAGAGGGGCGTTTTTTTTGGCGGGGCTGACGGGGCTCGAACCCGCGACTTCCAGCGTGACAGGCTGGCACTCTAACCGACTGAGCTACAACCCCTTTGTGGTGCTTCACCATTGCTGGTGGGCGATGACGGACTCGAACCGCCGACATGCTGCGTGTAAAGCAGCTGCTCTACCGACTGAGCTAATCGCCCGTATCGCCGAGTCCAAATGTTTGCATTGGAGATCGAGGGCGTCAAGCTCAAAACCTTCAATTGAGCAAGGAGGAGTCTGCTGGTAGATTTATAGCTCTGCATGCGTGGGGGTATGGGTCTATTCATCCTCGCGTGAATTCCAGGCGACATTCCTAACGGAAGGCCACCTCGGGGCTCGGCAGTCTCTCAGGGGGAAGCTGTGATCGTATGGCAGGCAGCGAGTTTAGGGTTGCTCGGAGGCGAGCCCAAGGGCTTTATCGAAAGCCTTCCGGCCCCAATGCAGATCAATTGGAAGGAATTGGTCGTCGTCTGGCTGCTCGTGACGATTCTCTACTTTTTCCTGAAGGCCAGCTTCTTCAAGCCCTTGGTCATGGTCATGGATCAACGGGAGAAGGACATGAGCGCTGGAGTTGAAGCCAAAGCGCTCGCATTGGCGATGATCGAACAACGTCAGGCTGAGTATCAATCCAAGCTGCGGGACCTTCGGAACCAGGCTTTCAGTCACCGCAAGGTTCTGGCAGAGGCGGCTTCGAAAGAAAAACAGGCGCTGCTGGAGCAGACCCGTACCGAGGCCCAGGCCCAGCGCGAAGCCTCCCTGGCTCAATTGAAATCCCAGGCAGCAGCCGCCTCCACCGAATTGATGGCTCAAGTGGATGTTCTTGCAGAATCCATGGCCCAGCACCTTTTGAAGCAAGCCTGAGGGATATAAATGAAGCGATCCCACTCCCTCCACTCCCTTACTGCTGGTGCGCTGAGCTTGATTCTGGCCCTAGCTTCCGGCTCGCTTTTGGCTCAGGATCGTGGGACTCCCGCGCCCGCTGAGCAAGCTCATCACTCACAGGAAGCAGAACAACACGGTCCGGCTCCTGATCACAATGCCCATGAACAAGCTGCGACTCATGAGGCTGGTGCCGTTCATGAAGGCACTGCCGTGCATGAAGGGGCAGAGCATCACGGCCCGCCCATCAAGCTGTTCGGGATGGTGCTTGGGGCAGGCGCGCAGTTCGCCATCAAGGTCATCAATTTTCTGATTTTCGCCGGTGGCTTGATCTTCCTCACCAAAGGTGTGCTGAGTGCGGCCTTCAAGGCACGCTCCAAGGAACTGGAAGACCGGCTTTCCCAGGCCGAGAAAGACAAGGCCGAAGGCGAAGCGCAAATCAGTGAACTGGAGGCCAAGATGGCCGGGCTCCAGGCGGAACTCAGCGGCATTCTCCAGAAAGCTGAAGTGGATTCCGAAGCCGAAAAGCAGCGCATTCTTGAAGGTGCCCGAACCGAAGCCGCAGCGATTCTCGCGCAAACCAAGACCGATATCGAAAACCAACGCAAGGCCGCCGAAGCAGAACTGCGGGCCCTTGTGGCAGGGCTGGCTACAGAAGGCGCCGCCAAGAAATTGAAAACCCAGCTTACGGGTGCCACGGCATCATCCACCATGGATCGCGCCATCGAGCAGATCAGCCATGCCGGGGGCATCCAGTGAGCAATCGCCTCGTCGCCAACCGCTACGCCAAGGCCCTGGTGGAAATCGGAGACCTGCATGGGGATCTGCTCGTCCTTCAACATGAACTGAGTGAAGTGGTCACTCTGGTACGCGGCAACGCTGATCTCCAACGGCTCATCGCCAATCCCCTGGTGCTGCCTACGCAAAAAGCCTATGTGTTCGATGCGGTCATGCGTCAGGCAGGCATTTCCATGACCCTGGGGAATTTTTTCAAGGTGGTCACCGAGGGTGGACGCCTGGGCCTGATCTACGAAATCGAGCAGGCCTTCAATGCGTTGGTGGATCTGAAAGCGGGCGTGGTGGAAGCCACGGTGGTATCCGCAACGCCCTTGAGTGATCCGCAGGCCAAGCAACTCGCCGCCAACCTCGGCCGCCGCACCGGGAAGAGCATCCGCCTGATTCAAAAGCAGGATCCAGGCCTCATCGGAGGACTGAAGGTGCAAGTGGGTTCAACGGTGATCGACGCGTCCCTTCAAGGCCAGTTACACCAGTTGAAGACCCAGCTGCTTTCTGTTTGATTCCATTTCAATCACGTTGCTCTAATCCAGTCGTTCGGAGGAATTCATGGACATTCGCGCGGAAGAGATTTCCCGCATCATTCGTGGCCAGATTCAAGGGTTTGATGCCCATGTGGATGTTGCCGAAGTCGGCACGATCATCAGCGTTGGGGATGGCATCGCCCGCGCTTACGGGCTTGAGAAGGTCATGGCCGGCGAACTGCTGGAGCTGATTTCTAGTCAGGAGTCCCATGAATCGGTGATGGGTCTCGCCTTCAATCTGGAAGAGGACAACGTCGGCATCATCATCCTGGGCAACGCGGAGATCCTCAAGGAAGGCGACACCGTCAAACGCACCGGCAAGATCATGTCAGTGCCCGTGGGTCCGGCTTTTGTAGGCCGAGTGGTGAACGCGCTTGGGCTGCCCATTGATGGCAAGGGCCCCATCCAGGCCACCACCACCAACCCCATCGAGCGCATCGCGCCGGGCATCGTGGATCGGAAGAGCGTGCATGAACCCATGCAAACCGGGCTCAAGGCCATTGATTCCCTCATCCCCATCGGGCGCGGTCAGCGCGAACTCATCATCGGCGACCGTCAGACCGGCAAGACCGCTGTGGCCATTGATACGATCATCAACCAACGCGATACCGGCGTCATCTGCATCTACGTCGCCATCGGCCAGAAGCGTTCCACTGTGGCTCAGGTGGTGAAGACCCTGGAACAGTACGATGCCATGAAGCACACCATCGTGGTCTCCGCCACTGCATCAGAACCCGCGCCACTACTGTTCCTCGCTCCCATGACCGGTGCGGCGCTAGGGGAATATTTCATGCACACCGGCAAGGATGGCAAGCCTGCAGGCAAGGACAATCCAGGTGGCCACGTTCTCTGCATCTACGACGATCTTTCCAAGCAGGCCGTGGCCTATCGTGAAATATCGTTGCTGGTCCGCCGCCCTCCAGGCCGCGAGGCCTACCCGGGCGACGTGTTCTACCTTCATTCCCGCCTGCTGGAACGCGCCTGCAAACTCAGTGATGAATGTGGCGCGGGCTCGCTCACGGCGCTTCCAGTCATTGAGACCCAGGCCGGCGACGTATCCGCTTACATTCCCACCAATGTCATTTCCATCACCGATGGTCAGATCTTCCTGGAAGGCGACCTCTTCAATGCCGGTGTCCGTCCGGCCGTGAACGTGGGTATTTCCGTAAGCCGTGTTGGTGGCGCCGCCCAGGTCAAGGCTATGAAATCAGTGGCTGGCACCATCAAGCTGGACCTGGCCCAGTACCGAGAACTGGCGGCTTTCGCGCAATTCGGTTCGGATCTGGACAAGGCTACCCAGGCCCAGTTGAATCGTGGTGTCCGCCTGGTGGAAATTCTCAAGCAGGGCCAGTATCAGCCCATGCCCATTGAAAAACAGGTGACTTCCATCTGGATGGCGACCATGGGCTATGTGGACGACGTACCGGTCGCCAAGGTCCGGGCGTTCGAAAAGGAATTCGTGGACTATTTGGAAGTCAGCGCGCCGGAAGTGTTGCGGGGCATCAAGGACACCAAGCTCCTTTCCGATGAAGCCAAGGCTACGCTCAAGGCCAACATCACCGCATTCAAGGAAGGCTTCATGGCCAACCTGAACGCCCCAGCCGGAGCCTAATTCCATGGCCGGTCTCCAGGACATTCGCCGCCGCATCCGGCCGGTGAAAGATACACAACAGGTTACAAAAGCCATGAGCAGGCCCTTGCTCAACTCACGCGGATTGGAGTAGCTGCCATGGCCGGACTACAAGACATCCGACGACGTATCAGATCAGTCAAAAACACCCAACAGGTCACCAAGGCCATGAAGATGATTTCCGCGGTGAAGTTGCGGAAATCCCAGGAGCGGCTTGTCTCCTTGCGCCCTTACGCCGACAAGATGAAGGCCGTGACACTAAGCGTTGTGGGCCGCATCAAGGGTCATCATCTGGCCGATGAACTGGTATTGGGACCTTCGGCGCAAGCCTTCCTTAATCCTCGGGATGAAAAACGCATCCGGGTGGTGCTGATCGCCTCCGATAAGGGCCTTTGCGGTGGCTTCAACGCCAACATACTGAAAATGGCCAATGTCTTTTTCGAGGGCCGAAGCAAGGCTGACGTGGTCCTTGACGTGGTGGGCAAACGCGCCGCGGACTGGGCCCGTAAGCATGGTTTCAAAGCCAATATCGAGTATCTCGGCATTCCACTTACCGGCGTGGCGCGAGTCTCTAGCGAAGTGTGCGATAGCGCCGCCGCGCAATACCATAGCGGTGAGATTGATGCGCTCTATGTGATCTACAACCATTTTTATTCTGCGGTCGCGCAGGAGCCGGTAGTCAGCAAGGTGTTTCCGCTTGAATTCGACACTCCCGCCAACGATGGCAAATCCGGCGTTCCCCACCTGCTCGAACCGGACCCCAACACCACGCTGGAAGCCCTGCTGCCCCGCTTCGTGGAAACAGAGATGCTGCGCTCCTTGTTGGAGTCCAGCGCCTCCGAACACGGCGCCCGCATGGCCGCCATGGACAAGGCCAGCAACAACGCGGGCGACATGATCGGTAGATTGACCCTAACCATGAACAAGATCCGCCAGGCCAGTATCACCAACCAGATCATCGAAATCGTGTCAGGCGCCAACGCCTAAACCTTTGAACCCGCGAATTTTGCGAATTCATGCGAAAAACCGGAGCAGTCAACCAAATCCTTTCACTTCCCATTCGTGTCAATCAGCGCCATTCGCGGTTCCCATTTTTTCGAGGTCACCATGTCCAACCAGCTTACCGGCCGAGTCATTGCCATCGTCGGCCCAGCCGTGGATGTCGAATTCGACAGCCACCTTCCTGAGATCATGAACGCGCTCCTGACGGAGCTCACGGACGGCCAGGGCGTCAAGTCCACCGTCACTTTGGAAGTACAGCAGCACTTGGGCGAAAATCGCGTGCGCTGTGTTTCCATGCAGCCTACGGAAGGTATGATCCGAGGCCAGATCGTCACTGATACCGGCTCGCCCATCAACATGCCCGTCGGACCCGAGACCCTGGGCCGCATTATGAATGTGGTGGGGTACCCCGTGGACGAGCGCGGCCCCATTGGCCACAAGATGACCCTACCCATCCACCGGGATGCGCCCAAATACGATGAGCTGAATACTTCATCCGAGATGTTCGAGACGGGCATCAAGGTCATAGACCTGTTGGAACCCTATGCCAAGGGTGGCAAGACCGGCCTTTTCGGTGGTGCTGGCGTGGGCAAGACGGTGCTCATCATGGAACTCATCAACAATATCGCCAAGGGCCACGGCGGCTACTCCGTGTTCGCCGGTGTGGGCGAGCGCACCCGCGAGGGCAACGATCTGTGGCACGAGATGATGGACAGCGGCGTCATTGATGAAAAAGATCTTTCCAAATCCAAGGTGGCGCTGATCTACGGCCAGATGACCGAGCCTCCTGGAGCCCGTGCTCGGGTGGCGCTTTCAGGCCTGACGGTGGCGGAGTATTTCCGCGACCAGGAAGGCAAGGATGTGCTGCTCTTCATTGACAACATCTTCCGCTTTACCCAAGCGGGCGCCGAGGTCTCCGCGCTGTTGGGGCGTATGCCTTCCGCCGTGGGCTACCAGCCCACGCTGGCCACGGAGATGGGCCAGTTGCAGGAGCGCATCACGTCCACCAAGAAGGGCTCCATCACCTCCGTGCAGGCCGTATACGTGCCCGCCGACGATTACACGGACCCCGCGCCAGCGACGACTTTCGCGCACTTGGATGCCACCACCAACTTGAGCCGCGAGATCGCGTCCCTGGGCATCTACCCAGCCGTGGATCCGCTGGCATCGAGCTCCCGCCTGCTGGATCCACGCATTCTGGGCGATCATCATTACGACACCGCCATGCGCGTGAAGTCCATCCTTCAGAAGTACAAGGAGCTGCAGGACATCATTGCCATTCTCGGTATGGATGAACTGAGCGATGACGACAAACTCGTGGTCGCCCGCGCCCGCAAGATTCAACGCTTTCTCAGTCAACCCTTCTTCGTGGCGGAGCAGTTCACCGGCATGGCGGGCAAATACGTGAAGCTGGAGGATTCAATCAAGGGTTTCAGTGAGATCTGCGAAGGCAAGTGGGACCATCTGCCGGAGCAGGCTTTCTACCTCGTTGGCACCATCGAAGAAGCCGCGGAAAAAGCAGAAAAAATGGCGGCATCCGTATAGGGACCGTTATGAACTAACCAGAGCTTTTCTGGTTAGTTCGCAACGACCTCTTTTGCCGTCCTAACGTAGAATTGACACGGTGATTTTGCTCTAACGGCTTAAGGAAATTACATGTCCGATCCCATTCTTTTGGAAGTGGTCACCCCGAACAAGCGCGTCTTCGGCGCACAGGTTTCGGAGGTCTCCTTTCCTTCCGCCGCCAATGGCTACTATGGCATTTTGCCGGGCCATACGCCGGTCATGACACCCTTGGGACAAGGCCTGATCTATTATGTGCAGGATGGTGAAAAGCACTGGCTCACGGTCTTTGGTGGATTTGCGGAAGTTAGTTCGGACCATGTGACGATTCTTGCCCGCAATTCGGAAACAGTGGATGAAATCGATCTCAATCGCGCTGAAGCTGCTCGTCAGCGGGCACTAAAAGTTCTGAATGAGGCCCAGACCGAGACTGATTTGAATTCCGCCCAGGCTGCCTTGGATCGCAGCATCGTGCGTATCCAGGCGGCTGGGCATCCTGGTGGGCATGGCTTCTGATTAGATCGTGAGCTTTAGGCGGTAGGTATAAATGCAGCCCAGAACCTGCAGTCTAGAACTCAAACACCGCGCTCTGCTCCAGCATGTGGATCCGCTTATCGGGGATGGCCAGGATCTGGGGCAGCATCACAGGTTTATCGCCGGGCGTCAGGTGGTAGATGCCCACCGGCACGTCTGGTTTTAGTTTTTTCAATTGTTCCCCGAGCATCTTGGGCGTCATGTGTTTGCTGGCCTTCGCGAGCCAATCCTGCTCATTGGGGAAGCTGGCTTCGGTAATGAAGAGCTTCAGGTTTTTTGTCTTGTTGGCAATCTCGTAGATGCGGTCGGTTGGGGCTGTATCGCTGGTGAAGATGAAGGCGCTGTGTTCATCCTCCACTTTGTAGCCCACGCAGGGCACGAGGTGGTTCACACGGATGGGTGTGATGGACAGACCTTCGACCTGATAGACCTGTTCGGGTTCGACTTCCGTATAACGGATCGTCGGATTGTCGGCCGTGGGGATCACGCTGAAGTCCGGCCACAATTCATCATTGAATAGATGGCGGCGCAAAGCGTCCAAGGTCTCGGGCAAGGCATGGATTTCCACGGGCCCCGTGGTGTGGCCGAAGACGTTTTTCGTAAAGAAGGGCAGGGTGCAGATGTGATCGAGGTGGGAATGGCTGATGAAGATATGGCGAATGCGGATCTGCTCCACGACGGAGAGCGCCTGGGTGATGGAGCCCGCATCAATGGCCACGGTGCCATTGATGAGAAGCCCCGTTAGACGCTCCCCCTCGGCTTCCCCGCCGGAACAACCCATGATGCGAAGCTGCATGGACCCTCAAGAATCCCGAATGATACCCACAAGCTGACCTGGAAAAAAAGAGCGATGAATCAGCAACTCAAAACCGAATGCCTGCGTAGAGCCCTGCTTGGAGCTGAGGAGCGAGAGCTTTTCGGATGGAATCAGGAGTGCTGGTCCGGTCTTCCTTGCTGAAAGGCAGCGCCACCTCCAGGCGGATAAAGGGGCTGACCACCGGCGAAGGAATGGAAAAGCCTATGCCCGCGCGGGCCCATGGGCGGTTCAGGGTTGATTCGTCTTTGCCCCCGGGAGCCAGGTCCCAGGACAACCTCTCCCTGCGCATTTCTACGCCGACATTCAGGTTCAGCAATAACTTCCAATCCACCTGGACGCCCAAAGCAGTATAGCCGACGCCATACTTGCCGAGTTTGGTGCCATTAAGTTTGAGATCCTGCTCTGCCTTGGGTTGGTAAGTCCCCGTGAAGGAGAACTCCACGGCTTTGAGATCCACGAGGCTGAAACCGCCCCGGATGCCCACGGAGGCCGTATCCACCGCTTCATATTTGTCAACGGTGGTCAACTGGGCCTTGCCGAACTGCTTGGTATAGAGCAGTCCCAGCTCTCCAGCAGATGCGGGTAGCATGCACCCTGCGAAAGCAAAGATCAGTGCGAGCGATGCGCGAGGGCGCAGGTTCATGATTTTCTCCAAGAAGCGGTCAATTCATACTGGAAGCCTTGCGGGGTCAGAGTCAAGGCGCTGCTAAGCTTCAAGACCTATGCGCTCCCACCTCCGTTACCTATTGTTGGATGGTTTCGATCCGGAAACGGGAGAGTTGGCGCTGCGGGTATCGGCCCATGGCGGGGACTCACTGGGGCCCCAGTTGCTACGTTTGAAGCTCCATTTGGGGCGTCATGGCGACGCGCTGCAACCGCTGCGTCGGGAATTGACGAATCTGGTGCAGATGCCCTTGCCGCAACTTTGGGATCGAGGTCTCAAGCTCTTCATCCGAGCCATCGAGGACGAACTCAACCAGCCTGAAGGCCGTGATCCGCGTCGTTACATGTGGGTGCAGACGCAAATCCTGCATCCCTCCGATGAGCGGCGGAGCACCCTGAACCATCCGGTGCAGCGTCAGGTGGAGATCCTCTGGGATTGGGCCCAGCGTTTGGATCAGGAAGGCGATGGCGCTCGGGCCATGGAATTGGTGGAGCGCCTGCTGCTGCTTTCGCCGAAACATCGCAGCGCGCTGGAATGGCTCTCCACGCTGCTGCGGGACCAGGGCATGATTGAGGAGATGCTCGATGTGACCGAGCGCTGGCTTGCGGTGGAACCCAAGAACCCAGATGCCCTATTAAGGCGGGGCGAGGCCCTTATCTATCTGGAGCGGCCCCGGGACGCCATGGATGCCTTCCAGTCCATCCTCAAAGGCAACCCACTGCATGCTCCCGCGCATTTGGGCGCGGCTCAGTCCGCCAGCCTGCAAGGGGGCGATCCTTTTCCTCATCTCGATGCAGCCATGGAATTGGACAAAGCCACCACTACGTCTGTGCTTCGAGAAACTTTTGACTATCGGGTCATCACCCGACCTGGGGATGAACGAGGTTATGCCGTGGATGATCTGCCGGCTCTGCTCGGCGTTTCCTCGGCGGAAGTGCGGTCGTATGTCCAGGAGCGCCATCTTCCCTTGAGTGGCGAAGCGGTGCGTGAGATGGAGCTGACCCACTGGGTGGGCATCCAGAACCGCTACCAGCTCCTGCCCGTAGGGCTTCACTGGACGGCCCCTACGCCGCGAAGCGTGCTGGGGTAAAGGGATCCGGGAAAGAAAGCCCGATTCCATTGGGACCAGTTGCTTCCCGGCGCGATCGTGCCCCCGTTTCACTCCTGATGAATGCGTGATCTGCGGGGTTGGACAGTTGAGCATTGCCTGGCGTTTCTACCGGCTTTTTAGGGTCTTGATTCTGCCCCGCAGGGCCAGATGTAAGTATGCAGAAGTAAATTGGGTTTTGATTGGGAGAGCGTGGGTGGCTCCGGTGGAGAATCGAGAGAGAGAAAAAATCAGCGATCATGCTTTTTTTCTTTTTATTCTCACAATTTGGAGGAATATTACCCACCACCTCCAACCGAACAAGGAAGCCAAGTGAGTCTCAGTAGCTATATTATCTACTCGATAGTCATGCCCTTTACTTGTAGCCTCGCGGGCGGTTTGCCAGCCCAGGCAAGCAAGGACCCGGCTGTCCCTGTATTTCAATTCATCTCTGCAGCTCTGATCTCGGGACCTGGACTAGCTCCTCCCCCTGGGACCAAACCCCTACCAGCCGAACTGGTGGGCGTGCTCCGGGTAAGGGGATATGCTGTCCGGCACTCTTCGGTTCGAATAACACTGATCCCACCCATTGAGCTGAAGCGATCATCCAAACTGGCTCGACTCGTCCCGACTACTTGGGCGCCCTACGACCCGAATGACAAGTCGTTGATCCGGTGGACCTGTGAATGGCCGGGACCGTCTTCCCCAAATGGATGGTCAGTAAAGGTCGAGTCTCTTCGCAGTCACCCGTATAGGGCAACCTCCGGCCCCATCCAGCACTTCCTCCTCCCCGTGGCACAACCCCAACCCAAATCCAATCCGAGCGACTGATCCAATCCGAGCGACTGAATTGCTTGATCCGAGGAGGAGCTATGAATCACCTCAAGATATGGTTTGCAACTATGTTGGTCGCCGCGACTCTTGCCGCCCAGGAGGCGCCGAAGAAGTCGGATGCTCCGCTAGCAAAACGGGAACCTGATGCCGCTTCGAAAGTAATCAGCAAGGGTTTCGACGACCCCAAGGCGTTAGGTGAATGGATGCGCGAGCGCATGGGTGGAGATCCCCCTCCCGGCTTCAGCCAGCGTGTTTTCCAGGAAGCCCTGAAGATGCGAGACGCCTTCCCGCTGCACTTCCAACAACCAGACTCCAGGGTGAATGGGCAGGAAGGTTCGCCGGCAGCTGCTGTATTGCCATCCTGGGTTCCTCTTGGCCCCACAAACACAGAATTCAGCCAGAACGGTTCAATCACTCTGAACAGGATCGATTCGGGTAGATTACGAACCATCCTTCCCCATCCGACGGACCCGAATACCGTTTATGCACTCACCGGTGGCGGGGGGCTATGGAAATCCACTGATTTCGCATCGACCTATCCCACTTGGACACCCTTGTCTGACTTCGTGGGCAGCACCTCGGGTGGGGCAGCCGCTTTTGGAAGGACACCGAACACCATTTATTTGGGGCTGGGTGATCCTTTTGACCATGCTTCCAACGACCCTACCTGGAGTGTCGGTGGTTCCCTTGTGCGTTCGCTTGACGGAGGCCAGTCCTGGTCGGCCCCAGTTTCTTTTTCCGATTTGACGGGCACGGTTCTCGACCTCAAGGTGGATATCTCCCAAGCCCAGGACATTCTCCTTATTGGCACGGAGAAGGGCCTGTTCAGATCCCTGGACGGAGGGCAGACCCTCACCCAAGTTCCTTCCATTCCTGCTACCAGTGCTGTTTGGAGTTTGGCACGCACCTCTGTGGGTTGGTTCGCGGCCACGAGAGACCTGAATCAAAGCAGTCCCAATTACCAGTTTGGAATTCTGTACCAGAGCGCCGACCATGGTGCCACCTGGACAGTTTCCACAGATCCGATCATG
>JANYBM010000037.1 GCA_025361125.1 Holophagaceae bacterium | reverse complement strand
CCTGGAGGATGGTTTCCAGATGGATGCGGTGGCCTTGGAAGATGTGGTCGGCACCGGTCCCGCGGCCTACTCGCCCTTCGACCTTTGGGGCAAAGCGGTATTGGCCTGGCGCGCGGAAACGGCCAAGGGCTACTTCCCTCCACCCACCGCGCTTTCGGGCGACAACGCCCTGCGCTATGAAGCCGCAGCGGGTCCAAGCGTGACCAGCGCGGCCATGGCCACGGGCGATGACAGCAAGGCCGTGATGGCCTCGGTGATGGGCTACGCCGGCGCGAAGCTCTACCTGATCGACAGCCGCCAGGGCAGCGCCGAAGCCAAGGTCACGTATATGCCCGGCGGACCCAATGGACTGGATGGCCGCATGAAGGACATCACCGCGGCCCTCGGTGGCGAAACGCCCGTGATCGTGGAGATGGCGCGCGGCCAATGGCAGGGAAGCTACGGAAGCGAGGATGGCCTTTTGCTCCTGGTGGCCACACCGCAGAATCTATGGGTCCTGAAAGTCCAAGGCAACGACGGCACCCACGCAGTGGCTGCCCTGGCCAAGGGCCCCATCAATGGCGTCCCAAAATTCATCCAGATAGATTCCGAAAAAATGCTGGTTGCCGTGAGAACCCAAACCGGTGGCGCCTTTAACGAAGAAATTTTCGACCTTAAAGTGCTCACGCCCACCGGCCAGCCAGAAGCCCTAGTTCCCATGCCCATCACCCGCCTGGTCATGATCGCCAACGGCCAAGCCGCCAGCGCGTTGTGGGGTGGTCAGCTTGCGGTCATAAATCAGATAACGTTGCTAAACCAAGTGAACTACAACCTGGTGGTCTACAATATAGATGGTGTAATCATGAAAGGGCAGTTGGGTATTCCCATCTTGGTGGACGCCAACAAGTTTTTCGCCGGCGCCTTCATGGACTACAACGCATCGGTGCTGGGGCCTTACAATCCCCCGCCCCAACCGCCGATGCCAGAAAAGCTGGTCTATGCCCTGCGGGACATTCAGAGCAAGAACAATGGTTATCCCAATCTCCGCCACTATTACCCGGATCTTGGGGAGATGCACATCAGCTCCGCTGTTGGTGTGAGGGACCCGCACAAGTTCCTGGAAATCACCAAAGAGGGAAGCGCCTGGTTCGTAAAAGCCGAGGCGAAATTGATGGACGTGGATGCCGAGATTCCTGGTGCGGTGGTCATCGAGGGCCTGCAATTGAGCCCTGACCAGAAAACCATCACACCGACCGGATTGCCTACTTCGAAGGTCAAGGGCGACGGGAATGTGGCCTACGAGGAGCTGAACAAGGAGCAGCGCTCCCAGTCCAACCCCGACTTGAACGCTTGGCCCACCTACCAAAACAAGTTTGCTTACGCAGCCTGGCGATTCTTCATCAAGCCAGAGGTACTGCAAAGCCTGGATCAGGATCTCAGACTGGACTTGATGGAACGATTCCGTGTGCGCATCACCTTCAAGCTGTACGAGAACCCGGAAAAGCAGGCCAGTGATCAGGCCACTGCCACGTTGAAGGATCTAGAATTCAGCGTGAAGTTCAATGCCAACACGCGCGTGTTTGATGTCCTCCGCGGGGGCGTGTGGTATTACGATCCAGTTGTCTCGGGGAGTGACCCCAGAAACAACGCTGTCAACCCCTTCACAGCCTCATGGCTCCAGTGCCTCGTGACTACAGATGGAAACCCCGTGGAACCTTCCGCGATTTTCCGCACGCGCCTATCCCTCACACCAGGGACGCTCCTCACGCAGGGCACCGTGTTCCAAGGCCTCCAATTCAACGATGACGTGGTCGCCCAGCAGGCGAACTCGTTGGCATGGTTCGGTCTGGACGCCATCCAGGCCATGTTGAACGATGGACTGGTTGGGTTGAGGCGGCAATGGGTCAAACCAGAGACTTCGACCCGCAGGACGCCGTGGACCCAGCTCTTTAGGAAGGTCTTCCAGGAGCCCGCCAAGAACGCCAGCAGCGTTCCCGACTACAGCCGCGCTGCGGACGCCCTGGGGGCTTACGGCTACCGTATGGCCCACCTGGTCAACGCCATCCAGATGTTCAGCACGGAGGAAGCCGGGCTAGTACGCGATCCAGATCATCAAGGGAATTGGGCCAAGGACCCCACGCTCCTTAGCGGAGACGAAGATCCCGAGCTTCGCCCCCTGGACAGCCGCATCATGCCGGCCCTGAACCAGCAACTTAAGAACGGCGCGGACTACAACCCGGGAAACGTCCTGGTGAACTACCTCGTGGCCTACCCACGCATTCTAACTCTCGGGACCCAAAGCAACGGTTTGTACCCCATAAATACCCTGCTCACCCGGGACTTGCTGGTGGGACCCATGGGGGTGTCCACGCCCAGCCGCCAATCCGAGCGGGATGCCATTGACGCGGGGATCCTGGCCCTCAACCAATTTAGATCGCCCTACTACCTTTCCGGCGCCGAGAAGGACGACATCAACATCAAGGCCACCGAGCTCGCGGTCAACCTCATGAAGCAGCAGATCCAAGTGGATGGCGGCAGCCCGATCTATTCTGGCGTTGGTTCTTTCTTTAACCCGGGGCTCGGCATCCTCCAACTGGGCCTGAATCACAACTGGATGCGCCGCCCCATTGACGATAGCGAACCGGCTTACACGCCCGACCGGGCCCTCAACCGGCACGTCTACATTTGGAACGAACAGCTAGCCAACACCAACTACGACGGGGATAGCTCTTTCAACCTGGCCATCCGCACCGGTTTGAGCGACCACCTGCTTGGGCACCTCGGGACGAATCGGGTGGACGTCTACATCAACGGCGTTCAGAATGTGCCCCACGAGCTGGAGGAAGCTGGGGACCGCCTGCAGCAGAAGGTGGACGAACTGGAAGGGATACCGAAGGAGCCCTCAGAGAGCCCGAAGCACGTTCCCGTGATCGTGGTCTACAACACCTCAGCCAAGAAATACATGGGCGGGAACAACGACAATGACGTGTTCGATTTGTCAGACATCTTGCGGCAGAAGCGGGAGACGGCCCTTCCTTCCCTCAAGAGCACCAACCCCGATGCCATCAAGCTCATCGGCGTGCTCAAGGGACTGGTCCGGACCCTATGGAGTCAGGATTACGAACTTGCCTTCTACCATGAGCGGGTGAAGGGCACGGACCTCCCCGAGGAGGTCTGGACCTGGGATGCCAACGGTACCCAGGCAATTCGCCTCATCGAGGACGCCTTCGCACAGGTCGCGCGATATTCGGGTGGAAATTGGAAGGACTTGGTGGACCTGACGCCCATGGCGCGGAAGACCAAGGCCACGATCGAGGCGGAGTTCCCTGTGGACGAAACGGGAAAGACCTTGGCCCAGATCAACGCAGCGCGTAAACAACTGTTCGACCAAGCCGCGGCCCTCTTCCAGCCCGTTGCGGTGACCAAGCACCTGGAGTTTCACAGGGCCCTGTGGCGGCTCCAGATCACCCTCCACGCCCATAGCCAAGGGGCCATCATCGCCGCCGTTGCGCAGACCCGCCTGGGCGCGGTGCCCTCCGGGCGAACCCTCCGGGCGGAGCAATGCATCGCGGCCCATCTTCCCCCAGGAAACCTCACATCGTCTGGGGAGCAGGATGTGGCCAAGGTCTTTCGCCTTGTGAGTTATGGGGGTGGGGCCAACATGCTGGACTGGGGCCCCAAGGCCTACTTCCAGAGCTATGCCCACCATGTGAACGAAAAGGACGCCGTTGCTGCCAATGCAGGGATGCTGCTGCCTTTCCAGGACTCCAAGAAGATGTGGGGCATCTCCTACTTCTCCATCTGGCTGGGGTCGGGCGTGCAAGGGTGGGACGTCGCCCTCCAGCAGTTGACGGGCTCCCCCACGCTCCTGACCAGTGCGATCCTCCCCTACTCCAAGGGGTCCGCCCTCACGGACATCATCCTGGATCCCTTTAATCCGCATGCCATCAAGATCATCAGCGGTCCCTCCGCTGGCGAAAGAAGGGCCTGGCAGGTGGGGGATCACAAAGTGATCTGGCACGCTTCCACGGCTTCGGATGAGAACTTCCTGGAGCATAACTTCGTAAACGGCTACATCTGCACCATCGATAAGGAAAAGGGGACCTTCAGTACGCCGAAACCGGGTTCACAGAACCCCGAGGAATGGAATGGAGCAATGGGATGTCTTTACCGATGAAAAAAAGATTGCTGTTATTTGGATCGATACTAGTTGCGACGGCAGGATTCAGTGTTGCTGTTTCAGTATTATTTTACAATAATTGCACGAGTGAGGCCTTCAGATTACGGGCGAAAGCCGTGCATGGAAATCCAGCAGCGATGAGGGAGTTAGGCTATCGGTTGCAAGGAACCGGGACATATCCCGAGCACAAAGAGGGCACTGAATGGCTGGTCAAGGCCGCAGAAAAAGGGGACACGCAAGCAATGTGTTTCTTGGGCCTTCAGTACGATTCGCCTCCAGGGACTGACCCACGCGCACTTAGTTGGTATCGGAAAGGTGCTGAAGCTGGGGATCCATTCTGCATGGGAAAGCTAGGTGAAGCCTACCTCTACCGGCAATTTGGATTGAGGGAGGACCGCGAGAAGTCCCGGAAGTGGTATGCCCGTGCAGACGCCATCGACCGACAGCGCCGTGGAATCAATAAGTGATCTGACTCCAGTGAAAGGTTGGTCATCTACGCGAATTTCTGGGCGCACAAACCCTTCCACAACCATGAAGTGCGAGGCCTGCGGGTCGCCAAGGGCGTGGGCGGAACCCCAGGCAAAGATCTGCTGCTGGTATGGTCGTCGCCCTGGGTGGCGACGGAGCCGGATGAATGGATGGGCGATGTGGTCACGGGCTGGATGTCGCGGCACAACACCCTGTGGGTGTTCGACATCACGGGGGATCCGGCGAATTGGGTGGGCAAGGTGCCGCGCCTGGTGACCTCGATTTCGCTCGGCACGCTCTCGGATTCGGCGGGCATCGGAGCTGGGCAATCGGGCAGCCTGCTGGGGATCCTGCGGCGGCGGAACGGCCTTTCCCTGTGGGACGCCAAAGGCCTGGAGGATGGTTTCCAGATGGATGCGGTGGCCTTGGAAGATGTGGTCGGCACCGGTCCCGCGGCCTACTCGCCCTTCGACCTTTGGGGCAAAGCGGTATTGGCATGGCGCGCGGAAACGGCCAAGGGCTATTTCCCTCCACCCACCGCGCTTTCGGGCGACAACGCCCTGCGCTATGAAGCCGCCGCGGGTCCTAGCGTGACCAGCGCGGCCATG
>JANYBM010000033.1 GCA_025361125.1 Holophagaceae bacterium | reverse complement strand
AGCGCAACTGGATCAGCTTCCAGGCCGGCGAGATCCGCACCTGCGCCAGCTGCCACGGCATCAATTCCCACAGCCAGACCGGCGCCGGCGCCCCGCAGAACAAGCCCGAAGCCCTGCGCCAGCTCCTCACGGCGTGGAAGGCAGCGCATTAAAATGTTTTCTCCATCTCCTGATGCCTTACGCCCACTTCAGTGAATTCATCACCCACAGGTTCGTAGCCGAGTTTCAGATAGAAGCCCACCGCCGTGTCCCTGGCGTGGAGTGTCATGCGCGAAAAGCCTCGGCCTGTGGCTTCGACCTCGGCCTCCGCCACCATCAGACGGCCGATGCCATGGCCTTGTTTCCGGTCATCCACGGCCACCTGCCGCATCTGGATGGAACCACCCTCCAGAGGCGTGAGCAGGAGCGTGCCAAGCAGCACTGCTTCCTCCCAAGCCGTCAGGTGGAAGCTGCTGGATTCAGAGGCCAGCTGGGCCTCGGTGAAGTCCAGGCCCAAGGGCTTGCGCAGGATGTCCCGGCGCAGGGCCACCGCAAGCGCGTAGGCCGGTGAAAGGTGATCGATCCAGCGAAGTTGCAGAGTCATCATGCCATTCTGTCAGCGTTGGAGAAGGGGAGTAAGCTTGGTTGCAAACCAGGAGGCCGGTCATGTTTGAATCCGCAGAGCTGGGCCATCGCGTTGACAAGGAAACCTTCGCGGCGGAGGCACCCAAGTTGCGGGAACTGCTCCTGGATGCCCAGTTCGAGCTGGCGCAATCTCGCCGCTTTCCAGTGGTGCTGCTTGTGGGTGGCGTGGACGGAGCGGGCAAAAGCGAGACCATTAACTTGTTGAATTCCTGGATGGATTCGCGCTTCATCGAGTCCCACGGGTTGGAAAAACCCACCGATGATGAGCGGGCGCGCCCGCACATGTGGCGCTGGTGGCGGCTATTGCCGCCCAAGGGGCGTATCGGCATTTTCAATGGCTCCTGGTACAGCTACCCGATCCTGAAAAGAGCTCATCGAGAGACCAAAGATGCCCAGTTGGACCAAAGTCTGGGGCGCATTCAACGCTTCGAGCGGATGCTCCTGGATGAAGGTGCCCTGGTCATCAAGTTCTGGATGCACCTCTCCAAAGCTGCCCAGAGAAAACGCCTGAAAAAACTGGAAGCGGATCCCATCACACGCTGGCGGGTCACCGATAAAGATTGGGATCACTTTGAGATGTACGACCGTTTTCGCAAGATCTGCGAGCGATCCCTGCAAGCCACCAGCACCGCGGACGCACCCTGGACCATCGTGGAGGCCACGGATTTTCGGTATCAGGCGCTCACCGTGGGCAATCACCTGAATGATGCGCTGCGACGGCGTTTGGACGGGCCGCTCAATCCCGTCCCAATCCAGGCGCCACCCCTTCCACCCCGGCTGGATTCGGTGAACGTGTTTCAAACACTCGATCTCACCCAGCGCATTGAGAAACCCGAATACGAATTGGAATTGGAACGCTTGCAAGGCCGCCTGAATCTGCTCACACGGCACAAATCCTTCAAGAAAAGATCGGTGGTGCTGGCTTTTGAGGGCAGCGACGCGGCCGGGAAGGGCGGCACCATCCGTCGGGTCACGGGAGCCCTTGATTCGCGCATCTATCGTGTGATTTCCATCGCTGCCCCCACGGACGAAGAAAAGGCCCAGCCCTATCTTTGGCGATTCTGGCGGCACCTGCCGGGTGCGGGTCGCTTTGCCATCTTCGACCGCACCTGGTATGGCCGGGTACTGGTCGAACGGGTGGAAAAGTTCTGCTCCGAGACCGACTGGATGCGGGCCTTTGGTGAGATCAACGATTTCGAGGAGCAGATCTATCGCAATGGGACCATCCTCTGCAAGTTCTGGTTGACCGTCAGCCCCGAAGAGCAGCTGAGGCGCTTCGAAGCCCGTCGCGATACAGCTTACAAGCGCTTTAAAATCACCGATGAGGATTGGCGCAACCGGGACAAGTGGGATACCTACCAGCTGGCAGTGTGCGACATGGTTGATCGCACCAGCCCGAGCCACGCCCCCTGGACTCTCGTGGAAAGCGAGGACAAGAATTTTGGACGTATCAAGGTTTTGAAGACCCTCGTGGAAAAAATGGAAGCGGAGCTGTGACCGGAATGTGTTCATTCAACGCTGTCATGAGCTAAGCTTTCCGCTATGTTCAATCCGCCCCACCCCGAGACCTATCGCGATCAACTCCGGGCCTTTCTGCGGGAGGACTGGGGTACCCAGGATTGGACTTCGGGCTCGGTGCGGGATCGGCCCATGCGCGGGGCCATCAAGGCGAAGTCGCTGCTGGTCCTGGCAGGCCTGCCCATGGCTGTGGAAGTCCTGCACATTGTGGATGAGCGCATCAAGGCAACACCCTGGCAGGAAGACGGCAGCATCGTTCAACCAGGCAGTGTGGTGCTCGCCTTGGAAGGCCCCAGCCGCTCGCTCCTGATGGCCGAACGCGTGCTGCTCAACCTGCTTCAACGTCTTTCAGGCACCGCCACGCTCACAGGGATGTTTGTAGAGGTGATAGAGGGTACCGGCGCGAAGATTCTTGATACCCGCAAAACCACGCCGGGCTTGAAGTTGCTGGAGAAGTACGCAGTCCGATGTGGCGGGGGCTTCAACCATCGTCTGACGTTGGGCGATGGCGTGCTGCTGAAGGAAAACCACATCGCTGCCGCTGATAGCCTGCGTGAGGCGGTGGAATCCGCCCGTCGCATGAGCCCCAGCCTGATCCGCATCGAAGTTGAGGTGGAACGCCTGGAGCAGTTGGCGCAATGCCTGGAATTACCCGATGTGGATGGCGTGCTGTTGGACAACATGGATCTGGAATCCATGTCTGCCGCGGTGGCAATGCGCAATGCATCAGGCCGTAAGATATTTTTGGAAGCCAGTGGCAACATCACCCTGGAAAGTGCCCGGGCCATCGCCGAGACAGGTGTGGATTACCTGAGCGTCGGAGCCCTCACCCACAGCGCACCCGCAGCTGATCTCAGCCTGCGGCTGGAGGCCTGAGCGCTCAGGCTTTCTTTTTATGCTCTGCCCTCACCACCAGCACGTCGCAAGGCGCATGGCGCACCACTCGGGCGGCGGTGCTGCCAAAGAGCAGGCGTTCCCAGGTGGAGTGACCTACCTGAGCTACCACCAGCAAAGTGTTTGGGTTCGCCGCGGACACCAGTTCCTCCGCAGGATTCCCCCATCGGACCAGGGCTTCGACCTTAGGAATGCCCTCGACCCACAGCTCTAACTGCTCCCGCGCACGGCGCTCCATATCCTGAGTCCAATCGGGATCAGGAAGCGGCAGTTGCACTTCCGGCAGCAGAGGCGGGGGCAATTGAAGAACATGCATAGCCGTCAGCGGTACATCCAGTTTTTCCGCCAGGGACCTTCCCTGGTTCAAAGCCAGGTGAGAAGCTTCCGAAAAATCCACCCCCACAAGCACCGATTGGATCATGGCATCCTCCCCCTCCAACATAGGCCGGAGTGACGAAGAAAACACTTAAGATTGATTATTAGGTGTTTGAACATATAATATTGCTTTGGGTCGCTCCCCAATCCATAGAGGCACCGAGGCACCGAGGTACCAATGCTGACATTGAGACGAGCAGAAGAACGAGGGCATTTTGATTTTGGATGGCTGGACACGCGCCATACCTTCTCCTTCGGCGAGTATTCCGATCCAGCGTACAACCGGTTCCGTAGTTTGCGGGTCATCAATGAGGACGTGGTGGCGCCAGGGCAGGGCTTTGGCACCCATGGCCACAAGGACATGGAGATCCTCACCTGGGTGTTGCAGGGTGGCTTGGAGCACCAGGATTCCTTGGGCACCAAAGGCATCATCCGCCCCGGCGAAGCTCAGGTCATGAGCGCAGGGACCGGCATCCGCCATAGCGAATACAACGCGTCAAAAACTGAGCCCGTGCACTTCATGCAGATCTGGATGCTGCCCGAGACTAGGGCTCTGAAGCCGCGCTACGACCAGGTGGCCTTCCCGGACGACCGCTTCCGCAACACCTGGGGCCTCATCGCCAGCCGGACTGGGGCAGAAGGTTCCGTAGTGATATTCCAGGACCTCAAGATCCACGTGGCTCGTCTGGATGTGGGGGTGCAACTGGCCCTGGACCTCGACCCGCTGCGCTTCGGTTGGCTCCACGTGGCCAAGGGCTCGGTGCTGGCCAACGGCCAGACCTTGAAGGTCGGCGATGCCCTCGCCATGGAAGCAGAATCCAGGCTTGAATTGAAGGCCGACGATGCCAGTGAGGTACTCTTTTTCGATCTGGAGTGACCATGAACTTCCGTGCAGTGAAAACCCTCATCCATGGCCAGCCCACCACGGACGGCAACAAGGTTCCGCTGGTGCGACTGCTGCCCGGCACCGGCATGCGTGGCACTGAGGCCTTCCGGCTGATGGACCCTTTCCTGCTCATGGACCATTTCGGCCCCATGGTGCTGGAACCAGGCACTGATGCGGGCTTTCCGCCCCACCCCCACCGGGGTTTCCAGACCCTCACCTACATGATTCAAGGCGCCTTCCGCCATCGCGACAGCACCGGCGGACACGGCTTGCTGGAACCCGGTGGCGCGCAGCTGATGAACGCGGGCAGTGGCATCGTCCATGAAGAAATGCCGGTACCAGAGCATCTGGAAACCGGCGGCGCCATCGAAGGGGTGCAGCTCTGGATCAACCTGCCGAAAGCCGAGAAGGGAAGCCAGCCAGGCTACACGGATCTGCATGCGGAGATGATGCCCTGGCAGTCTTTCCTGGGCGGTCGCCTGCGGGCCTTGGCGGGACAATGGCTGGACCGCACGGGACCGGCGGAAACCCCCGCGAAAATTGCTTATGCCCACGTGGAATTGGAAGCAGGAAGCCACTTCGAGCACGCGGTTCCAGAGGGATTCCAGTCGGCGGTGGTGCTGCTCCACGGCGATGCTGAAGTGTCAGGCCAGAAGGTGGGTCCGAATGATGTGGCCGTGCTGGGCGAAGTTGGCGAAGGTGTCCGCGTGGAGAGTGCCCACGGTGCGAGCTTGATGATCATGGCGGGGCTTCCCCTGCGTGAGCCCATCGCACACTACGGACCTTTCGTCATGAACACGTCTGAAGAGATCCAGCAGGCCTTCGAGGATTACCAATCAGGCAAGATGGGTGTCTTGGACTGATTTCAATTCGGGATGATTTTCAGTGTCCGCTCCACGCTGAAACTTCCAGACGCTAAGCGATGTACTGCCCGCGCCAGGGCTTCCTTGCTGCATCCCAGCTCGTGGCACCAGGCCTCCATGGGGATTTCGCCGCCGCCAGGATTGCTGGCAATCCACTCGCTCCACAGCGTAGCCAGCCGCTCCGCTTCCGGTTCTTCCTTGTCCCGCCAATTGCGCTCCTGGGGACGCAACGGTTCGTAGAAAGCTTTGCCTCGAAGCTTGTCTGGCAGGAAGGTTTGAGCTTTATCGTAGTCGCCGTGGGAATAGTGGTAACCCACACCCCGCCCGGCTTTTTTGGCTGTGCTGGTATGGGAGTCCCGGAGTGAATCTGGGATGGGTTCATCGTCGGCACCAAGGGCCGCATCAATGGCCGTCACGGTGGCATTGCTTTTCTGTGCGTTGGCCACATAGATCACCGCCTGCGCGAGCGGTATCCGGGCTTCGGGCCAGCCGATGCGTTCCACGGCGCGGGCTACGGTTTCCGCCAAAATGAAGGCCTGGGGATCTGCATTGCCCACGTCTTCGGCCGCCGTGACCATCAGGCGCCGGGCGATGAAGCGGGGATCTTCGCCGCCTCGGATCATGCGGCTCAAGTAATAGAGTGCGGCGTCGGCATCGCTGCCGCGAAGGGACTTCTGGAAAGCCGAGGCCAGGTCGTAGTGGCCGTCGGCGCGATCGAACAGCAAGCGCCCGCCCAGGGAGGATTGCAACGATGCGATATCACGTTCTTTGACCGGAAGATCCGCCCACACTTCCAGACCTGACAGCGCCGAACGCAGGTCCCCGCCGGCCCAATGGGAGAGCCAGTCCAGCAGTTCCTCGACTGGCGGAGGGTCCAGTTCTTCATGGGCCACCGCGCGGTCCAGGACGCCCCTGATGGCGCTGGGTTCCAGGAGCTTCAGGTCAAAGAGCTGGCAGCGGCTGCGCAACGCGGGGTTTAGGTAGAAGGCCGGATTCTCCGTGGTGGCGCCGATGAGAATGGCTTCGCCGCGTTCCAGAAAGGGCAGCAGGATATCCTGCTGCGCCCGGTTGAAACGATGAATCTCATCGAGAAAGATCACGGGCGGAACGGTGCGGAAAAGGGGCATGGATTTCTGGTCCAGCAGGAATTTCTTCAGCTCCGCCGCGGATCCCGTGACACCGCTGAACTCCACGAACCCATGCCCCGTTTCCTTCGCCAGAATGCGCGCCAGCGTGGTCTTTCCCGTGCCGGGTGGCCCCCACAGCACCATGGAGGGCAGACGCTTCGACACGCTGAGCCTCGTCAACGCCCCTTTCGGGCCCACCAGATGCGGCTGGCCCACGACCTCATCCAAGGTCATGGGGCGCATGCGTTCAGC
>JANYBM010000086.1 GCA_025361125.1 Holophagaceae bacterium | reverse complement strand
ACGGGTTCTTCCCTTAGTACCGGGGGCGGGCCAGACCGGTTGGAGAGATGGATCGAACCTAAGAAGGGTTTGGCCTGGGGATCGTAGCTCACGGTGATGGTTCCCCCTCTTCCGGCTGATCCATCAAAGCCATTTCGCCCGCTGGCACCGTCGCTACCGCTGTTTCCGCCTGGCGAGCCAGATCCGCCGGAACCGCCTCGACCTCCGCTGCCTCCACGGCCTCCGGATCCTCCGGGGCCTCCGTCCTGGCCATCCGAGCCACTGCTTCCATCGGATCCGTTTCCGCCCGCAGATGGATTGTCCGGATCCATGGAACCGGAGCTACCGCTGGAGCCGTCCAAGCCAGAGCTGCCACTGAAGCCGGTAGAACCAGAGCTGCCGGAGAAATTCGAGTTGTAGGCACGGTTGTAGCGCAAAGGAATATCAAGCTCTGTGTGGATCTCCGGGTGGCTGGGCACCGTGATGATGAGATGAGGGAGTTTCCCATCGCTGACCCGGGGATCCTTGGAAAGGGACACGATGCCTTTAGGACTGACGGTCACGACACTCGCGGTGCTGGCGAGATCCTTCCACATGACCTTGCCCCTGCCTTTCCCTTCCGTCAGGAAGGTCTTACCTTCCGGTCCGGTGATAACCGCCACCAGCGGTGATTTCTCGCCTGGAGCGATGCCGGGACCTTTAGGCAGGCTGGCTTCCATGGCGGTGATGGGAAGGTTGTCCAAAGGGACCCTCAGCCCCAACCAGACCTGCACCTTGGCACACCCGCTCAGCGCGAGCAAGGAGGCCACCCCCAGGCAGGTGGCCCAGCCCTGGGATCGGGCATGGCCCCGAGAAGCGGGAAGGACAGATTCACGCGGACGCAAGGCTGCCCCTATCAGATCGAAACGTGTAAAGACCGATCACGTCTGTATCGAGGGGCTGACCTCAGCAAAGGTTGAGTGGGTTTGGAATTTCAGAAACCAGATCCTCAGTTGCAAAAAATCATGGTTACAAAGATTTGAAAGCCGGATTCGGATTGTGCCTGCTCTGCGATGATCGGAGTGCCAAGTGGGGGTTCAATTGAAAGCCCAACCCAACAGGATTCCCAGGAACCGAAAGGACCTGCGAGAACTTTACATTGTTCGCGTTGAATGAGCCCGTGGAATGGGATTCGAACCCACCGCCGATGATCCAAAAGGAACATTTCACGACCTTTCTACTCTCACGGCCCAATCAAGTAGCGCAAAAAAGAGCTGCCTATTCCCGCGCTCGGGGACATCCGCGGTCTGCCAGCGAGTGCTGAAGATTCGGATGCTTGGGGGCATGGCTTCATCTTATTTCTGCGATTACTGCGGGTATTTTTCTCTAAAGCCAAGAAGACCCTTTGGCTTGCCCAATTCGCCCTTTCGGATGGAAATGTGGCTGCGGGCCGCCCATCGGAGGAGATTTCGGAGACAATGGGTTTTTCCATAGCTCCTTGTTTCCACGATTCTTTTTCAAGAGCCCCCGACCGCATGCTGCCTTGGCTTCTATACCCTTTCCGCGAACACATCCCCGGCATTTCAGTCTTTCGCTATATCACGTTCCGCGCGGCCATGGCCGCGGCCTTCGCGTTCGTGTTGTCACTGGTTTTCGGGCCCATGGTGATCCGCACCTTGCGCCGCCTGAAGATGGGTCAGCTCATTCGGGAGGAAGGCCCGCAAAACCATCAGAGCAAAGCTGGAACGCCCACCATGGGCGGCATTTTGATCCTGTTGGTGACGACGCTTTCGACTTTGCTCTGGTGCGATCTCAGGAGCATTCCCATCTGGGTCGCCCTGCTGTCCTTGCTGGGGTTTGGCGCAGTGGGCGCCGTGGATGATCTGAAGAGCCTGTTGAAGAATAAAAACGAGGGCCTGCGCTCCTGGCAGAAAATGGCTTGGCTTACGGCCATCTCCTTGCTGGTGGCTTTCATGATTCATGATTTTGGGCTGCGTGGCGCGCTCACCAGCCAGCTGTCGGTGCCCTTCTTCAAGAATTTCCAGCCAGATGTGGGTTACTTCCTGCTGCCTTGGATCGCCTTTGTGATGGTGGGCACGAGCAACGCCGTGAACCTCACGGATGGGCTGGACGGCTTGGCCATCGGCGGCACGCTCATCGTGGCCATCACCTTTGGCATCCTGGCCTATGTGGCGGGCAATGTGAAGATCGCCAGCTATCTGGTGGTTCCCTATGTCGCGGGCGGCGCCGAATTGAGCATCTTCATGAGTGCCATGGCTGGAGCTTGTCTCGGCTTCCTCTGGTTCAATGCCCACCCCGCGGAAATGTTCATGGGCGATACCGGAGCCCTTGGGCTGGGGGGGGCGCTGGCGACGACAGCCCTCATCATCAAACAGGAATTGCTGCTTGCCATCGCCGGTGGACTGTTCGTTTTTGAAGCCATCAGCGTGATCCTACAGGTCGGCAGTTTCAAGCTTCGCGCTGGCAAGCGCATCTTCCGCATGGCGCCCTTTCATCACCACATGGAGTTGGGCGGCCTGCATGAAAACAAAGTCGTCATCCGGCTCTGGATCACCGCCGTGATCTGCTCTGTGTTGGCGTTGGCATCGCTGAAATTACGGTAGGGAAGTTAAGAGTTGAGCGTCGCAGGCAAGCAGGCAAGGTGATTGAAGACTTGAGACTTGGGACCCGCCCTTATCGATCCGACCAATGCAATTTCTGCTGTAGCAACCTGAAATAGGGGAGGGCGGGGCTTTGCAGCAGGGTGATGGTGTGGGGGCTGCGGCTCACCTCAATGCGGTCACCTTGTTGAACAGCCTGGCCAATCTGCCCATCCAGGGTCAGATGGGCGTCCTCGGCATCACCCACGGTGATGGCCACGCGCATGGAGGCATCCACCACGAGGGGCCGAAGCGTCAGGCTGTGAGGGCAGATGGGCGAGATGACCAAGGCTTCCAATCCAGGGTGCAAGATCGGGCCGCCCGCCGAAAGTGAGTAGGCCGTGGAGCCCGTGGGGGTGGCGACGATCAGGCCATCGGCTTTGATGAGGGCGGCTTCCTGGCCGTTCACGGACAGGTGCATGTCCATGATCCGGGCCAGCGCGCCCTTCGCCAGCACGGCATCATTCAGGATTTCCGCCTGCATCAGCATTTGGCCAGCTCGCCAAAGCTCAACGTGGAGCAGCTTGCGGGAATCTTCTTCCAACTCTCCGGCGAGATAGGCCTCGACAGCGCTCTTTGCCTCATTGGCGGAATGCGACGTGAGAAAACCCAAGGAGCCTAGATTGATACCCAGCAGTTTCGCACCACGGATACCCACGCGTCGCGCGGCGGAAAGCAGGGTGCCATCACCGCCCAATACCAGACCGAGTTCAGGAGAATCCCCCAGATTCTCGTCAATAGTCAGGCAGGTGGGAGCAAGGCCAGCTTCAGACCAGGGACCTTCAAGAGAGGCTCTTGCTACCAGAGTCCAGCTGCGGTCAAGGAAGCAGGGCGCGATTTCGGCCAAGGTTTTTGGCAGGAGGGGCGATTTGGCTTTGGCGATGATCGCGGCTGTAGGAGACATGACCCCCTAGCATACAGGTACTCTTATGGGATGCCGATACCACCCAAACAGAAGCTTCAACCGCCGCAACTCCTGAAAGCAAAAAGGCACCCGCTTGTGCGCTTTTTGCTATGGGCTTCCGTTGCGATCACGGTCGGTGGAGGCCTGCTCTTCGCCGTGATGTGGTCCATCTATTCCCGTGAAGCGGACAGCTATCTCACTTACTTCGCCATCCGGGTTCCCAAGACCATCACCAAAGTGCTGGACCGCAATGGCGACATCATCGGCGTCTTCGCCGAAGAACATCGCGTGGTCATTCCCTACGGAGATATTCCAAGGGCTTTCATCGGTGGCATCATCGCCACGGAAGATTCGGATTTCCTCAAGCATCATGGCGTGGATCCAAAGGGTTTCGCTCGTGCCGCCTGGAATTTTGTGAAGTCCGGGGGTACGCGCAGAGAAGGAGCCAGCACCCTCACCATGCAGTTGGTGCGCACAGTTACGGCCAAACGCCAGAAGCAGTTGGATCGAAAAATGAAAGAGATCATCCTGGCCACCAAACTGGAGAGGGCGTATTCAAAAAAGCAGATCCTGGAAATGTACGCCAACGAGGTCTATTTCGGCGGAGGACGCTACGGCATCGAATCCGCCGCCCAGTACTACTTTGGTAAAAGCGCCCCCCAGTTGCTTCCAGAAGAGGCCGCCATGCTGGCCGGGCTCGTGCAGAATCCCAATTGGTACAACCCCTACAATCCCGATCCAAAATCCAGAGCCGCCGCGAAAGTGCGCCGCGACCATGTGTTGAAACGCATGGCCGCTGAGCATTACTTAAAAGAATCCGACGCTGAAACGCTTATTCAACGGCCCATCCGCCTGGCTCGGGAGAACGCCCAGGAAGAACAAGTCGCGCCTTATGTGGTGGAGGAGGTGCGCAAATACTTGTACGAAAAATATGGCCGCGAAGCGGTGCTGAATGGCGGGCTGGAAGTCACCACCACCATTGATGCGCTTTGGCAGACGGGTGCCAATGACGCGATTCGTAAAGGCTTGAGGAACGTGGACCGGCGACGGGGATACCGCAAGGACGCGATCCAGCTCATCAACGATCCAGCCAATGCCAAACTACCGGGCTGGAACCGCTATTTCGAAGCTGGAGATTCTGTGCAGGGCATTATCTTGGGATGGAAGGACGGTGCTGCCACGGTTCGCATCAGCCGCGCCACACTGGATGTGCCAGCGACCTCCTTTGCCTGGGCAGGAAAAGGGATTGAAAAAATGCTTGTCCGAGGTTCCAGTCCCCGGTTCCTTATCAAGGAGCAGAAAGAGGGTCTGCCCACCAAGGTCGAGTTGGATCAGGAACCCGAAGTGGAAGCAGCGTTGCTAGCCATTGATCCGAAAAACGGCGAGATCCGGGCCATGGTGGGAGGCTACGATTTCAACCGCTCCAAGTTCAATCGCGCCCTGCAGGCCCAGCGTCAAGTGGGTTCCAGTATGAAAGCTTTTGTGTACGGGGCCGCTTTTGAGCGCGGGAAAACATCCGCATCCATCGTGAATGATATCCCCACCACCTTCGTGGATGCGGAGCATTTCAGCGTTACCACATCGCCTGAAGGGATTTCGACCGCATACCCTACGGCCCGCGGTGCGAAGTCCTACGAGCCCAAAAACTACGAGCGGGATTTTTGGGGCCCCATTCCCATTTGGGAAGCCATCCGGGATAGCCGGAATGTGGCGGCGGTGCGGACCCTTGAAGAAACGGGTATCAACAACGCAATCGCCTTCGCGCGGAAAGCCGGAATCCAGAGCCCCATCCCGCCTTACCCAAGCTTGGCTTTAGGTGCCGCGGACCTGAATCTCCGTGAGATGACCAGGGCTTACGCCACCATTGGCAATGGGGGCGTGCAATGTCCCCTGCCTTTTTTCATCAAACGGATCGTGGATCGCAACGGTCGCGAGCTGGAATCCTTTGAAGGCCAGCCGGGCGAGCCGCTGATTGATCCCGCCGTGGCCTTCGAGCTGACTCAGTGCCTGCAAGGCGTGGCCACTCTCGGCACCGCATCAAGGACCAATGAATTGAATTGGCCCGTGGCGGGGAAAACCGGAACCACCAACGATCACACGGACGCTTGGTTTCTGGGCTTCTCGACGCGCATCGCCTGTGGCGTGTGGGTGGGCCTCGATACGAAGAAGACCATCTTTCATGGCGCCGATGGTGGCAAGGTGGCTGTGCCCATCTGGGTGGAATTCATGAAGACAGCCCTACCCACGACGACGCGAGAAGAATTCAAGGCGCCGGATAACGTGGATTGGGCCGACATTGATCGCTTGACGGGTCTGCTGGCCAGCGGAGCGACCACCGACAAGATTTTGCATCTGGCTTTCCCTCGAGGCACCGCACCCAAGGAATCCACCGATGCCGAGGCCATCAGGAAAATCATGGAAGCCAAGGCCAAAGCCCATAACCAGGCACCGGAAATCAAACTCTGGGGCTTGGATCAGCCAAAAGGCCAAGCTGAGGAATCCGTTGATTTCACGAAGATGGAAGTACCTAAAGAGCAATGAGCATAGAAGCGGCTTGGGGCGCGCCATTTCAATGGCAGCCCAAAGGCTGCTTCCTCAGGACTTCTTTTTAAATGGTGTTCCCGTGGGGCGATCGGCCTTGGGCCTGGGTTTGAAGCCACTTGGCTCTTTGGCTGCATAGGGCGATTTTTCGAACGGTTTTTTTTCAAAGGGTTTCTTTTCGAAGGGACGTTTTTCGTAAGGCTTCTTTTCGAACGGTTTTTTGTCGTTCCGATCAAAGGGCTTCTTTTCAAAGGGTCGGCTGGGGCCTTCGCGCCTGAAAGGAACCCGGTCCCGGGCCGGTTCTTCGGGAATATCGAAGCCGACGGCTTCTTCTCGTTCGATGAAGTTCAGGAGTTTGGAGACAAGATCCACGGGCGCGTAGGCGGTGAGCAATGATTCTGCTTCGTCCCGATGAGCCACGGTATCCGCCGCCTTCAACTTTTCCGCCAGGCGCGTGGCTGCTGCCGTTCGGAGGTCAGCCTGCTGGGGGACCGGTCGCCAAACGATATTCAGACCCCCACGACGGGCCCAGGCCATGAGGATTCGACTTTCTTTCCAGGCCACCAGGGACAAGGACGTGCCTTTGGCGCCAGCTCGGCCGGTGCGGCCACTGCGATGGATGTAATTTTCCAATTGATGCGGAATTCCGAGATGCACCACCAACGGCAAGCCGCCGATATCGAGACCGCGCGCCGCCACATCCGTTGCCACGAGCAGTTGCAGTTTTCCGGTTTTGAATTGGTTGAGGATGCGAGTTCGGGAGGCCTGCACCAGATCGCCGTGGAGAAAGGCCGCGCTCAAGCCCGCCTGGGTAAGGGCCTCCGCCACTTCTTCAGTCTCGGCCTTGGTCTTGGTGAAGATCAAAGCCGCGCTCGGGTTATCGAGCAAGAGGAGGTTCACCAGGGCCTTCACGCGCGCATGGTCGGGCACGAGGCAAGCCGTGTGGGAGATATCCGCATGTTGGGCCTGTTCGCCTGCACCGCTCAATTGAATCTTCACGGGGTCTTTGAGAAATCGCTTGGCGAGGGATGCGATGGGCGGTGGCAATGTGGCTGAAAAGAGATAGGTCTGCGGTCCCTTCGGCGCGCTGGCGAGGATTTTTTCAACATCCTCGATGAAGCCCATGTTGAGCATCTCGTCACACTCATCGAGTACCACCATGGAGATCTTCGAGAGGTCCAGGGAACCACGATCCAAATGATCCATGATGCGGCCCGGAGTGCCCACCACCACACTGGCTCCGTAGTGCAACGCCTTCATCTGGGGCTGATAGGGCATGCCGCCTAAGAGAAGGGCGACATTGAGACCGCGATCCACGCTGCGCAATTCTTCACTGACCTGCTGAGCCAGTTCGCGTGTGGGTGCAAGGATGAGTGCCTGGGGGTACTTTTCTGGGGTCAAGCGGTGCAGCAAAGGCAAGCCGTAAGCCAGGGTCTTGCCAGAGCCAGTGCGGCTTTGCACCAGGAGATCGCGGCCCTCAAGCCCAGCTTTGAAAGTTTCGGCCTGCACGGGCATAGGTGTTATGTACCCACGACGATCGAGGGCGGCCACTAACGTGGCATTGCAGCCCAAGGCTGCGAAGGTATTGGTGTTCACAAAAGCTCCCGTGGGCGACTGTCCCGCGGGGAAAGGCGCATCGCGCCTGCCGGATCTGGCCCTAATGCTTCAGTTTCCCATGGAATGGGCATGTTATCGAGCATTGATTTTGGGGGAGTGAGCTAGGAGCCGAGAGTCGAAGGTTAAGCGTTAAAAAGTTTAAGAGTCGAAAAGTCAAAAGGCCCGCAGCCCACCACTCATCACCCACAGGCAAGCTACAATTGCCCATGCCCCTCGCTACAGAACTCGTCGTCACGCTCGCACTTGCCACGGACGCGGAGTTGAGGAAGCGCTACATGGTGATTGACGAGCCTGTGCGTGGGAACGTCAGGTTCGGGTTGCTCCTGGAAGTGATGGACAAGCTGGCTGAAGAAGCAGCTCTGGCCTACGTTCGCGAGTTCTTTCCGGATGCGCGGGTGGTAACCGCCGCAATTGACAACATCTATATCCGCAATGCCGCGGACCTGAAACGGAATTTGGTGTTTGGGGCCCGCATCAATTTTGTGGGGCGCACGTCTCTGGAAATTGGCATGCGCGTGGAGCATCCCGCCACAGCGACCGAACCAGCTGCGCACATCGCTTCCTGCTACTTCACGATGGTGGCGCGCAGCTCTGGCGGTGCCGGGGCTCATAGCCTCGTATTACCGGGTTTCCAACCTTGTGATGGACTAGGTGAACGTCGTTGGGGGCGGGCCATCACGCGCCGTGAGGCCTATCGCAAAGGCCTCCAACAGGCCCAGGAGCCACCCAGCCACGAAGAATATGCGCTGCTGGTGGAATTACACGCCGCCCAGGATGAGCGCGGATTCGACGGCCTGATGGCGAACCGTTGCGTGACCGAAAGCTGGGACCGCACCTACCCTGAGCATGAGAACGTTCCGGAAAAAATATTTGGTGGACACCTTATCCGAATGGCTTACGAGCAGAGTTCCATTTGCGCCGAAGAAGTGGCACCGAACCGGCCGATCATTGTCGCGGTGAACCGCATCAATTTCGTTCAGCCCGTGCGCATGGGCGATAAGCTCCACCTGGTAAGCCGCGCCGTTTACACCGGTGGCTGCTCGGTTTGCATCGAGACCGACATCATGCGGATCTCCAGGGACCGAAAGCAGATCAACCTGTCCAACGCCTGCATCTTCACGTTTGTGAATGTGGATGATGAATTGCGACCTCAACCCGTCCCGCGCATTCATCCCGCTACTTACAAAGAAGACGCCGCTTATCTTGCCGCCCACCGGCGAAGGCTGGAACACCTTAGGCACATGGCTGCTAAGCGGGGAACGGCATGACGAAGCTACTCCTGATCCGCCACGGGATCGCCGAGGAATTCCGGCCAGGCACTGGGGATTCGGAACGGGCGTTGACTGAAGAAGGCTGGACCAAGACTAAAGCCGCAATGATCGGGCTGGTTTCCCGAGGCTTCATCCCGAGCAGGGGTATCAGCAGCCCCTATCGCAGGGCTATGGAAACCATGGCCTGCCTCAAGGAAGCTGCCATGGATGGGGATTCTGGGAAGGCTTTCCCTGTGGGTATTTCGGATGGCTTCACGCCGGGCGCTGACGTGGAAGCAATGGATCAGTGGCTGCGGCGCCTCGTGATCAACGCTGGACAAAGCGAGATCATCGCCATTACCAGCCATGAGCCCTTTTTATCGAGCCTGATCCACCATCTCACTGGGCAGTTTCTCGACGTGAAGAAAGCGAGTTGCACGGTCATCGAATGGACCGGAAGCGGTTGGAACTTCAAGCAACACCTGAAACCCGCCGAGCTGCGCGGCGATTAGGTGCCGTGCCAAAATGCTAGGTGTTTTACCAAATATTTTGTCCGAATGGCTTAGGACGCTACTGCTGTAAGGACGGGGAGGTCAGGTTGGCCACAGTTGCGATCCGCAAAGGCATGCTGGCAGCCCTGATAGCCATCGCTTGCATCGGAGTGCTTGGCCTGGTTTTTCTCCTTGGGCGCGAGTCCGGGCAAATGACTCAAGACAAACCCAGGACGGGATCGGGCAATTCCGCGCTCACGCCATCAAAAATGCCCGCCCAGGTGTCTTCCAGCGAGCCAACGAACGCAGTCATCCCTTCGCTTTCCGGGCCTGGGGGATTCTCGCCATCAGGGTCACCCGAAGCCATTTCACCTGGTAGTCCCATCCCATCGAGCGATCCCGCAGATCCCTCGTACGCAGCCGTGGCGGCTTATTTTCAAGCTGTCAAAGCCATTCAGCCTGCCGCAAGCAGCGATCCTGAAGCCATGGCCAACCAGGTCATGGCGGGTCTCGCCAAAGGCGATCTGTCGGGCTTCGAGGGCATGCTCCAGCAGGCCAGCCTGACCCGAAGCCGACTGGCCGCCATCACGCCGCCTCAACCTTGTACTGCCTATCACCGGGAGGGTCTTGAATGCCTGGATGCGGGCCTGGCTTTGCTGCGCGATATGAAGCAGGCGCTCTCTTCCTCTGGGCAAGACGCTTCGGCGAGCAATCTTGCAGACCGGGCGAATGACTTGAAAGCCCGCACCGATGCGCTTCAACTCCAGGAAATGGCGTTGCAACGGCGCTACGGGTTGATGAAGTAGAACTTCGCGCCTGATATCATTCATAAACGGCCCACCAGGCCGTTTCTTTTTGTTGGATGCCCATGAACCTTTCTGAACAGATCGCCCGCCGACGCACTTTTGCCATCATCAGCCATCCTGATGCAGGAAAAACCACCTTGACGGAAAAGCTCCTGCTCTATGGCGGAGCCATTGATCGGGCGGGCTCGGTCAAGTCCCGGGAGGGTGGAGCCGCGGCGCATTCCGACTGGATGAGCATCGAGCAGGAGCGCGGTATTTCGGTCACATCGGCCGCCATGCAGTTTGAATACCGGGGGCATTGCATCAACCTGCTGGACACGCCGGGCCACCAGGATTTCAGCGAGGATACTTATCGCGCCCTGACCGCGGCAGATTCGGTGGTGATGCTCCTGGATTGCGCCAAAGGCGTGGAAGAACAGACGAAAAAACTGTTCCGCGTGGCCAAGGAACGGAATCTCCCGATTTTCACCTTCGTGAACAAGCTGGACCGGCCGGGTCGTGAGCCCGTGGAACTGATTGATGAAGTCGAAGAACTTTTCAGTCTGCACGCGGTGCCCATGACCTGGCCCATCGGTAGCGGTACTGACTTCAAGGGTGTTTATGTGCGGGCCACAGGCCGCATCCAGCTTTTTGAGCGGGCCAAAGCCGGCCGCAAAGCCCGTATGGTGGGCGAAGGCAGCCTGGAAGATCCAGAAATCATGGCCTTGCTCACCAAGTCAGAACTCCTACAACTCAAGGACGACGTGGATCTCATGAACCATGTCTTACCGCCTTTTGATCAAGCTGAATTTCTGGCGGGAAAGCAATCGCCCATGTTCTTCGGCAGCGCCGTGAATAATTTCGGCGTGGCGGATTTTCTGGATGAATTCCTGAACCTGGCGCCACCGCCAGGTCCACGGCCCCTTATGGAAGGCGGCGCAGTGGCCCCTGAAATGCCATTCACGGCCTTCGTGTTCAAGGTGCAAGCGAACATGAACAAGGCCCACCGAGACCGTGTGGCCTTCGCGCGCATCGTCAGCGGTCATTTCGAGCGGGGCATGGATGCGCTGCATGTGCGTGAAAAGAAAAACATCAAGCTCAACTACCCGCACATGTTTTTCGGCCGTGAACGGCAAATTGTGGATGAAGCCTGGCCCGGGGACATCCTGGGCCTCATCAATCCCGGCGTATTTCGCATTGGGGATGTCATCAGTGCGGCGGGTCCCTTGGAATTCCACGCGGTGCCGAGATTTTCCCCTGAGCAATTCTCATCCGTCCGCCTTGCAGACCCTGGCGCCCGAAAAGGCTTTCTGAAAGGGCTGGGGCAGATCGCCGAAGAGGGTGTGGTGCAGGTCTTCTGGCCCAAGGGCGGTGCCCCGTTGCCAATCCTAGGCGCAGTGGGCCGGCTACAATTCGAAGTGTTGGCCCATCGGTTGAAAGAAGAATATTCATGCCCGGTTATACTTGAATCCAGGGGTTTCCAGATGGCCCGCTGGCTGCGTGGTGGTTGGCCCGATCCGACCCGTTTTTG
This sequence comes from Holophagaceae bacterium, assembly GCA_025361125.1. Lineage (GTDB taxonomy): Bacteria > Acidobacteriota > Holophagae > Holophagales > Holophagaceae > JANXPB01. The sequence goes on along the minus strand of JANYBM010000086.1, from coordinate 1,423 downwards.
GGGTGAACAGGTGGAGGATGTGGAAGGCAATCCCGCCATCCTTTTCGAGAATGACTGGCAGCGACGCACCACCGCGGAAAAAAACCCAGAAATCGAATTCCTGGAGCATCCACCACGCTGAATTCCAACGGGTGCCTATTTCACAAGGCTCGCTTTGATCAACTGCACCTTGGAAGACGCTTTGAGCTTGAGCACTGCAGGTTCATGCGAAAGCGGAGGCCTGCCTGGTTCCAGGATGCCCGTGACTTTCACGTGATCGCCCCATTTGAGTTTCAGTTTGCGACCCACCAGGGGTATGTAGGAGTCCTGGGTCAAAAGCGAGTTGATGCGAATTTTTTCGAAATCATCCACGAGCATGGGAATGGAACCGTCGTAGAAATATCCCTCAACGGTCACTTTCTTGCCTAAGTGTTTCAGCAATTCTGGTGTGCGAATTTTGGCGGCTGTTTTCATGGAGGTCGCTCCAGTCAAGGTCACCGCTTCGGGAGGTGGTGTTTGGGCGGTCAAGGACATGAGTCCAATCGAAAATGTTCCAAGGAGAGTAAGACAGTAAGTCATGTTGCTCCTCCACGTTGAAAATCGCCGTCACGTCGTTGGGATAAAAAAACCTGGTCACTTGGAGTACGGACCGACAAAAGGAGCCGTTACAAAATAACCTGGACCGCACAGGTTATTTTGACACGGCTCCTAAAGCCCCGAGTTGCTCGTGCCTTCAAAGGCGACCTGATTTGAACAGCTTTTTATCCGCGCCTATTATTTCAAGAAGGTCGCGGCTCCCAGGGCGCCGTCGCCACCCGCCGGCACAGCGGCGGTCTGGGCGGGCGGCATCCCATTGTCATCGTAGTGCGGTTGCTCATTGGCTGTATCGTGGCTGCGGGCAAAATTGTAGGCTTCCAGGATGGAGATCTTGCCATCACCATTGGCGTCGGCATTCACGGCGCCGCTGCCATCGGGTTTGTGGCCCAGGAAGGCCGAGAAATACCAGAACGTGAATTCACCGAAGGTGGCGGTGGAATTGGACCAGGAGACCTGCGTGGGGCTGCAGGAGGACATGACGATGCGATTCGTTTTGGTCAGGGGCGCTACGAATCCGCCGCTGAAACATTGCTTCATCTGGATGACCATTTTTTTGAAGGTCTTGACTTTATCGACCTGGGCGGCGAAATCGGTGTCGCTCATGACCTGGTAGTTCCAGAGGCAAAGCCCGGTGTGGCCACCGGCCAATTGGGTTCCGTGGTCATTGCTCATGATGTAGACCGTGGATCCCGCGCCGGACTTACCAGCCAAAGAGGTGAAGACGGTATTGATGTTTGCCGCGGTGGCGCTGTAGTTGACCGGCATGGCGCCATCCCTGGCCACCCCATCGGCGTACAGAACGGTGATGTTGGCCTTGGGATAGCCTTGGGATACCAGGATGGCGTAC
>JANYBM010000004.1 GCA_025361125.1 Holophagaceae bacterium | reverse complement strand
GGGCCACCACGGCCGCCCAGGTGTAAATGGCGCGGTCCCCGCCGACATGGCGGTACCTGGGATCAACGCTCATGAGTGCCTCCTGCTGTATTGGAAATTGATTCTCAGACTCTGCACCAACCGGACGCGTAGATCAATGACAAAGGGGCCCAAGGAATCCTTACCGGTTGGGTTAGCTTCGAGCACCCTACAACCCTGGTGGCTAGTGGCAAATTTTTTCTCCCTAAGGTGAACAAGGTACATTCTGAAAAAGAAGTTGGCTGCAGCGGCCACTGCAAACCGAGTTTCGAATCAGGCGGGATATGAATGCGGTAAATTGGTGGCGACGGGTGTTCATCACGGCTTCCGTGACACTTGTCGGCTTTGGACTAGTTGTAGGGCTCGGCCCCCACGGCGTTGGCAGCGCGCCAAGAATCGTGACCGATGCCTTGTCCTCCTGTGCCCTCGCCAGGGAAGTTCTGGGCGATCATCCGAGCGCTGTCTGGTTCAGCGGTAGGGCGAACCGGGCGTTCGGCTCGAACCGCGACCCCAAAGACCGCTCCAACACGCCTCCCGGGCATGAAGGCTGGGCCTATGGCAGCTATGCGGTGAGCGGCTCCCGTGCCTCGGGAAGGTTTGAGTACGTGGCCTACTTCGACAAGGGGACCTGGGTCATTGGCCAAGCGACCTTGAAAGCTGCAGGGCGGACGGTTGATGTGCTTCATTGTTCTCAAGTGGAGCTGGTCGTTGCGGCAAAATGAGCTGGCTGACTTGATGGTGTTCCCCCATTGAGGCTCCAGCTCTGCGAACATCGTGAGCGGGGAGGCTCCACGTCCATGAGCGCAGCGAGTGGGAGCACGCACTGCGTGCGATACGTGGGAGGGGCCGTCCACACGTCGGCCCAATCCGGTAAAGGGCACCGATGACTTCGCGACAGGATTTTGAGAATCTCGACGCAAAGGACCCCCTGGCACCCTTGCGGGATCTTTTCGATTTGCCCGGGGGGTTGATCTACCTGGATGGAAATTCTCTGGGCGCCATGCCCAAAACCACGACCGCGCGGCTGCAGCAGGTGATCCAGGAAGAATGGGGGCGGGACCTCATCCAGAGCTGGAACAAGGCCGGTTGGATGGAGCTGCCTCGGCGGGTGGGCGACAAGATCGCGCGGCTGGTGGGAGCGGGCCCCGGAGAAGTGGTGGTGGCCGATTCCACTTCTGTGAACTTATTCAAGGTGCTCAGCGCCGCCTTGCGGATCGTGAAGGAAGACCAGCCTGGACGGTGCGTGATCCTCTCGGAACGCAGCAACTTCCCCGCGGATCTGTACATCGCTGAAAGTCTGGCCCGCGAGCAGGGCCTGCATTTGGAACGGGTGGAAGCCGATGAAATTTCATCCCGACTCAACGATCAAGTGGCCGTGCTGCTGCTCACCCAGGTGAACTACCATAGTGGACGACTTCACGATATGGCCGCCCTCACCCGCGCCGCGCACAGGGTGGGTGCTTTGGCTGTCTGGGACCTGGCCCACAGTGCCGGGGGGTTGCCAGTGAATCTGATGGGCGATGGTTCCGCTGAAGAAGCTGTGGATTTCGCCGTGGGCTGCGGCTACAAATTCCTGAACGGTGGTCCTGGTGCTCCCGCCTTTGTGTGGGCCCACCCGCGCTACGTGGACCGGTCCTGGCAGCCGCTTTCTGGCTGGCTCGGGCATGCGGCACCCTTTGAGTTCACTCCCGATTATCGCCCTGCCCCAGGCATCGGGCGCTACCTCTGCGGCACGCCACCCGTGCTCTCCCTCGCGGCTTTAGAGTGCGGCGTGGACACGCTGTTGGCCACCGAAGCGCTCGGCGGCTTGAGCGCCCTTCGAGAGAAATCCGTCGCCTTGACGGAGGCTTTCATCCAGTTGGTGGAAGACCGCTGCGCAGGCTACGGACTCAGCCTGGTGACGCCACGGGAAGCCCACCAACGGGGCAGCCAAGTCTCCTTCGCCCACCCCGAGGGTGGCTACCCCATCAGTCAGGCGCTGCAAGCCCGGGGCGTCATCGGCGATTTCCGCGCACCAGATATTCTGCGCTTCGGCTTCACGCCCCTTTACACGCGCCATGTGGATGTATGGGACGCGGTGGCGGCGCTTCGCGCCGTGCTCGAAACCGGCGAATGGCACGAAGCCAGGTTTTTCAAGCGGGGCCAGGTCACCTGACCCGTTGGCCCTGATATGTTTCCTGCCCGCTTCGCTCACTACTCCCACCGATCAGTTGCTCGCGCAACTTCCCGCTCGCAAGCTCGCGGAGGTGGGAATCCTCCCCCCGGGACTCCCCACCTTTTGGTCGGGGGACCCGCCCGTGAGGTCTAATGCCTGAAGATACTGGTTCCAGCAAAGATGATCACGCCGACAATGATGAAAACGTAAAGGATGATCATCACCAGTGTAAGGATGCCCAAGTACTTCCAAAAAGATTTCTGCGCACGCAGCGCATCTTCCAAATCAATGGGATCGCCGCTGGCGGCCAGGCGCCCGATTCGACCGGCGTAGCGGTGGAGGAACAGCACCGCTGGAAACTGCACGAGCCCCATCAAAAGGTAGGCAAATGAGGCGCCGATTCGGGGTCCCATGGACATGGATCCCATTGGACCCATTGGCAGCACCAGGATGGCCAGGCATCCCAGCAGCATAAGTCCGAGGCCCAAGAAACCAAGCACCGACAGAAAGCGCACCCAGGGCTTGGTGCTCCGAAGGATTCCCACCACTTCCTCTGCCACGCCCCCCCCCTGCCCATAAATTGGGGCCTGTGGCTGCACCCCTCCCCAAGCTTGAGGTTGTGGCTGCGGCATCGGCACGGGCGCGAAGGCGGGTCGGGGTGGCGCGGGGGCCTGGCTGTAAATGGGAGCAGGGGTCGCTGGATTCGGGGCTCGGGCAGGCATCAGTGATGGAACCTGGTCGGCCCGCGTCCATGCGGAAAGCCCCTCTGCCCACACCAGATCTGAGGGCCGCAGGGCGCCGGTCGAAAGCATGCCGCGCAACTGCTCACCAGGAATTGGGCCGAACTGTTGATTGTTCTGGGCGTAGTACCACTGTGTGGCCATTGGATTTGTCTCCAGGATCTGCGCAGAGTATAAAACCAGCGTCCCCAGAAAAGCGATCAGCAGTTGCAAACGATTCAAAGGCCAGGGGGAAACAGAGTAGGTGAAGCAAAACCTGGGTTTCCAATTAAGGTACTTTCATAACACGTGAAGCTTGGACGACGGCTTCCCATTGGCGCGAGATTCATTCAAGTCCTATCTTTGTGAAAGATCACCAATTGCGATCCTGGGAGGATCCATGCAGCTACACCCGATCATTCGTCAAAGCGCACTTCTGCTTGCGTTCGGAATAGGACTTCAAGCCCCTGCCCTGAATTCAGCCTGCCTGGAAGGTCAGGAGCGCAGTGAAGGGGGACAGGAAAGGCGGGAGGCACGCCCAGAGCAACGGGAGAACAAGCAGGAGAGACGAGAGGCCCGCCCAGAGCGCCAGGAAGTCAAACAGGAGCGCCGGGAAGACCGTCCAGATCGACGGCAGGACAACCGGGGACAACGAGAGCAGCGAGATCTGCGAAGCCAACAGGAGCCACGCGAATTACGGGAGCCGCGCCACGTTCCACCAATGTCTGCCCGACCCGAGCCCATGCCTCGGCCTTTGCCTTATGGGCGTTCCAGGGAAAACCCCCAACCCCGCCCCAACCCGCGCTCCATGGAACATTCGGCCCCGGGAAGCACAGCACTGACCCCTGACCACCGATACGCGCCACCTTCCCGAAGTCGGATCCAGGCCCAAACCTGGGAGCGCAGCCACGGCTGGCAAGGCGGGGGAGCTTGGGCGGCGCACCCGACTTGGCAGCAGCATCGCGCCGGATCATGGGAGTCAGAGCACCGCTCATGGGAGCATCGGGGTGGCTATGGCGGCTATATCATCCCCCAATCCCGCTTCCGTCTCCATTTTGGGCCTGACCGATGGTTCCGTATTCGAACTCGACCGATGATTTATATGGGCTATCCACGCTTCCGCTATGGGAGCTACTGGTTCCGCATCGTAGATCCCTGGCCCGAGTTCTGGTCCGACAGCTGGTATGCCAATGATGACGTTTACATTGACTACAACGATGGCTACTACCTTTACAACCGGCGCCACCCTGGCGTTGCCATCGCTGTCAGCGTATCGCTATAGGGCATCACGGTATCCTGGCGCAGCCACGAATGGTCCAACCTTGAGGCGGGATGTGCCCGGTGGTGATCGTGATGTCCCATCGGTTCGACCAGCCCATCCTCGATGAATTTCAGAGGATTCGCGAGGGGCTTGCCTGAACGGCTGTAGCACCCTGTCAAACCTGGACCGGATACCTTTGATGCCGACCTTGACCATCCTGCGCTGGACCGCGCCTTGAAATCGGTCCGAAAACAGCCGTTCCCAACCGACGTCATGGTGCCTGACTTTGGCCCACACAACTTCCATACGAGTGTTGAGGAGGGAGCGAAACCAATCCACGTTGTGACCTCGTCCTCACAGCCAATCGAGATGCCGCTGATACACTCCATGGGAGTTTCCGCCCTTTTGGAATCCCTAAGCCCATAGGAGTCCCCATGGACGCACCCGAGTCCACGTCAACATCTCTGCCTGAGAACGCCTATACAGAATTGGCGCCGGGGCAGGTCTACCAACCTATAGTCCCCACCTCTGAAGCGCCACCAGAGTTGACCAGACGCTCCCTCGGCTGGGGTATTTTTCTTTGCGTCCTGTTCACCGTCGCCTCGGCGTATTCGGGCCTGAAGGTGGGCCAGGTCATGGAAGCGGCGATCCCCATCTCCATCCTGGCCATCGGCCTCGCGCGGATCTACGCAAGGCGCTCCACACTGCTGGAGAATGTGATCATCACCGCCATCGGCGGCGTTTCAGGATCAGTGGTAGCCGGTGCGATCTTCACGCTGCCAGCCCTTTACACCCTTCAGTTGAATCCACATCCTCTGCAGACGATCTTCATCTGTCTGGCTGGCGGAAGCCTTGGCGTTCTGTTCATCATCCCGCTCCGGCGCTACTTCGTCCGAGAGACCCACGGCAAATTTCCGTACCCTGAAGCCACCGCCATCACCGAAGTCCTCGTGACGGGCGAGCGGGGCGGGTCAGAGGCCAAACTGCTGCTGCAAGCCACGGCCATCGCGGGTATCTTCGACTTTTTCGTGACCACGTTCCAAGTCTGGAAAGAAACCATAGACTTCCAGTTCATACCTTTGGTGAAGGCTGCGGCCGACAAGGCGAAGTTGGTGCTGAGATTCGATGCCACGGGGTTCATCCTGGGGCTCGGTTACGTGATGGGCCTCCGCTCCTCCATGATTCTTTGCGCGGGCGGCGTGCTGGCCAATCTCGTACTGGTGCCCCTCATCTGGCTGGTGGGGCGGAACTTTCCTGAAGTAGCCGTCTATCCCGCCAAAATACCCATCGCCATGATGACCGCCGAGCAGATCTTCCGTGGCTATGTGAGGCTCATCGGCGTGGGCGCCATTGCAACGGCCGGAATCTTTGGCATCCTGAAATCCTTGAAGATCGTCATGGGCTCTTTCTCCATCGCCGCCCACGCCTTCAAACATGGCGAAAACGAATCGGGTCTTGGGCGCACCGATCGTGATATCAGCGTCATGTCCATGCTCATCGGAATCGTGGTGACAACATTGGGTATGGCGGTCTTCTTCGGATCATTGAAGCCCACAACATCGGTACTATTCGTGGGACTGGGCTTGACGCTCTTGTTCTCGTTCTTCTTCGCCTCGGTGGCGGCCAATGCCATCGCCACCACCGCGCGCAATCCGGTGTCCGGCATGACCATGCTGACCATCATCATCTCCTGCGTGGTGCTCCTGAAGTTCGGACTATCGGGCCCCACGGGAATGTTCTTCATCATGGCCATGGCGGGAATGGTGTGCACCGCGCTCTCGGTTTCGGGGCAGACCATCACGGATCTCAAAACCGGGTATTGGCTTGGCTCTACCCCGGCACAACAGGAAAAGGTGAAGTTCTATGGCGTGATCGCCGCTTCTGTCGCGGTGGGTGTCACCATCGTGATGCTGGCACGGGTCTTCCAGTTCGGTGAGCAGGCCGCTGGCGATACCCGCACGGTGCTGGCCGCGCCGCAGGCCTCCATCATGAAAGTGCTGGTCGAAAACTTCGTGGGTCGCCAACCCGTGGCCTACATCCTGTTCGGTGTTGGCGCCATGATCGCGGTAGTGATGGAGATGCTTGGCGTGCCGGCGCTGACCTTCGCACTGGGCATGTACCTGCCGCTCGAACTCAATTCCCCCGCGCTGGTGGGCGGCTTCCTGTCCTACCTGGTCACCAAGAAATCCGAGCAGGCAGGCGGGACCAAAGGTCGGACCATCCGGGAGCGGGGCGTGATCATCGCCTCGGGCCTCATGGCGGGCGGCGCGCTCGGCGGCGTCTTTGGCGCAGCCCTGCGCCTGTTCCCGTGGTACGCGGAAAGCCGCGTCAAAACACCGTTCTACGATATTGATGCGATCTCCCAGCTGGTCTCTGTGGTCGCCTTCCTCAGCCTTTGTTTCTACCTCTATCGCACCTCCCTCCGCACCCAGGCGGAAGCCAACCCAGGAGCATGATCATGACCTCGACCCTCGACGTCTCCATCGCCAACGCCATTCTCGGAATTGATACGCTCTGGGGGGGCGATGTCATGAACCCTTCGGGCGTGGGCCGTTTCATCGCGGATTCCTGGTTCTCAGATGAGTCCCTTCCGCTTGCCTACACCCATCCGTCCGCCGCCAAGGTCCGTGCCTCCGGTGGCGTCTCCGCCAAGCTCCCGGATCACGCCGCCATCCAGAAATACCTGAAAGCGGTGGATGTTCATGGCGCTATTCAGCAGGTTGCCGCTAGCGCGGAGAAGTTGAAAGGGTTGCGAGGCGGCTATCTGTTGGGCCTTGCTCAATGCTTCGAGCTCATGTGGGATCTGGCCATGGAGATCCTCGATAGAGGCGAAGCAGTGCCCTATGACCGCTGCGTGCGCACCCTCACAGGCAAGGCACCGGAACCTTCGGATCCCGTTGCCAAGCGCCAACTTCTCACTGAGCTGCTGACCTCAGCGGGCCACGGTGGCGACCTCCTCAAGGGCGTGGATGCGTGGCGGAAAGCCCGACTCGTTCCCTCAAAATCCATCCCGGCCCTGGGCGCTGCCTTCATCGCGCAATATGATGCCCTGTCCGATCGCAATCTGGCACCCCATCTGCCGAAAGCATTCAAGGACGTGCCCCGTGCCAACGTGGCTTTCCTCCCCATCGAAAACGCCTGGTTCTCGGGTTCCATGAACTACCTGGGCCGCGCCCGGAAAGCCGATGGCTCGCCCGAGTACGAAGCAACTTACGAATTGAACGCCGCGCTGCAGATTTCCATCCCCGAATTCCAACAGCTCGTGAGCCATGAAGTGGTGCCCGGCCACGTGACGACCTTCGCTTACCTGCAGAATCTTTTCATCAAGCACAAGGTGGGTCTGGAGGCCTCCATCCTGACGATGAATACGCGGGCCGCGGCGCTCTTCGAAGGCATCGCCAACAACGGAATACTCATCGCCTACGGTGTGACCGAGATCCATGAATTGCCGGATCGGGACCTCCAGATCGGACTCCTGCTGGCACTCCTTCAAGACGATGCGAAAAACCAATCTTCCTACCTCACCTGGCAAGAGAACCTGAAGCAGAAGACCGTGGCCAAAACCCTCCGCAGCGATTTCCTGGTCTCAGAGGAGCGCGCCGACAAGCTCTCCGGCGCCTGGGGCCGCCACCCGTTGCTGGGCCGGATGTACTTGCCCGCCTATCGCTTCGGCACTGAGTTGGTGGCCCGATTGCGGAAGCAGTACCCCGCCGAAAAGGTCCTGCCCGCTCTCTACGGCTGCAACGGCCTGGTGGACGCGCTCACTGTTGAACAGGTGATCGCGTCCTGATGGTCTTCTGTGACCGAATACGCAGGGTATTTGGGCTAAGCTGGTACACATGTTGGGACTGATTGGCTTGAGCGCGATGGCGCTGACTCTCTACGTGGCCGCTGAGGCTTTCGCGCTCGCGCATCTGCGCCGGGACAAGGAAAGCTTCGCAACAGCCACGACGGTTCTGTTGGTACTGGGCTTCCTGGCGCATTTCGCGGCCTTGGAAATCGGGGGCCGGGCGATCCATTCCGTGCCCTATCGGGATCTCGCCTCTTCCATGTCGCTCTTTGCCTGGATGATCGCCGCATCCTACGGAATCCTGCTCCTGCGACATCGCGAAAGTTCCACGGGTGCGTTTCTCATACCCCTGGCCATTTTTTTCCTTGCCATTTCGTTGATGACCCATCCAGGAACACCCATGATCAGCGACCCCAAACGATCGGGGTCCCTCTTCGCCATGCATGTCACTTTGGCCATTTTTGGCTATGCGGCCTTGACGCTTGCCTTCGTCCTGGCTCAGCTGTATCTGATCCAAAATCAGCAACTACGCCGCCGCAAGTTGGGCCTTTTGTTTTCAAAACTGCCAGCCCTTGATGTCTTGTCCCGACTACATCGGACTTCGGTCATTACCGGCGTGTCCGCGCTGACCGTGGCAACCATACTCGGTTTGATCTGGGCCAAGTCCCATTGGGGGACCTATTGGGACCCCAAAGTGCTGTTCACCTTTCTCGTCATCGGCATTTATTTGGTCACCCTTTTCCCTGGGCGCGCTGGGGGTGGCAAGAAGAACGCGATCCTCTCCATCGCGGGCTTTTGCCTGCTGCTGTTTTCGTACTCCATCGTGAATCTGTTCATCAGCCATGAGCACATGTTCCAATGAGCAATACCACCGAATCACCCCTCCTCATGATCGGCTGGGATTTTCATCAAACCCCCGTTGAGATCAGAGAGCGACTGGCCTTTTCACCGGAGAAAGTGAGAGAAGCGCTTTCACTCATGCGCAAGGAAGGCCTGTTGTCCGAGGGTGTCATCATCTCCACTTGCAATCGCAGCGAAATCTATGGCGTCAAGGGCGCTGCGCTTGCAGACGTGGATCCCATCGAAGCCGTGACCGAATTCGTGGCCAACTATCACGGCATTCCCCGCACCGAAGTGAATGGGTTCGGCTACCGATTTTCCGGCACGGATGCAGCCCGGCACTTGCTTCGCGTGACTTCTGGCATGGAGTCCCTGGCTCTGGGCGAGCATCAAATCATCGGTCAGGTACGGGAAGCCTTCCGCTTGGCTTCCAGCGCTGGAGCGACCCGATCGGTGCTTCACCGGCTCTTCCAGAAGGCCCTGGAGACCGGCAAGCGGGTGCGCTCCGAGACCGGCCTAAGTTCAAAGCCCATCTCGATTCCTGGCGTTGCCATGGAATTATCGGAAAAGATCTACGAAGATCTGGCTCCCCGCAAATTTCTGATCCTGGGCGCAGGTGAAACCTCCGGGATCTTTTACGATCTGCTGGTCGCCCGGGGCGCCACCAATATCGAAGTCAGCAA